>NZ_CP114910.1:0-312553 GCF_027497395.1 Solwaraspora sp. WMMA2080 | reverse complement strand
GGTGGAAGTAGTCGAACAGCAGCCGGGGCCGGGTGGACAGCGGCGAGATCGGGGTGTCGGTGCCCATCGACCCGATCGGCTCGATGCCCTTGCGGGCCATCGGCGCGATCAGGATCTTCAGCTCCTCCTCGGTGTAGCCGAAGGTCTGCTGGCGGCGCTGCACCGAGTCGTGCGCGTAGACGATGTGGTCCCGCTCCGGCAGGTCCCGCAGGTCGATCAGCCCGGCGTGCAGCCAGTCGCCGTACGGGTGGGCGGCGGCCAACTCGGCCTTGATCTCCTCGTCTTCGACGATGCGCCCGGCGGCGGTGTCGACCAGGAACATCCGGCCCGGCCGCAGCCGGCCCTTGGCGATCACGGTCGCCGGGTCGAGGTCGAGCACGCCGGCTTCGCTGCCCAGCACCACCAGGCCGTCGCTGGTGCGCCACCAGCGGCCCGGCCGCAGCCCGTTGCGGTCCAGCACCGCACCGACCAGCTCACCGTCGGTGAAGGCAACCGAGGCCGGACCGTCCCACGGCTCCATCAAGCTGGCGTGGAAGCGGTAGAAGTCACGCTTCGCCGGCTCCATCCCGGGGTCGTTCTCCCAGGCCTCCGGGATCATCATCAGTACGGCGTGCGGCAGGCTGCGCCCGGCCAGGTGCAGCAGTTCGAGGACCTCGTCGAAGTTGGCCGAGTCGGACGCCTGCGGGGTGCAGACCGGGAACAGCCGGCGGATGTTGCCGGGGATGTCACCGGTGGCGAGCAGTGCCTCGCGGGCGTTCATCCAGTTCTTGTTGCCCCGGATCGTGTTGATCTCGCCGTTGTGCGCGATGAACCGGTACGGGTGCGACAGCGGCCAGGACGGGAACGTGTTGGTGGAGAACCGCGAGTGCACCAGGGCGATCGCGCTGGCCACCCGCTCGTCGCGCAGGTCGGGGTAGAACTCGGGCAGTTGGTCGGGGGTGAGCATGCCCTTGTAGACCATGGTCCGGCCGGACAGCGACGGGAAGTAGGCGGTCACGCCGCGCTCGGCGCTCTCCCGCTCGGCCTGCTTGCGTACGCAGAACGCCACCCGGTCCAGGTCCAGCCCGGCCAACGGAGTGCCGGCCGGGCCGGCCGCCGAGTCGGTCAGCCGCTGCGCGGACAGGAAGAGCTGCGCGATCCGGGGGCGGGCGGCGTCGGCGGTCTCGCCGAGCCCGTCCGGCTGCACCGGCACGTCCCGCCAGCCGAGCACGTCGGCGCCCTCGACCAGGGCGTACTTCTCGACGATCCGGCGGACCCGGGCCTCGTCGGCCGGTTCAGCGGGCAGGAACACCAGGCCGGTGGCGTACTGCCCGGCCGGCGGCAGGTCGAAGTCGACGACGGCCCGCAGGAACTCGTCCGGGACCTGGATCATGATGCCGGCGCCGTCACCGGTGTTCTGCTCCGCACCCCGCGCACCACGGTGGTCGAGCCGGCACAGCGCGGCCAGGCCCTTGGCCACCACGTCGTGCGAGCGGCGGCCGTTGAGGTCCGCCACGAAAGAGACACCACACGCGTCGTGCTCGTGGGCGGGGTCGTAGAGACCCTGCGCCGGCGGCTGGGATGCCTGCGGCGGGCAGGGGTGCGGTCCCTGCGGGTACGGAAGAACCACCGGGCCTCCTGTCGTCACTCGCGCATGAACAGGTTTCGGGACGACGTCGGCCCTGGAGAGTTTTCTGAGTCTACGTGAGGGGCCACCGGACATCACCAGTGCGAATTGATCACACGTCCATTGTATGGGACGTGTAGTCTCACAAGGTGGCCAACCAGGAGAACGCACTCCTCGATCGGCTGGACCGGTTCTGCGATGCCGTACCGCGTGCTGCCGCCCGCCCCGAAGAGCTGGGTGACTATGTACTTTTCGTGCGGAAGGAGGAGGCGGGTTGGCCGTTCTACGCCCGTCCCCGGGTAGGCGTGACCGCACCGCCGGCCGCCGCCGACATCACCACCGTACGCGCCCGGCAGCGCGAACTGGGCCTTCCCGAGTCCTTCGGATGGATCCACGAGATCAACCCGGACCTGCTGGCGGTGGCCAGGTCGGCCGGGCTCGGCGTGCGCCAGGCTCCGCTGATGGTGCTCGACCCGACCGCTCTGCCCCCGGTTGACCGGTTCGCCGACCGGCCGGTGCGGCTGCTCGACCCGGACTCATTCGGCTTCGCGGCCGATCTCACCACCTGGTTCACCATCGCCCAGGCGGCGTTCGGCCCGTCCGGCGGCACCGGCACCGGGCTGCCGACCGTCGGCGCCGACGCCCCCGAGATTGTTACAGTGACATTTCCCACTGTCGACAATGGCGGTCCCGGCGTTGGCGCACCGGACCCGGCCGGGCAGCCCGCGCCGGCCTCCGGCGGGCTCGCCACCGCCGCCCCACCGGCCCCGACCATCGTCGACCCGGCCCTGCCGGACGCTCTGGTCGAGCACGAACGGTCGGCGATCGCCGACGGCAGCCACACCATCGCCCTGGCCGGGCTGCCGGCCGGCGGCCAGCCGGCCGCCGTCGGATCACTCAACCGGGTCGACGACGTCGCCGAGATCGTCGGCGTCGGCACCGTGGCACCGGCCCGACGTCAGGGCCTGGCATCGGCCGTCACCGCCGCGCTGGCCCGGCACGCGCTCGCCACCGGCGTCGACCTGATCTTCCTGGCCGCCGGCGACGACGACGTGGCGATGCTCTACCACCGGCTCGGCTTCCGCCGGGTGGGCACCTCCTGTGTCGCCGAGCCCACCGCCCACCCCGGCGGCTGACCGGCCCACACCCCGCAGGCGACCAGCCCACTCGCCGCGGGCAACACGGTCAGGACGGCGGCGGCTGCCACTGCGCGGCGGTGGCTGCCACACTGCCCATCAGCCGCGGGCTGATGGTGCCGAGCGTTGCGTCCCGGGCCCGCAGCGCCAGCCGGCCCCGCGCCGACAGCACCGCCGCCATCCGCCGGGTCTGGCGCACCATCGCCACCGCCCGTGGCCGGCGCAACCGGCTGTACGACTCGACCGCCGCAGCCAGCGCCGGACCCGGCACGGTGTCCCGCACCAGGGCGCACAGCGTCGCCGCGTCCTCGAACGCCAGACAGGCGCCCTGCCCGAGATGGTGCGGCATCGCGTGTGCCGCGTCACCGAGCAGCACCACACCGCCCGGCCCGACCGGGAACCCGTACGCCGGGGGTAGCGGCCGCAGCTCGCGGACCTCCTGCTGGACCAGGTCAGCCGGCTCGGTGGCGGCGAGCAGCTCGCCCACCGGGGCCGGCCAGCCGGCGAACCAGCGGCGCAGCAGGGTCAGCTGGGTCGCCGGCGGCTCCGGGCGGGAGGCCCCGGCGGCCGTCGCCACCCAGTAGATGCCGCCCCGGCTGGAGCCGCCGGCCGAACCCCGCTCACCCAGCGACGCCGAGACGAACCGGTAGCCGGCGCCGAGTATCTCGCCGCCGACCTGGCCGGCGGCCAGCTGCGGCGCCCGGTACCAGGGAATCACCGCCCGCCAGGCCGAGCACCCGGAGCTGACCACCGAACTGCCCGGGGCCAACGCCGGACGCAACGCGCTGTGCACACCGTCCGCCGCCACCACCAGATCGGCCTCGACGACGCCCCTGCCGATGGTCACCGCCGGCCGGTCCACCGCCGGCCGCAGGCCCTTCACGGTCACCCCGGTGCGGATCTCGGCCTGCTCGCCGAGACCGGCGATCAGCGCGTCGTGCAGATCCTCCCGGTGCACCACCACGGGGGCGCGGTCCTCCGGCTGCGGCCGGGGCTGCACCAGCCACTGCCCGTCGGGGCGACGTACCCCGGTGTGCGACACCGGGGTGGCGATCGCTTCCAGCCCGGCACCGAGGCCCAACGCCCGCAACGCGCGAACACCGTTGGGCCAGAGCACCAGGGCGGTGCCGTCGGACCGGACCCGGTCCTCACGTTCCAGCAGGGTGACCCGCCAACCGGTGCGGGCCAGGGCACCGGCGACCGCCAGACCGCCGATACCCGCCCCCACCACGACCGCAGTACGCATCCCGCCCCCTCTCCCCCGGTCGGCCGGCGCCCGCCGACCGGCGGTCAGCTTCCGGTCTTGCCGGTGCCGGCACCGGTCTCGGCGTCGGCTCCAGCGACGCCGTCGGTGCCGGTGCCGGTCGCGGTGTCGGTCGGCTCGGCGGCCGACGGGTCAGCGGCCGGCTCGGTCGCGGCCGCCGGAGTGATCTCGGCCGCCGACGTGGCCTCGATGCCGGTCCCGGCGGTGGTCTCGGCCGGCAGCTCACCGGTGCTCTCGTACCGCCGGAACTGTTCCTCGGTGACCACCCGGTAGCCGGCGGCCAACTCGGCGGCGGGTTTCTTGCCCGACACGTCGACCTGGGACACCTCACCGGCTGCCCCGGATCCGGTCGCCCCGCTCTTGGCCGGCCCGGCGGTGCCCGAGCCAGCGGTGCCCGAGCCAGCGGAGCCCGAGCCAGCGGCGCCCGGCCCGGCCTCGTCCGAGCCGGCGTCGGCCGACGTCGACCCGCCGACGGGCGGCATCGGCCGGCCCTCCTCGTCCAACGGGACGAGGAACTGCTGCGGGCCGCGTACCCGGACGAGATAGACCAGCGCGGCCAGGAAGACCACCGCCGAGGTCCACACGTTCAGCCGGACACCGAAGATCTCGTTGGCCTCGTCGGTCCGCATCATCTCGATCCAGAACCGCCCGGCGGTGTAGCCCGCCACGTACACCGCGAACGCCCGACCGGCACCGAGCTTCCAACGGCGTTCGGCGAGCAGCACCAGCGCGGCGACACCGACGTTCCAGATCGCCTCGTACAGGAACGTCGGGTGGTACAGCCCCGGCTCCAGCACCGGGTTGCCCTCCGGGTCGCGCAGCGCCTGACCGGGGTTGCTGCGGTCCATCTGGTGCACCTGCAGCCCCCACGGCAAGGTGGTCGGGCCGCCGTACAGCTCGTTGTTGAACCAGTTGCCGAACCGGCCGACGGCCTGGGCGAGCGGCAGGCCGGGAGCGAGCGCGTCGGCGATCACGCTGAGCGGGATGCCCAGCTGTCGGCCGGCCAGCCAGGCACCGACCGCGCCACCGGCGACAGCGCCCCAGATACCGAGACCGCCCTGCCAGATGTAGAACGCCTCGATCGGGTTGCCGTTGGCGCCGAAGTACGCCTGCGGCGAGGAGATGACGTGATAGAGCCGGGCACCGAGGATGCCGAACGGCACCGCCCAGATGGCGATGTCCAGCACCGCCCACGGCCGGACCCCGCGCTGGCGGAGCCGGTACTCGGTGACCGCGCTGGCCACCACGATGCCGAGGACGATGCAGAGCGCGTACGCCCGGATGGGAATCGGACCAAGTTGCCAGACAGCGGTGGCCGGGCTAGGGATCGCGGCGAGTGTCACGGGTGCACACGCTACCGTCGTGGACCCCGAACCAGTGACCCCCGGTCAGCCAGCGTCAGGCGTGTCGCCGGCTGACCAGGTCACGGTGCCTGCTTTGCCAAGCCGCCCAACCCGCTTCACCGGGTCACGGCACGTACCCCGGCGGCGAGTTCACCGCTGAGCGACCGCAACGCGGCCAGCCCGGCGGGCAGGTCTGCCCCGTCCAGCAGGCACCGGATCAACGCGCTGCCGACGATCACCCCGTCGGCGAACGAACCGACCTCGGCCGCCTGGGCGCCGTTGCCCACCCCGAGACCGACGCCGACCGGCAGGTCGGTGAGCTGGCGCAGTCGGCCGACGAGGGTCGGTGCCGCGCCGGACGACTGCTCGCGGGCCCCGGTGACACCCATCAGCGCGGTGGCGTAGACGAAACCCCGGCAGTGCCGCACGGTCATCGCCAGCCGCGCGTCGGTCGACGACGGCGAGACGAGGAAGGTCCGGTCCAGGCCGTACGCGTCCGAGGCGGCCAGCCACTCGTCCGCCTCGTCCGGGATCAGGTCCGGGGTGATCAGCCCGGTGCCGCCGGCCGCCGCCAGGTCACGGGCGAAGGCGTCGACGCCGTACCGCTCGATCGGGTTCCAGTAGGTCATGGTCACCACCGGCGCGCCGGTCGCGGCGACTGCCTCGATGATCCGCAGCGCGTCGGCGGTGCGGACCCCGCCGGCCAGGGCGATGTCGCTGGCCCGCTGGATCACCGGGCCGTCCATCACCGGGTCGGAGTAGGGCAGCTCGACCTCGATGACGTCGACCCCGGCGTCGACCATCGCCCGCATCGCGACGATGCTGTCGTCGACGCTGGGGAAGCCGGCCGGCATGCAGCCGACCAGCACGGCGCGGCCCTCGGCCCGGGCCTTGTCGAACGCCACCGAGATGCTCATCGGTCCTGCCCGTCGAGTCGGTCCTGCCCGTCGAGAATGCCGAAGTAGGCGCCGGCGGTGTGTACGTCCTTGTCGCCGCGCCCGGAGAGGTTGACCACGATGGTCGGCTCGCGCCCCAGCTCGGCGGTGAGTTCCGGGATGATCCGCAGGGTGCCGGCGAGCGCGTGTGCGCTCTCGATCGCCGGGATGATCCCCTCGGTGCGGCAGAGCAGCTGGAACGCCGTCATCGCCTCGGCGTCGGTGATCGGCTGGTAGCGGGCCCGGCCGGCGTCGTGCAGCCAGGCGTGCTCCGGCCCGACCGCCGGGTAGTCCAGCCCGGCCGAGATCGAATGCGAGTCCAGGGTCTGCCCGTCGTCGTCCTGCAGCAGGTAGGTACGGGCACCGTGCAGCACCCCGGCGGCACCGCCGGTGATGCTGGCCGCGTGCCGGCCGGTGGCCACCCCGTCCCCGCCGGCCTCGAAGCCGTACAGCCGGACCTGGTCGTCGCCGACGAAGGCGTGGAAGATGCCGATGGCGTTGGAGCCGCCGCCGACGCAGGCGGTGACCGCGTCCGGGAGCGCGCCGAGGCTGTCCAGGCACTGCTGGCGGGCCTCGTCGCCGATGCCGCGCACGAAGTCGCGGACCATCACCGGGAACGGGTGCGGGCCGGCGGCGGTGCCGATCAGGTAGTGGGTGTGGTCGACGCTGGCCACCCAGTCACGCAGCGCCTCGTTGAGCGCGTCCTTGAGGGTACGCGACCCGGTGGTCACCGGCACCACGGTGGCGCCGAGCATCCGCATCCGGGCCACGTTGAGTGCCTGCCGTTCGGTGTCTACCTCGCCCATGTAGACCACGCATTCGAGGTCCAGCAGGGCGGCGGCGGTGGCACTGGCCACACCGTGCTGACCGGCGCCGGTCTCGGCGATGATCCGGGGCTTGCCCATCCGCCGGGTCAGCAACGCCTGGCCGAGCACGTTGCGCACCTTGTGCGCGCCGGTGTGGTTGAGGTCCTCCCGTTTGAGCAGCACCGTCGCGCCGACCTGCGCGGACAGCCGCTCGGCCCGGTAGAGCAGCGACGGGGTGCCGGCGTAGTCGCGCAGCAGTCGGTCGAAGTCGGCCCGGAAGCCGTCGTCGGACATCGCCTTGCGGTACGCGACATCCAGCTCGTCGAGGGCGGCGATCAGCGCCTCCGGGACGAAGCGTCCGCCGTAGCGGCCGAAGTGGCCGGTGTCGTCGGGCAGCGCGGCGGACCCCACGCCGGTGCCCGGCGCGTCGACGCCGGTGACGTTCGGGGCGTTCATCGGACCGGCCTCGGCGTCGCCGGGTGGTTGCCGGCGTTGACCAGCTCGGCGACCGCGTCCCGGGGGCTCTTCTGGGTCACCAGGCCCTCACCGACCAGGACGGCGTCGGCGCCGGCCGACGCGTACCGGATCAGGTCGTGCGGCCCGCGCACCCCCGACTCGGCGATCTTGACGACACTGTTCGGCAGCCCTGGCGCGATGCGTTCGAACACCGACCGGTCCACCTCCAGGGTGCGCAGATCACGGGCGTTGACCCCGATGACCTGGGCGCCGGCTTCGAGGGCCCGGTCGGCCTCCTCCTCGGTGTGCACCTCGACCAGCGCGGTCATGCCCAGCGACTCGATCCGCTCCAGCAGACCGACCAGCACGTTCTGCTCCAGCGCTACCACCATCAGCAGGACCAGGTCGGCGCCGTGGGCGCGGGCCTCGTGCACCTGGTAGCTGGAGACGATGAAGTCCTTGCGCAGCACCGGCACGTCGACGGCGGCCCGTACGGCGGTGAGGTCGTCCAGTGAGCCGCCGAACCACCGCTGCTCGGTCAGCACGCTGATGCAGCGGGCACCGCCGGCGGCGTACTCCGAGGCAAGGTCGGCCGGGTCCGGGATGTCGGCCAGCGCACCCTTGGACGGCGAGGCCCGCTTGACCTCGGCAATCACCCCGACCCCAGGCTTGCGCAGCGCTGCGCAGGCGTCAATTGGCGGCGGCGCGGCGGCGGCGAGCTCACGGATCCGGCTCAGCGGGACCAGCCCTTCGCGGCGTTGTACCTCGGCTCGGACGCCGGCGATGATCTCGTCGAGCACTCCGAGCGCCGGCGCCGACGGTCCGGCGCTGTCCTCCTGGTCAGCAGTCACCAACGGACTCCCCTCTCCGGGTGTCATGCGCCCGATGCTAGGTGGCGACGCAGGTGAGCCGGAGTCGGGGGTATGGCGCGCCTCACCATCTGGGCTGGGGCATAATGCCCAACTTTTGTGAGAAGGGCGTCACCCACCGTGCCAACGACCAACCGGGGGCCGGGCCACCCGGGCAGCACCGGACCCCATCGACACTGATCATATCGTGTCGGCGGTGCCGGCTCCGCTGTGGTGCAGATCAACACCGGTGGTACGGGTGCCGCCCGCCCCGTTGGGCGATAGTTGACCTGCGGGTCACCGCTGTGAAACAGCCCCCGGTCAGCATGGGTTCGGGCAGACTGGTCGGCGGTAGCCGCCGGCCACGCAACCACCTGGGGGACGCCATGAGCAGCACACCACGGGACGCCAATGTCGACCTGATCGCCATCCCCCGGGCCGTGGTCTCGCTGGCCGCCGAGGTCGTGCACACCATGGAACGGGCCGTGGTCGGCGATCACCGGGTACGTACCGCCAAGGGCAACGCCTGGGAGGCGATCTGCGCCGACCGGGCCCGCGCCCACCAGCGGGACGAGATCCGCCGGCTGGTGGCCACGCTCACCGCCGGCCGGTCCGTCGACGTGCCCGACACCGCTGATGAAGCCACCACAACCGCCACCGCTGAAGCCGCCACCGCTGAAGCCGCCACCGCTGAAGCCGCCACCGCTGAAGCCGCCACCGCTGCCGTCACCGGTCGGCGCCCAGGTCGTCCTCGGTCGGGTCCTCGCCCCGGTCCAAAGCGTTCCACGCATCCAGCGTCGACCGGGTAGACCGGCCACCCGCACCGGTCACCCGGCCGTCGGCACCCGGACCGGACCCGGCACCACCGGGCCCCGCCCCACCAGACCCGTCACCACCGGGCCGGCTTCGCTCGTACCGGGCGCCCATCGCCGGCCAGTGCCGGGAGCGCAGCGCGGTGACCAGCCCACCGGCGGCGAGCAGCACCGCACCGATCACCGTCGACGCCGGCCACTGCGGGGCCGACACAGTGCTGTCCGTCGTCGGACCGGTCGGACCGGCACCAGCGACCAGCACCGTCAGCCCACCGGCCGCCAGCGCCACGCCGAGTGCCGCGAGCAGCGCGCCGACCAGCCGCCGGGCCAGCCCTCGGGTGGCCAGCACCGCGCCGGTGCCGGCCAGTCCGACCAGGGCGACGGCCGGCAGCCACGGCAGCACGTCGGCACCGGTGCGGGCCACCTCGACCGCCGGCAGCGGCGCCGGACGCCCGGTCACCTCGACCGCCCAGTCCCGTCCAGCGGCGTACATCACCAGGCCGGCTCCGGCCAGACAGGTGACGGCGGTGCCGGCGAGGGCCCGCCCCGGCGCGGCGGACATGCCCGGACCGGTCACCGGGCCGGACGCAGCGTCTCGGCGGCGGCGATCGCGACCAGCACCGCCGCTGCCTTGCTCTGCGTCTCCCGTTCCTCGGCGGCCGGATCCGAGTCCGCCACGATCCCCGCGCCGGCCTGCACGTAGGCGCGGCCCCGGCGGATCAGCGCGGTCCGGATCGCGATCGCCATGTCCAGGTCGCCGCCGAACCCGAAGTAGCCGACGGTGCCGCCGTACAGGCCACGTCGGGTCGGCTCCAACTCCTCGATGATCTCCATCGCCCGGACCTTCGGCGCACCGGACAGGGTGCCGGCCGGGAAGGTGGCCGCCAGCGCGTCGAACGCGGTCCGGTCCTCGCGCAGCTCGCCCACTACCGTCGACACGATGTGCATCACGTGGCTGTACCGCTCGACGGTGGCGAACTCGGGCACCTCGACGGTGCCCGGCCGGCAGACCCGGCCGAGATCGTTGCGGCCCAGGTCGACCAGCATCACGTGCTCGGCACGTTCCTTCGGATCGTTGAGCAGCTCGGTGGCGAGGGCGGCGTCGACCTGCGGGGTGGCGCCCCGCCGCCGGGTGCCGGCGATCGGGTGCAGCATCGCCCGCCGGGTGCCGCCGGCGGTGACGGTGACCTTGAGGTGCGCCTCCGGCGAGGAGCCCACCACGTCGAAGTCGTCGAACCGCAGCAGGTACATGTACGGGCTGGGGTTGGTCGCCCGCAGCACCCGGTAGACGTCCAGCGGGTCGGCGGAGGTGTCCCGCTCGAACCGCTGAGCCAGCACGATCTGGAAGCACTCGCCGACCCGGATCGCCTCCTTGGCCTCCTCGACCGCCTTGGGGTACGCACCCGCGGCGGTGCGGCTACGGGCCGCCGGCCCGGGCGCGGCGGGCGCGTCCATCATCGACACCATCGGCGGGTTGGGCCGGGACAGCGCGGTCGTCATCGCGTCGAGCCGGCCGATCGCGTGGTGGTAGGCGGCTGCCGCAGTGACCGGGTCGGCCGCCGCTGGCAGGACCGCGTTGGCGACCAGGATCGCCGTACCGTCGAAATGGTCGAGCACCACCAGGTCGGTGGCGAGCAGCAACCCGAACTCGGGCAGCGCGAGATCGTCCTCGGTGTGCTCGGGGATCCGCTCCAACCGGCGGACGAAGTCGTAGCTGAGGTAGCCGACCAGGCCGCCGGTCAGCGGCGGCAGGCCGCCGCCGACCGGGTCGGTGTCCGGGGCCGGCCCGGTCAACGCGGCGACGGTCGCCCGCAGCACCTCGACCGGGTCACCCTCGGTGGGCACCCCGTCGGGCGGATCGCCGAGCCAGTGCGCACCGCCAGCTGACTCGGTGAGCGTCGCCGCGCTGCGTACCCCGATGAACGAGTAGCGCGACCAGGCGGTGCCGGCCGACCCGGCACCCTGTTCGGCGGATTCCAGCAGGAAGGTGCCGGGTCCGCCGGCGAGCTTGCGGTACACCCCGACCGGGGTCTCGCCGTCGGCCAGCAGCCGTCGGGTGACCGGCACCACCCGACGCTGCCGGGCCAGGGTCTGAAAGGTCGGCTCGTCCGGGCTGACCGTACCGGTGATCATCGATTCTCCTGAGGGTCGGCGATGGTGCCGGTCACCGGCAGCTCGTCGAAGAAACAGTTACCGGCCCCGGTGTGGCAGGCGGCGCCGACCTGCTCGACCGTGACCAGCACCGCGTCGCCGTCACAGTCCAGCCGCACCGACCGCACGTACTGGTGGTGCCCGGAGGTGGCGCCCTTGACCCAGTATTCCTGCCGGCTGCGCGACCAGTAGGTGGCCCGGCCGGTGGTGAGGGTGCGGTGCAGCGCCTCGTCGTCCATCCACGCCATCATCAGCACCTCGCCGCTGCCGTGCCGCTGCACGATGGCGGCGACCAGGCCGTCGGCGGTGCGGCGCAGCCGGGCGGCGACGGCGGGATCGAGCGCGGAGCTCCGCGGCGGGTCGCCGGGCGCGGGCCGCCGGGCGGTGGTCGGTGGGCCGGCTGCCGATTCATCTGGTACGGACACAGTGCCCGATTGTTCCGTACGCCCCGACCGCTGTGGCGCGGCCTCCGGCGTGCGGTGTCGTGAGCCCGACAGCGGTCGGCCGGAATCGACGGTTCGGGGGCTGTGCCGGTACGGCTTCCGGAGTACCTTGGCTGTGCGCCGCCACGGTCCAGGTCTGCGGGCACATCCACTGCCCGGCGGGCCCCGGCCCCGGTGCCCGCCGATCGCACCTTCCGCTCAGGGTTACTGCACCTGGGCCGGTGGTCTGTGTCTGCCGGGCCTGTCGGCTGTGGCCGGCGCAGCGAGTCGGCGCACCACCCAGCACCACGCCCGTGCGGACGGCTCCGGTCACACCGGGACCGGGTCGCCCCCGCCGAAGCGGACGGAGGATCAGCAATGCAGCCCACCCCCACCCCTGCACACGCCGGGCCGGTGAAGCCGGAGGAGACCGGCGCAGGTTCGGGTCCCGTGCACGGCACCCCGGTGCCGACGCCCCGAACCGCCTTCGACGACAACCCGATCAACGAGGCGACGACGGAGATCCCGATGATCGTGCCGAAGCCGGCCGACCGCAACGGTCCGAGCCCGTTGCCGCCGATCGCCACGCAGCTGCTCGGTGGCGGCGCGGCCGTCCCCGACGCACCCGAGCACCAGCAGTCGGCTCAGCAGGACCCGGCGGAGTCCGCGGCGACAGCGCCCGCCGGGGCAGCGGGAGACCCCGACGGCCCGGCGGGCGGCCCGGCCGACGGCGAGGACGACGGCGAGGACGACGACCGGGGCGCGCCGGCTGCCGCGACGGCGGTGGCCCAGGACGAGCCGCCGGCACCAGTATCCGGCCAGCCGGACGACCAGGCAGACGACCAGGCGGACGACGACCCGACGTCCGGGCAACGGGCGGGGACCGACGCCGAGTCGGACGGGGAGGATTCCGGGCCGGTCGACCAGGACGCCGCAGCCGCCGGTCAGGAGAGGAACGGCGACGGGGATCCGACCGCCGGCCCGGATGGGCAGGCCGACCCGGTTGACGACGAGCGGTCGGGCCCGACGGCCGGGGCGGATGACGACCCGGCGGACGACGAGGAGACCGTCACCGCGCACGGCGACGCCGGCGATCTGTTCTACGCCGCCGACGACGGCTTCGACGAGGACGACGACGAGGAGTTCGACGACGAAGACGAGGATGCGGACGAAGACGACGACGAGGACGAGGACGAGGAGCAAGCTGCCATGCTGACCACAGTCGAGGAGCCGACCGGCCCGGCGGCCGGGCACGACGAGGAGCCGGTAGCGGTCCGGCCGGCGCGGCCGGGTGACGTGACGCTGCCGCCGATCACCATCTGGACCGAGGACGCCGCCGACGAGCTACGCGACGAGTGGCACGAGATCAAGGCCCGGTTCGTCGACGAACCGGAGGTCGCCCTGGCGCAGGCTCAGTCGCTGGTCGGGCACACCGTCCGTACGCTGGCCGAGCGGCTGCTGGCCGAACAGGTCGAACTTGACCCGCACCGGCACAACGAGACGCCGGACACCGAGTCGATGCGGATGGCGTTGCGGCAGTACCGGGAGTTCCTGGACCGGCTACTCGCGATCTGACCCTGTGGGTGGTGTGGGACGGGTGGTCCCGTCCCACACCACCCACAGGTCGGCGTCCCGCAGCGCCCGCAGCCCGGCGTTACGGCGTGGCGGTCCGCCGCACCTCGCTGCGGCAGGCGTCGATCTGGTAGTCCAGGACGGTGAGGTTGTGTGCGCGGTGAGTCCGACCCGCCCTGCGGCCTCGCTGACAGTCACCGTGCGTTCCATTGACGATTCCACGCGGTCCAGGATCGCAGCCCTACGGCGCTGGCGGCCACCACCGCGACCGCCGGCCACCACCGCGGCTGCCGTCGCCCATGGACCAGCCGAGGTAATTCAACTATCGTTGAGTTCATCAGATGATGAATTTCTTCGGAGGCAGCCATGGACCCCGTCGTCGAGGTCACCGACCTCGTGGTCGACCGCGGCCGACGCCGCGTTCTGCACGGCGTCTCGTGCACCGTCAGCAGCGGCAGCGTCACCGGACTGCTCGGTCCGAGCGGTAGTGGCAAGAGCACGCTGATGCGGGCCGTCGTAGGCGTGCAGACTGTCCGGTCCGGACAGGTCCGGGTGTTCGGCCGACCGGCCGGGGCACCGCAGCTGCGGCGTACCGTCGGATATCTCACCCAGGCGCCGAGCGTCTATGCCGACCTCACGGTCCGGGAGAACGCCCGGTACTTCGCCGCCCTGTACGGCCTGCCGGCGGCCGACGCCGACCAGGCCGTGGCGGACGTCGGGCTCGCCGCAGCCGCCCGACAGTTGGTGGCCGACCTGTCCGGCGGCCAACGCAGTCGCGCCTCGCTGGCCTGCGCGCTGGTCGGCCGCCCGGAACTCGTCGTGCTCGACGAGCCGACCGTCGGCCAGGACCCAGTGCTGCGGGCCGAGCTGTGGGCCCGGTTCCACGCCCTCGCCGCCGCCGGCACCACCCTGCTGGTCTCCAGCCACGTGATGGACGAGGCCGGCCGGTGCGACCGGCTGCTGCTGATCCGCGACGGTCGGTTGATAGCCGACGACACCCCGGCGGCGATCCGCGCCGCCGCCGGCACCGACGACCTGGACGAGGCCTTCCTGCGGCTGATCCGCGACCATCAGACCACCGACCCGAGCCGAGGAGCAGACCGGTGAACCCGAGGATTCTGGCCGTCACGGTCGGCCGCGTGCTGCGCCAGCTGCGCCACGACCGGCGTACCGTCGCGCTGCTGGTCGTCGTACCGGCGCTGCTGTTGACCCTGCTCTACTACATGTACGGCGACCAGCCCGCCACCGGCGGGCAGCCGGCGCTGTTCGACCGGGTCGCGCTGATCATGCTCGGCGTCTTCCCGTTCGTGATCATGTTCCTGGTGACCAGCATCGCGATGCTGCGCGAACGCACCAGCGGCACCCTGGAACGGCTGCTCACCACCCCGCTGGGCCGGCTGGACCTGCTGTTCGGCTACGGCATCGCGTTCGGGCTCGCGGCGGCGGTGCAGGCCACCCTGGCCAGCGCTGTGGCGTACTGGCTGTTCGACCTGTCCACCGCCGGCAGCCCGGCGTTGGTGATCGCGATCGCGGTGCTCGACGCGCTGCTCGGGGTGGCGCTCGGCCTACTGTGCAGCGCCTTCGCCCGCACTGAGTTCCAGGCCGTACAGTTCATGCCGGTGGTGGTGATCCCACAGCTGCTGCTCTGCGGGCTGTTCGTCGCCCGCGACGAGATGGCCGGCTGGCTGGAGGCGATCAGCAACGTCCTGCCGCTGTCCTACGCCGTGTCGGCGTTGACCGAGGTCGGGGCGCATCCGGAGCCGACCGCGACGCTCTGGCGTGACCTGACCGTGGTCGCCGGGGCAGTGGTGGCCGCGTTGGTCCTCGCCGCCGCGACGCTGCGCCGCCGCAGCGGCTGAACCCGACGCGACAGGAAGCGGTACCGATGGCACGACGCACCGGGCGACGACCGGGCAACCCGGACACCCGCGAGGCGATCCTGACCGCCGCCCGGCAGGTCTTCGGCGAACGTGGCTTCGACCAGGCGTCGGTGCGCGCGATCGCCGCGGCGGCCGGTGTCGACCCGGCGCTGGTACACCACTACTTCGGCACCAAGGACAACCTGTTCCTGGCCGCGATGGATGCGCCGGTCGATCCGGGTGAGCTGCTTCCGCAGGCGCTTGCCGGCGGGCCCGACGAGGTCGGCGAACGGCTGGTCCGGCTGGTGCTGGGGGTCTGGGACTCGCCGGCCGGGGTGGCGGCCCTGGCGCTGCTGCGGTCGGCGTTGACCAACGACTGGACCGCCCGGCTGATGCGCGAGTTCGTCACCACCCAGATCATCCGGCGAGTGCTCGGCCAGCTCGACATCGAACCGGCGGAGCTGCCGATCCGGTCCGCTCTGGTCGCCTCGCAGATGGCCGGTCTGCTGGTGGTCCGGTACATCCTGCGGTTGGCACCGCTGTCCACCATGGTGGCCGATGAGGTGGCCGCAGCGGTCGGTCCGACGATCCAGCGCTACCTGACGGGGCCGCTGACCACAGCAGCCGGGGCGGCCGAGACGACGCCGGGCTGAGTCTGCTGCCCCGCGTCAGGCGGCGGCCGGTGGGGCGCAGCGCCGGCAGAGCACCGGGTGCAGCAGGCGGGCGAGTTCGGCGCGATCACGGACCGGGGCCGGGAAGGCCAACCGGGCGCGCGGCCCGTGCGGGCCGAGCGCGACCACGAAACCGTACCGGTCCATCCGGACGACCTGCGGATCCCCGGCCAATGACCGGTGACCGGCGTCGCGCAACTGCCGGCGGATGAACGCGGTCATCTCGGCCCGGTGGTGGTCGGCGAGGTCGGCGAGCAGCTCCGACTCGACGGCGCCGATCGGGTCGGGCTCGGCGGCGGCGTACTCGTCCGGGTCGACGTCGATCGTGACGCCACAGCGTTCCAGCCGGACCTCGGCCACCTCCATCCTGAAGATGGTGGCCCCCCGGCCGATGTCGAGCAGGTCGGGGCAGGCGTGCACGTCGGCGAAGTCCAGTGCGGCCATCCGGGCGGGGGCGCCGTCGAGTGGGCCGACCCAGCCGGACACCCAGACCCGGCCGTGCGTCGGCGAACCGGCCACCGGCGGTACGTCGGCCACCTCCAGCACCACGGCGGTGTCGTCGGTGCCGGCGACGGGTCGCAGCGCGCTGTCGAGCAGATCGGACCCGGCGGCGAGCAGCAGGATCCGCCCCATCGGGTCGGTCGCGTGCCGTACGGCGTGCGGTCCGGGGCGGCAGGCGACGTGCGCCATGCCGGGCAGCCGGCCGGATGCCATCGTCCGGGCGATCTCCGCGGGACTGGGCTGCATGACACGGACCTCCGAGATCAGTTAGGCTCACCTTAGTGAGGGCAGGCTAACCTACTGAACCGGAGACGTCCACGTGAACCACCCACGACCCAAGGCGCGCATCTCCCGCGCCCTCGGCATCCCGCTGACCCGCAAGTGCACCCGGTACTTCGAGCGGCGGCCGTACCCGCCCGGCGTGCACGGCCGCGCCCGCCGCAAGCCCTCCGACTACCAGGTGCGGCTGCTGGAAAAGCAGCGGCTACGGCACCAGTACAACGTCAACGAGACCCAACTGCGGCGCGCGTTCGACGACGCGGTACGCGGCACCGGCAAGACCGGCGAGGCTCTGGTCACGCTGCTGGAGCGACGCCTCGACGCGATCGTGCACCGGGCCGGCCTGGCCCGCACCATCTACCAGGCACGGCAGCTCGTCGCCCACGGCCACTTCACCGTGGACGGTCACAAGGTGGACCGGCCGTCGTACCGGCTGCGCCCGGGTCAGCTGGTCCAGGTCCGGGAACGCAGCCGGACCAAACCGCCGTTCCAGATCGCCGCCGCCGGGGCGCACGCCGGCGACGGGCCGGGGGCGCCGTACCTGTCGGTCAGCCTCACCGAACTGACCGCGACCCTGATTCGCGAGCCCGCCCGCCGCGAGGTGCCGATCATCTGCGACGAGCAGCTGGTCGTCGAGTTCTACTCCCGCTGACCCCAGGGCGCCGTACCTGCCGGCCCGGTGGCCTGCCTGGCGGGTTCGGCGCGGAGCCGGCGGTCACCGGGTCTGCTCCAGCCAGGAGGCGAAGAGCCGACCGTAGACCGACTCCGGATCGGCGAGCAGTTCCTCGTGCGGGCCCCGCTGTACCACCCGGCCACGGTCCATGACGATCACCTCGTCGGCCGCCTGGGCGGTGGACAGCCGGTGCGCGATCGCCACCGTGGTGCGACCCCGGGTGACCGCCTCCAGGGTCCGCTGCAGCCGTACCTCGGTCGCCGGGTCCACCGCGCTGGTCGCCTCGTCGAGCACCAGCAGATCCGGATCCGCCACGTAGGCCCGGACCAGCGCCACCAGTTGCCGCTCACCGACGCTGAGCGCCTCGCCCCGCTCACCCACCGCAGTGTGCACCCCGTCCGGCAGGCCCGTCACCCAGTCGGCCAGCCCCAACTCCGCGAAGGCGGCGGTCAGCTGCCCGTCGGTGAGCTCCGGGCGGGCGAACCGGACGTTCTCGGCGACCGTCGCGTCGAACAGGAAACCGTCCTGCGGAACCATCACCACCCGGGACCGCAGCGACTCGAACCGGACCCGGTCGAGCGGTACGCCGGAAAGCTTGACCTGCCCGGACACCGGGTCCATCAGCCTGGTGAGCAGCTTCGCGAAGGTCGTCTTGCCGCTGCCGGTCTCGCCTACCACCGCCACCCGGGTCTTCGCCGGGATCTCCAAGGCCACCTCGGAGAGCACCGGCGGCCCGCCCGGGTAGGCGAAGCAGACCTGCTCGAACCGCACGTCCAGCGGCCCGCCGGGCAGGTGCACCCCGTCGGCGCCCGGGTCGGCCACATCCGGAGCGACGTCCAGCACGTCGAGCACCCGCCGCCAGCCGGCGATCGCGTTCTGCGCCTCGTTGAGCACCTCGGTGGCGATCTGGACCGGCTGAATGAACAGGGTCACCAGGAACAGGAACGCGGTGAGCTGGCCGACGGTCAGTCCGCCGTCCACCCCCATCCGGACGCCGACCACCACCACCCCGGCCAATGCCAGGCCAGCGGCGATCTCCCCGGTGGAGAAGCTGACCACGCTGGTCCGCAGCGCACGCTGCTGGGCGCGGCGCTGCCCTTCGATCGCCTCGTCCAGCCGACCGGCGGTGCGTCGGGACACGCCGTACGCCCGGATCACCGCCGCACCGACCACGCTCTCCGCGACCGCGGCGAGCAGCGCGCCGGTGCGTTGACGGACCACGCCGTACGCGGCCGCGAGCCGACGCTGGAACGCCCGGATGATCAGCAGCGCGGGAACGAAGGCGGCGAGGACCACCAGGGTCAGCTGCCACGAGTAGACCGCCATCACGGCAGCGGTCACCACCACCTGACCCATGCTGATCAGCAGGATGACCCCGCCCCACTGCAGGAACTGGGTGATCTGGTCGACGTCGCTGGTGACCCTGCTGACCAGCGAACCGCGCCGCTCGGACTGCTGGTGCAGCATGGACAGGTCGTGCACGTGCCGGAACGCACGGGTCCGCACGGCGGCGAGCGCGGTCTCGCTGACCGTGAACAGTCGGCGCACCATGAAGTAGCCGCAGATGGTCGTCACGACCAGCACGGCGGTGGTGGCCGCGACGATCGTGCCCACCACTTCGAGATCGGGGCCGCCCGGCGCGCGCAGGCCGTTGTCGATGGCCTGCTGGACCGCGACCGGGATGGCGGCCCGGCCGATCATCGACACCAACGCCAGCAGCAGGGTGCCGGCCAGCCCGGTCCGCAGCTCCGGGGAGAGCGCCAGCCCGCGACGCATCGTCTGCCAGGTCGACTCGGGTCTGCCTGCCAGCGGGCCGGCGGCCGACCCGCCCGACGGGGCAACGGGGTCGCCTCGACGCTCGCGGTCGGACCGGTCGACGGTGGGCGCACTCACGCGACCACCTCCGCCGCCCGCGCCGGACCACCGCCGGGATCGCCGTCGCCGCTGGCGGTGCCGGTGCCGGACCGGGTCCGCTCCCGCTCCGCTTCCGCCTGCTCATACGCGGTGACCAGGTCGTTGTAGCCGGGGCAGCGGGCCAGCAGCTGCTGATGCGTGCCGTGGTCCACCACCCGGCCCTGGTCGAGGTAGACCACCTCGTCGGCGAGGGCGATGGTGGCCCGCCGGTACGCGACGATCAGGATCGACGTGGCGATCTCGGAGTTGCGCAGCGCGGCCAGGATCGCCGCCTCCACCCGGGGGTCGACGGCGCTGGTCGCGTCGTCGAGCACCAGCAGCCGGGGCTGCCCGGCCAACGCGCGGGCCAGGGTGAGCCGCTGCCGCTGACCGCCGGAGAGTGTGGTGCCGCGCTCACCGACGACGGTGTCCAACCCGTCGTCGAGCGCCGCGACGAACCCGTCCGCCTCGGCCAGCCGCAGCGCCGACCAGGCCACCTCGTCGGTCAGCCCTGGCCGGTCCAGGGTGACGTTCGCCCGGACCGTGTCGTCGAAGGCGAACGGCACCTGGGCGACCAGGGAGACCGTGCGGGCCAGCGAGCCGGCGGTCAGCCAGGGCAGTTCGACGTCGTCCAGCATGACCCGGCCTGCGGTGGGGTCGACCAGCCGGGCGGCCAACGCGGCGATGGTCGATTTACCGGCTCCGGTCGGCCCGACCAGAGCCACGGTCCGCCCGGCGGGCACGGTGAACGAGACGTCGCGCAGCACCGGCGGCAGCGCGGCGTCGGCGCCGGGCACGGTGACCGCGGTCCGGTCGACGGGCTGGTCGGCCGGGGCCGGCGCGGTGGGCTCGCCGACCGGGGGTCGGTAGCTGAACCAGACCCGGTCGAAGACCAGACTCGCCGGGGTGGCGGCGGCGGGCAGTTCGGTGTCGCCGTACGGCATCTCGCCGGTGGCGGTGAGCACGTGCCGCACCCGGTCCCATCCGGCGACGCTGCGCGGCAGCTCGGCCAGCACCCAGCCGATCGCCCGGACCGGGAAGGCCAGCACGGTGAACAGGAACGCGACGCTGACCAGGTCGGCCACGCTCACCGCGCCCTGCCGCAGCCGGGCGGCACCGACCAGCAGTACGGCGAGGGTGCCGAGGCTGGGCAGGGTCTCCAGCAACGGGTCGAACAGCCCGCGCAGCCGGCCGACGGAGATCAGCGCGTCGCGCAGCTCGACCGCCCGGCCGGCGAACCGGGCAGTCTCCTGGGCCTCCCGCCCCATGGTCTTGACCACCAGGGCGCCGTCGAAGCTCTCGTGCGCGATCCCGCTGACCTCAGCCCGCAACTGCTGCGCCCGGACCTGCCGGGGCGCCATCCGGCGGGAGTAGACCACGTTGAGGGCGAACAGCGCCGGGAACACCGCCAGCCCGACCAGTGCGAGCACCCAGTCGGTGGCGAACAGTGCGGCGATCGCCGTGACCAGCATCACCACCGTGCCGACGGCGAACGGCAACGGGGCGACCGGGAACCAGGTCGCCTCGACGTCGGAGTTCGCGTTCGACAGCAGGGTGCCGGTGGGGTGCCGCTGGTGCCAGGACATCGGCAGGTCGAGGTAGCGACGGGTGACCCGGCGGCGGTAGCTGGCCTGCAGGCGGTACTGCATGAAGCCGGCGCCGAGCCGCCGGCCGAAGATGCCCACCACCTTGACCACGCTCACCGCCAGCAGGGCCGCCGCGCCGGCTCCGAGCAGGCCGGTCTCCACCCGCCCGGACTCGATCGACGGGACCACCACCTCTCCCACGATCGCCCCGACCACGTACGCGCTGGCGATGGTGAGCAGCCCGAACACGACGCTGCCGCCGACGCCGACGGTGAACAGCCCTGGCTGCTCGCGGATGCCCTGGCCGAGCACCCACAGGCCGCGGAGCAGGACGTCACGGCTTGTTCGATTGGCCACGCTACCCCCGACTGTAAGTCCTGATCATCAAATCTCGTCCTTACCGACCCACAATGCCAGCGGGGTACGACGACTGTGGCCACCGACACAGCACGCCCCCCGGCGCCGGCACCTGGCCCCGTACCGCAACGTCGACTTGCTCGGCACGACGTCCGTCGCGCGCCTAGGATCGGGTCATGGCGCGGTTCGCACAGATGGAACGTCATGCCCTGGCCGACCTGTTCCTTGCCGTTGGTCCGGATGCCCCTACGGTGAACGTCGGGTGGACCACCCGGGATCTCGCCGCGCACCTGATCGTCCGGGAGCAGCGGCCCGACGCGGCAGCGGGCATCTGGCTGCCGCTGCTGCGCGGCTACAGCGAACGGGTCCGGCTCGAACTGGCCGCCCGATCCTTCCCGGACCTGGTACGGATGGTCCGGCAGCCACCGGCGTGGAGTCCGGTGAGCAACCGAATCACCGACGAGGTGGTCAACCTGATGGAGTTCTTCATCCATCACGAGGACGTCCGCCGCGCCCAGCCGGACTGGCAGACCCGGGACCTGCCGCCCGGCGAGCAGGCCGCACTGTGGAAGCGCGTCTCGGCGCTGACCAAGCTGCGGCTGCGCAGGTTCCCCGGCACGGTCACCGTCGTCGCCGACGGCTACGGCGACGTGGCGACCGGGACCGGGACCGGGACCGGCGGGGACCAGGTGTCGATCAGCGCCCCACCCGGGGAACTGGTGCTCTTCCTGACCGGCCGGCAGCGGGTGGCCCGGGTCCAGATGGACTGCGCCGCCCCGGTCGAAGAACGATTGCGTAACGCCCGCTTCGGCTTCTAGCGATGATCCTCGTCGCGGCCCGCCCGGACCGCGATGATGATCATACCGGCACGCCTTCCCTTCCCTGGGCGGCCGGCTGGAGGCCGTATGCGCGCGTTCGCACCGACGTCCGTGGTCGCCCCACCGTTCCGGCCCCGTGCCAGCCCGTACCGGTCGACGCTCGCCCGGGCATCGGCGAGCTGGGCGGACCGGCACGGGCTGACCGCCGATCCGCAGCGTGTCGCCCGGCTGCACCGCGCCAACGCCGCCGAGCTGGCCGCCCGGGCCGCGCCCGACGCGGACATCGACCGGGTGCAGCTGCTCAGTGACCTGATCACCTGGCTGTTCGCCCTCGACGACCGGTGTGACGAGGACGGGCTCGGCACCGACCCGGGCCGGGTCGCACCGGTGATCAGCCAGTTGATGCGCGCACTCGACGGACCCGGTGCGACGCCACCGACCGACCCGGACGATCCGGCCGAGCGGTCGCCGCTGACGCTGACCCTCGAGGATCTGTGCCACCGGATCCGCCGGCTGGGCCGGCCCGGGGTCCTGCTTCGGTTCACCGCTTCGCTGCACCAGTACCTCTTCGCGCTGCTCTGGGAAGCCGGCAACCGCCAGCAGGGCCGGGTGCCGGCGGTCGCCGAGTACATCCAGATGCGCCGGCACGCCGGCGCGGTACTGCCCAGTTTCGCGCTCACCGACCTCGCCGAAAGCGGACTGCCGCATTCCCGTCACCGGGTTGACCCGAGGCTCGCCAGACTGAACACTGTGGCGGCGGATCTGGTCTGCTGGTGCAACGACCTGTTCTCGTACGGCAAGGAACATGGCCAGGATCCCCACAACCTGGCCACCGTGATCGCCCACGAGACCGGCCACGGTCCGGCGGCGGCTCTGGCCACCGCCGCCGAACGGTTCAACGACGGTCTCGCGCTGTTCCTCCGGCTGCAGGCCGAGGTGCTGACCGACGCGCCGCCGTCGGTGGCCCGCCTGGTCGCGACGCGACGAAACTGGATCCGTGGCACCTACGACTGGTCGGTGAACTCCAGCCGGTACCAGCCCGGGTGACCGCCGTCGCCGACGACGGCCCCGGCATGCCGCACAGGCTGGTCCTACGTGGCGTCTCAGGGGCCGGCTCCACCGGTCTGGGTCTGGACATCGCCCGCCGGGCCGCGCAGGCCAGCGGTGGTCGGCTCGAGCTGGCCGACGGCTCCCCCGGCGCGGTGGTGACGCTGCGGTTCGGGCCGCCCACCGGCGGCTGAGCCAGCCCGGCCCGTTCGGTTCAACCCCGCTTTGTCGACGACGCAGCGTGCCGCTATCCGGCGACGGGCGAACCTTTGGTCGTACCACGACGACAGGAGGTTGGAGATGGCCAGCAGACCGATGATCGTGATGATCGGGCTGGGTGCGGTCGCCGCGCTCGCCGTCGCGGGCACCGCGCTCGGCGCGGCGGCCCAGGACGTGACCGGCGGTGCCGGGTCACCCAGCCCGGCTGTGGTCGCCAGCGAGTCGGGACAGGAAACGACTTCGGTACCGCGTACCGGCACGGACGGCCGGCCGATCTGGGAGGTCGAGGTCGTAGCCGACGGGCGTCGAGTGGGACCTGGACATCGATCGGGTGACTGGAGACATCGTCAAGGTCGACCGCGACGACGATGACGACCGCCGGGATCGCTGAGTGGCGGTCCGGGCCGGTCGGCCGGCCGCCGGGACGAGGTGCCGCCCGTCCCGGCGGCCGGACGGATCAGCCGATCGGTGCGGGCAGCAGCGGCGGACGCTGGGTCAGCGTCGGCACCGCAGTCAACGTCGGGCGTGGGGTCAGCGTCGGGCGTGGGGTGAAGGTCGGGCGTGGGGTGAGGGTCGGGATCACGGTCGGATTGACGGTCAGCGTCGGTACCGGAGTGATGATGTTCCGGAACAGCACGTAGAGCAGCAGGTTCGGCGAGCCGGGCCCGGGGTTGACCACCACGTTCGGCGTGGCGAGCCGCAGGATGAAGGCGGTCACCTGCGCCGGGGTGTAGTTCGGGTACGCCTGCAGCACCATGGCGGCCGCGCCGGCCACGTGCGGGGCGGCCATCGAGGTGCCGCTGATCGTGTTGGTAGCGGTCGGGCTGGTGTGCCAGGCCGAGGTGATCTGCGATCCGGGCGCGAACAGGTCCAGGCAGCGTCCCCAGTTGGAGTACGGTGCCCGGTTGTCGTTGCGGTCGGTGGCCCCGACGGTCATCGCGGCGGTCACCCGGGCCGGCGAGAAGTTGCAGGCGTCGGCGTTCGAGTTGCCGGCCGCCACCGCGTAGCTGACGCCGGAGGCGATCGAGGCGGTCACGGCGCTGTCCAGCGTGGCGCTGGCCCCGCCGCCGAGGCTCATGTTCGCCACCGCCGGTCGGCCGGCGGCGTTGGTGGTGACCCAGTTGACGCCGGCGAGGACCCCGGCGACGGTCCCGCTGCCGGAGCAGTTGAGCACCCGGACGGCGACCAGCCGGACCTGCTTGGCCACTCCGAACCTGGTGCCACCGACCGTACCGGCGACGTGGGTGCCGTGCCCGTTGCAGTCCGCCGACGTGCCGCCGAACGCGTCGTACCCGGGGACGGCCCGGGGGCTGAGGTCGGTGTGGTCGAACCGGATGCCGGTGTCGATGATGTACGCGGTGACCGTCGAACCGGTGTTCGGGTAGGTGTAGGAGCGGTCCAGCGGCAGGTAACGCTGGTCGATCCGGTCCAGACCCCAGGACGGCGGGTTGACCTGGGTGCCCGCCAGCGAGACGGTGTGGTTCTGTTCCACGTACGCCACGGACGAGTGCGCCGCCAGGCGACGGGCGGCGGCCTCGGAGAGTTTGATCTCGAAGCCGGTGAAGGCGGTCTCGTACAGCCGGTTGACCACACCACCGTAGGTGCCGGCGAGGGCGGCGGCGCGGGTCGCGATCCGGGCGGTCCGCGTGGTGCGGGAGCCGCTCACCGCGCTGGCCTTCAACGTGACGATGTAGCTGCCCGTCACCGCGGTGGCGCCACCCGCCTGGCGGATCTCGCCGGTGGGTGCGGCCGCGGCCGGCGGGGTGACCGTGATGGTGGCGACGGCCGCCGCCACGACCAGTACCAGGGCCCGCCGGACGTGCGTGCGCAAGGGTGTCATCTCCGTCCTTCCTTCGATCTTTGATCCACAGCGGAGCGCCCACTGCGGACAGATGAACGATCGACGATGCCGATCGGACCGATCGTAGGTCGGAGCTGATTGACAGTTTCCTATATCTCTTCGGTCATACTACTCGCAGTATGCATACGACTACCCTCAGCACTGTCACCATTCGGCGGTAGCAACGGGTGCGACCCCCGGGCGCTGGGGTGCCCGGGGGCCGCGTGCACTGCTCGACTCGTCGGATCGGTCAGCTGATCACCGGATCAGTTGACCACGAAGAGCAGGCGGTTCGGCGAGCCGGAGCCCGCATTGGACACGACGCCGGTGGTGGCGTTGCTGACCAGGTAGCTGGCCACCTGGGACGGGCTGTAGGAGGGGAACCGGCCGAGCACCAGAGCGGCGGCACCCGCCACGTGCGGGGAAGCCATCGAGGTGCCGCTGATGGTGTTGGTCGCGGTGTTGCTGTTGTACCACGGTGCGGTGATCGACGAACCCGGCGCGAAGATGTCCAGGCAGGAGCCGTAGTTGGAGTACGACGCGCGGGCGTCGCTGCTGGTGGTGGCGCCGACGGTGATCGCGCTGGAGACCCGGGCCGGCGAGTAGTTGCAGGCGTTGGCGTTCGAGTTGCCGGCCGCCACCGCGTAGCTGACGCCGGAGGAGATGGAGTTCGCCACCGCGCTGTCCAGCGTGCTGCTGGCCCCGCCGCCGAGGCTCATGTTCGCCACCGCCGGCTTCACCGCGTTGGCGGTGACCCAGTTGACCCCGGCGACGACCCCGGCGATGGTGCCGCCGCCGGAACAGTTGAGCACCCGAACGGCGACCAGCCGGACGCCCTTGGCCACCCCGTACGCGCTGCCGCCGACCGTACCGGCGACGTGGGTGCCGTGTCCGTTGCAGTCCGCCGACGTGCCGCCGAACGCGTCGTAGCCGGCGCGGGCCCGCCCACCGAAGTCGTTGTGCGTGGTGCGGATGCCGGTGTCGATGATGTACGCGGTGACGTTGCTTGCCGTCGTGGGGTAGGTGTAGGCGTTGTTCAGCGGCCGGTTGCGCTGGTCGATGCGGTCCAGACCCCAGGACGGCGGGTTGTTCTGGGTCGCGGCGAGCGACACGGTGTGGTTCTGCTCCACGTACGCCACGGACGAGTGCGCGGCGAGCCGGCGAGCGGCCGACGGCGACAGCCGCGCCTCGAAGCCGTTGACCGCGGCGCCGAAGACACGGTTGACGGCACCGCCGTACTGTCCGGCGAGGCTGTCGGCCCGGTCGGCGACGGCGACCGCGCGGGCCGCGTCATTCCGGGCCGCGACGGCGGCGTCGGTGAACACCACGATGTAGCTGCCCGCGACCGCGGTGGCCCCGCCGGCGAGCTTGATCTCCCCGGCCGGAGCGGCGGCCGCCGGGTTGCCAACCAGCGCGGTGGCGACGGCGGCGGCGCAGCCGGCCAGCAGCAGCCGGCGGCCGGTGGTACGAAGAACGGTCATCCCTGTTCCTTCCTGGATGCGGACACCCGCGTCGGCTTGTGGCCGTCTCGGTCGCGGGCGGGCGATCGGGATATCGATCGATGGGATCGTATGCAGGAGCGTAGGCAGGTTTATATATCGATATCCCTATACCGCCGACGCATGGTTTGCGGTGCCCGGCGCCGGCCCGGGCCGCCGACCCCGAAGCCGGGCACCGCCGCCGGACACCGCCGGGCACGGGCGAACCAGCCCTTGACGAGGAACGGCACCGCGAGACCTGGCCGGGTTTGCCGCGCTGGGCGACGCTTGGGGCTAGCCGAAAGCCGACCCTGGCACTACTGTTCGGTAACACAGAATTTACGTGACGGCGCTCACTATCACATATGCGGAGGCGACGGACCCGATGGCTCTCGACGTCCCATACCGGTCGATTCCCGACATGTTTCTGCAGCGGGTGGCTGCCACGCCGGACCGGAACGCGATCGCCGGACCGGCCCCCGGCGACTCCGGCCTGACCTGGATGACCTGGGCCGAGGTCGCCGGCCGGACCAGGGCGATCGCCGCCGGCCTGTACGGGCTGGGCGTCGGCAACGAGGACCGGGTGGCCATCCTGGCCAACACCCGGATCGAATGGGTGCTGGCCGATCTGGGCATCATGTGCGCCGCCGGCGCGACGACCACCGTCTACCCCACCACCGAGCCGGCCGACGCGGCGTTCATCGTCGGCGACTCCGGCTCGAAGATCCTGATCGCTGAGAACCGCGCCCAGGCCGACAAGATGGTTGGCGCGGACCTGCCCGCGCTGACCCACGTGGTGCTCATCGACGGAGCAGCCGACCCCGCCGCGACGGTCCCCCAGCTCACCCTGGCCGAGCTGGAGGAACGCGGCGCCCAGGCACTCGCCGAGGAACCCGGCCTGATCGAACGGATCGCCACCACCATCGAGCCGGAGCACCTGGCCACCCTGATCTACACCTCCGGCACCACCGGGCGGCCCAAGGGCGTCGAGCTGCTGCACCGGGGCTGGTGCTGGGAGGCTGTCGCCCAGTCCCAGCTGGGCATCATGAACCCCGACGACCTGCAGTACCTCTGGCTGCCGCTGTCGCACTCGTTCGGCAAGACCCTGCTATGCAGCATCATCCACGTCGGACTTCCGACCTACGTGGACGGCCGGGTGGACAAACTGGTCGACATGTTGTCGGTGGTCCGGCCCACGCTGATGTGCGCCGCCCCGCGGATCTTCGAAAAGGTCTACAACAAGGCGGTCACCACAGCACAGGAGGCCGGCGGCGCCAAGGCCCGAATCTTCGACTGGGCGGTCGGCGTCGGTCGCCAGCGGGTCGCCCGGCAACAGGCCGGCCGGCCGGTGTCGGGTGGGCTGAAGCTCAAGTACGCGATCGCCGAGAAGCTGGTCTTCAGCAAGCTCCAGGCCCGCCTCGGCGGGCACATCAACGCGCTGGTCTCCGGTTCGGCGCCGCTGAGCCCGGACATCGCCGAGTTCTTCGCCGCCGCCAACCTGCCGATCTGCGAGGGCTACGGGCTGACCGAGGCGAGCGCGGCCAACTTCGTCAACCGGCCGGTCCAGATCAAGATCGGCACCGTCGGGCAGGCGCTGGGCGACCTGGAGTGCCGCATCGACGAGGACGGCGAGGTGCTGCTGCGCGGCGCACCGGTGATGCGTGGCTACCACAACCTGCCGGCGGAGACCGCCGAGGCGTTCACCGCCGACGGGTTCTTCCGCACCGGCGACATCGGCAACCTCGACGACGAGGGCTTCCTGACCATCACCGACCGCAAGAAGGACCTGGTCAAGACGTCCGGTGGCAAGTACGTGGCACCGTCGCACATCGAGGGCCTGTTCAAGGCGGTCTGTCCGTACACCTCGCAGGCGGTGGTGATCGGCCAGGCCCGCAACTACTGCACCATGCTGGTCACCCTGGACCCGGACGCCATCACCGGATGGGCCGCCGACGGACCGCTGGCCGGCCGACTGTACGCCGAGATCGTCGCCTCGCCCGAGGTGCACACTCTGGTGGCGGGCTACGTCGCCGAACTCAACGCCAAGCTCAACCGGTGGGAGACAATCAAGAAGTTCGCTATCCTCAGTCGGGATCTGACCATCGAGGACGGCGAGATGACGCCGTCGCTCAAGATCAAACGCCGGATCGTGGAGAACAACTTCGCCGCCGAGATCGACCGGATGTACGCCGGTCAGCTCGCCGAAATCTGACCGTGGGGTCGGGCACCAGCCGCCGTCAGGCGATCATAGCGGGTTCCCGCCACTGGCGGCGGCTGGTGCGGTCAAGGTCGTAGCGCACGGCGGCGATCCGTCGTACCGCATCGGTCAGCACCGGCACCGGCAGGGTGAACGGCAACCGCAGGAACCGCTCCAGGGTGCCGTCGATGCCGAACCGGGGACCAGGGGCCAGTCGTACCCCGGACTCCTCAGCCGCCCTGGCGAGCGCGCTGGAGATCGGGCCGTCCAGCTCCGCCCAGAGGGTCACCCCGCCGTGCGGCACGGTGACCCGCCACTCGGGCAGCACGCTGGCCAGCTCGGCGAGCAACGCGTCCCGCTGGGCGGTGAGCTGCGCCAACCGGGCCGGCACGATGGTGTCCGCAGCGGCCAGCAGGTGGACCCCGACCAGCTGGTCCAGCACCGGACCGGCCATGTCCACCCCGACCCGCAGCGCGGCCAGTCGCTGCACCAACGGCGCCGAGGCCCGCACCCAGCCGATCCGCAGCCCACCCCAGTAGGGCTTGCTCATCCCCCCGACGGAGATCACCCGGGAATGCCGGTCGAAGACCGCGGTAGGCGGCGGCACCGGGGTGCCGTCCAGCGGCAGGTCCACGAACGACTCGTCGACCACCAGGTCGGTGCCGCTGGCGTGGGCCGCCGCGACCACCCGCTCCCGCAGCGCTGTCGACATCAGGTGACCGGTCGGGTTCTGGAACTCGGGGATCAGGTAGGCCAACCGGGGCCGGTCCTGCCGGATCGCGCCGAGCAGCAGGTCGGCGTCCCACCCGTCGCCGTCGGTGGTCGCCAGTCCGTGGGTGGCGATCCGGGCCCGGCGGGCGGCGAGCGCGGCGAGCGCGTTCGGGTAGGTGGGCGACTCGACCAGCACCGGCGCGCCGGCTGGCAGCAGCAGCCGTAGCACCAGGTCGAGGGCGTGCTGGGTGCCGCTGGTCACCATGATCTGTTCCGCGCTGGTGGGCAGACCACGCCGGGTGTAGCCCTGGGCTACCGAGGCCCGTAGCTCGGCAAGCCCGGTCGGGTAGTAGCCGGCGTGCTGCAGGTAGCGGGGCAGGTCCTCGGCGGCGGCCCGGGCCGCCGGCACCAGCTCGGGCGGGGCGGCCAGCGCCGCGTACCCCAAGTCGATCATGTCGGGGGCGGTCTCCGCAGTCCACAGCCCGGAGCTGGCGACCTGGTGGCCGCTGGGCAACGTGGTCCAGCTGCCGGCTCCCCGGCGGCTGGTCAGGTGGCCGGTCTCCCGCAGGCTGCGGTACGCGGCGGTGACGGTGGTCCGGCTGATCCGCAGCGCCTCGGCCAGTTCCCGCTCGGCCGGCAGCCGTACGCCGAGCGGCAGCCGCCCGTCAGCGAGCAGGCCGCGGACCGCCCCGGCCAACGCGGCGTAGTCCGGGTTGCGCCGCCGGCCGGGCAGGGCATGCCACTGGCCGAGCAGCCGGGCCAATTGGCTCCCCCGCACGATCACCGCCATAACCAGTTGCCTCCAATTGGCCGTACCGCCATCGCCGATTGGACTTCAGAGTGGCATGCATGACCAGAATTGGCAACGGCGGTGGACTCCGCTGCAGACCGGATCCCAACCCCGGTCACCATCCCGGCGGCCGCCCCGGCCGCCACCCGGGTCGGCGACTGCCCCGGCGGCTCGGACAGCTCTACGCCGGCCTCACCCTGTACGGCGTCAGCATGGCGCTGATGATCGAGTCGGATCTCGGGCTGAACCCGTGGGACGTCTTCCACCAGGGGTTGACCCAGCTGACCGGGCCGAGCTTCGGGACCGTCACGGTGCTCGTCGGCGGCGCCGTGCTGCTGCTGTGGATACCGCTGCGGCAGCGGCCCGGCCTCGGCACGGTCAGCAACGTGGTGGTGATCGGCGTCGCGGTGGACGCTGGCCTCGCACTACTGCCGGCACCGACGCACCTGCCGGTCCGGGGCACGTTCCTGGTCGCCGGGATCGTGCTCAACGGCCTGGCCACCGGCCTGTACATCGGGGCGCGGATGGGCCCCGGCCCCCGGGACGGGTTGATGACCGGCTGGGTGGCCCGGCACCCGCGCAGCTCGGTCCGGCTGGTCCGCACCGTGATCGAGCTGACCGTGCTGGCGTGCGGCTGGCTGCTGGGCGGCACCGCCGGGCTGGGCACCGTGCTCTACGCCGTCGGCATCGGACCGCTGGTGCAGTTCTTCCTGCCGCTGTGCACCGTACCCACCGACGCAGCCGCGCCCGACAGAACCGCGCCCGAGCCGGTCCCGGCGGTCAGTCATCCGGTGGACGGTAGCTGACACCGGCCCGGTCCAGCCGGCGCAGCTGCCCGGTCAGCCGGCTACGGAACTCCGCCCACACCCCGGGCGGGACCGCGCCGGTGTCGTCGGTCGGCACCGGTCCGGACCAGCCCACCTCGGCCAACGCCGCCAGCCGGGGGAAGGCCCGCCACCACACCCGCTGCTCGGTGGGCAGGTACTCGCTCCACAGCTGCCCCTGCACCCCGAGCACGTCGCCGGGCTGGAACCCGTACACCGTGCGCAGCGGCAGCACCCCGGCGATGGCCAACGGCTCGGCCGGATCGTCGGACTCGGCCCAGTCGAAGTACGTGTGGCTGTACGGCGCGGCGACCACCGGCAGACCGGCGGCCCGGGCCGCGTCGATCCGGTCGATGCCCCGCCAGGCGAAGACGGTGGCCCCGGCCGGTGCACCCCGGTCGAGCAGTTCGTCCCAGACTGCAGTCCGCCGGCCGTGGCCCGCCAGATGCTCGGCGAGCCGCCCGGTCCACCAGCCCTGCAGGTCCGCCACCCGGGGCAGGCCGAGTTCGGTGGCACGAGCGACGGCCGCCGGGTTCGCCGCCCACTCGGCGGTCGGCACCTCGTCCCCGCCGACGTGCACGTACTCGAACGGGAAGACCTCGACCACCTCGTCGAGGATGTGGTGCACGGCGGCCAACGTGGCCGGTTCCAGGTTGAGTACGTGGGTGGAGATCCCCCAGGTCGTCCCGACTGCCAACTGGCGGGTCGGATCGTTGCCGAACTCGGGATAGGCCGCGATCGCCGCCTGGGCGTGCCCGGGCAGGTCGATCTCCGGCATGATCCGCACGCCGCGCCGAGCCGCGTACGCCACCAGGTCACGCAGCTCCGCCTGCCGGTACCAGCCACCGTGCGGCACCCCGTCACTGCGGCCGTCCCGGAGGTGACCGGCCGGCGACGCCACGCGGAACCCGCCCACCTCGGTCAACCGGGGGTACCGCCGCACCTCGAACCGCCAACCCTGGTCATCGGTCAGATGCAGGTGCAGGGTGTTGAGCTTGTGCATGGCCAGCACGTCGACGTAGCGGTAGAGCAGCGGCAACGGGTGGCACCAGCGGGCCACGTCGAGCAGCGACCCCCGCCAGGGGTACGCCGGCACGTCGACGATCTCCACCATCGGCAGCCGCCACGGCACCCCGGTGACCGGGCCGGCCGCGTACACCTGCTCGGGCAGCAACTGCCGCAGCGTCTGCACCGCCCAGCGCAGCCCGGCCTCGGCGGCGGCCACCGCCCGGACCCCGGCCGGGTCGACCCGCAGCCGGTAGCCCTCGGCACCGAGCTCGGGATCATCGCGCACCAGCAGGCTGATCACGCCATCGCCGGGTGCCCCGACCGGCGGCAACGGCAGCCCGGTCGCCGGGGTGAGCAGCTCGCGCAGCAGGTCGGCGACACCGACCGGCGCGCACACGCTGGTCGCGGCATCGAGGGCGAAATGCCCGGCCTCACGGATCAGGTGGGTGGGACGTGGCAAAAGCATGTCCACAGCCAAGCACAGGAGTTCCGCCCGCGCGCCCGGCGCGGCATCATGGGCAGATGATGGACGAGGGGTGGGCTTGGTCGGACGCGTGGATCTTCGTCTCGGCGGTCATCGCGGGCAAGGTGGGTCGGCACCGCAGGTCGCCGCTGAGTCGTCGACCCGAAGGGGTACGTCTGGTCGACGTGCTCGCCACCGCCGAACACCTCAACCAGGCGATCCCCACCCGGGAAGAAATAGAGACCGGGGTACGCCGACTGCTCGGTGCCGACCTGATCTCGGTCAGCGACGGCTGGTTCCTGGTGACCGAGGCCGGGGAACAGCTGTGGCGGGACCGGCCACGCAGCGGTCTGACCACCACGGTGGACAGTGTGCACGGGGTGCTCGACCAGCGGTACGCCGCCACCGAGGCCGAGTGGCGGCTGGACGACCAGGACCACGCCGCCGCGATGCTCGAATACACCGGGCGTTTCCTGCCGCCGGTGCCCCGGCGTTCGGTGGAGAACTCCGCCGCCGCCCAGCAGGGCCGGGCCTGACCTCGGGCGGGTCGACGGGGTCGGCTACGGCGGTCAGCGCACCGGGTGGCCGGCGTCACGCAGCTCCTGTTTGACCGCGCCGATGGTCAGCTCGCCGAAGTGGAACACGCTCGCGGCGAGGACCGCGTCAGCCCCGGCGGCCACCGCCGGTGGGAAGTGCGCGGTGGCACCGGCACCGCCGCTGGCGATCACCGGTATGTCGACCACCGCCCGTACCGCAGCGATGAGCTCGACGTCGAAACCCGCCTTGGTGCCGTCGGCGTCCATCGAGTTGAGCAGGATCTCACCGGCACCCAGTTCGGCCCCGCGCCGCGCCCAGGCCACCGCGTCGATCGCGGTCCCCCGCCGACCGCCATGGGTGGTCACCTCGAACCCGCTCGGCGTGTCGCCGCTGGCGACCGTCTCCCGCCCGGCGCGGCGTACATCCAGGGACAGCACCAGCACCTGCCGGCCGAACCGGTCGGCGACCTCAGCGATCAGACCGGGACGGGCGATCGCCGCGGTGTTCACCCCGACCTTGTCCGCCCCGGCGCGCAGCAGCGTGTCCACGTTCTCCACCGAACGCACCCCGCCGCCGACGGTGAGCGGGATGAACACCGACTCGGCGGTCCGGCGGACCACGTCCAGCATGGTGCCGCGGGCGTCGGAAGAGGCGGTGACGTCGAGGAAGGTCAGCTCGTCCGCTCCGGCCGCGTCGTAGGCGGCGGCCAGCTCGACCGGATCCCCGGCGTCGCGCAGGTCGACGAAGTTGACCCCCTTGACCACCCGGCCCGCGTCCACGTCGAGGCAGGGGATCACCCGGACCGCGACGCTCACCCGGAAACCTCCGGGCGACCGGCGTCGCGCAGCGCGGCGAGCGCCTGCGCGACGCTGAACGCGCCCGCGTACAGCGCCTTGCCGGCGATCACACCCTCCACCCCGGCCGATTCCAGCGTGGCAAGCGCCCGCAGATCATCCAGGGTGGAGACGCCGCCGGAGGCGATCACCGGCGCGTCGGTCCGCGAGCACACCTCACGGAGCAGGTCCAGGTTCGGTCCCCGCATGGTGCCGTCCTTGGTGATGTCGGTGACCACGTACCGCGCGGCCCCGGCCTTGTCCAGCCGTTCGAGGATCTCGAACAGGTTGCCGCCGTCACGGGTCCAGCCTCGGGCGGCCAGCGTACGGCCACGCACGTCCAGGCCGATCGCCACCCGGTCGCCGAACTCGGCGACGATCCGGTCGCACCAGACCGGATCCTCCAACGCGGCGGTGCCGATGTTGACCCGGGCCGCGCCGGTGCCCAACGCGGCGGCGAGCGACTCGTCGTCGCGGATCCCGCCGGACAACTCCACCGCCACGTCGAGCTGCCGGACCACCTCGGCGAGCAGATGGGCGTTGCTGCCGCGGCCGAAGGCGGCGTCGAGGTCGACCAGGTGGATCCACTCCGCCCCGTCACGCTGCCAGGCGAGCGCCGCCTCCAGCGGATCACCGTAGGAGGTTTCGCTACCGGCCGCGCCCTGGACCAGGCGGACGGCCTGGCCGTCGGCGACGTCGACAGCGGGAAGCAGGGTCAGGGTCACGGATCGTCTCCTCGAAGATGGTGGGTGTCAGGTCCGTCGGCCGAGTGCGATGACCACGACGGCGGGTGCCACGAGCAGCAGTACGGCGATCAGCAGCAGGCGCAGCGCCATGTCGGGCACGGCCAGCCAGACGACCGCCAGCGCCGCCACGGTCAGCACTGCGATCCCGGCGCGTTCGGCGCGGCTGCGCCGGATGAACAACCGCCCGGTGCGCCCGCCCGGCCGGCGTGGGGTGAGCCGGCGCAGCGCGGACCGACGACGCTGCCGGCGGGCGCTGGTCCGGGCCCGGGCGGCCCGCTCGCGTTCCGCCTCGGCCAGCCGGGCGGCCCGGCGGCGGGCCCGTTCCTTGCTCACCGGTCCTCCCCTCCCGTCGTGGTCGGCGCAGTCAGCATGGCCAGCCAGTTGCCCAGCAGGGTGGCCCCGGTCTGGCCGGACTTCTCCGGATGGAACTGCGTCGCCGACAGCGCACCGCGTTCGGCGGCGGCCACGAAGCGGCCCCCGTGACCGGTGGTGGTGACCAGGGCGCCGGCGGCGGTCAGCTGATCGACGGCGAGCGCCGCGTAGGAGTGCACGAAGTAGAACCGGGCGTCGGCGGGCTGCCCGGCGAACAAGGTGCTGCCGGCCGGCGCGGCGACGGTGTTCCAGCCCATGTGCGGCACCCGCTCGGCGGGCAGCCGGCGAACCCCGCCGGGCAGCAGGCCGAGCCCTTTGGTGACCACCCCGTGCTCCTCGCCGTACTCGAAGAGGATCTGCATGCCGACGCAGATGCCGAGCACCGGGCGTCCCTCGGCGACCCGCCGGCCGATCACCGGCGCCGCGCCCAACTCGTCGAGGCCGGACATGCAGGCCGCGTACGCGCCGACACCCGGCACCACCAGCCCGGCGGCGGCGTCGGCCGCGGCCAGGTCGGCGGTCACGGTCACCTGGGCACCGGCCCGGGCCAGTGCGCGTTCGGCGGAGCGCAGATTGCCGGAGCCGTAGTCGAGCACCACGACGGCCGGCGGTGGCGTGGCCATCAGTCACCTCCGGGTAGCAGCCAGAACACACCGGCGGCGACCGCCAGCAGGGCGAGCCCGGCGGCCAGGCCGACGGCACCGCGCCCGGCACCCTGACGATGCAGCGACCAGGCACCACCGACCAGCACCCCGGCCAGCGCGAACAGCGCTACCGGCAGGAAGCTGTCCACGTTACAGCGCGCCTTTGGTGCTGGGCACCGAGCCGGCCGACCGGGGGTCGATCGCCACCGCCTCGCGCAGCGCCCGGGAGACCGCCTTGAACTGGGCCTCGACCACGTGGTGCGCATCCGGGTGGCCGCCGTCGCGGGCGGCCCGCAGCACCGACACGTGCAGCGTGATCATGGCCGAGTGGCCGAGTGACTCCCAGATGTGCCGGGTCATGCTGGTCGGGTAGACCGGCCCGATGTAGGGCGCCAGCGCCGGCTCGTCGTGCACCACGTACGGCCGGCCGGACAGGTCGACCGCCGCTCGTACCAGCACCTCGTCCATCGGAATGGTGGCCGAGCCGTACCGGCGGATGCCCGCCTTGTCGCCCAGCGCTTGGCGCAGCGCGGTGCCCAGCGCGATCGCCGTGTCCTCCATCGTGTGGTGCGCGTCGATCTCCAGGTCACCGACCGTCTGTACGGTCAGGTCGAAACCGCCGTGCCGGGCGATCTGGTGCAGCATGTGGTCGTAGAAGCCGACACCGGTGCCGATGTCGGCGGTGCCGGTGCCGTCGAGGTCCAGCTCCACCAGCACCTTGGTCTCGGCCGTGGTGCGTTCGACCCGCGCGGTGCGGTTCATCAGATTCCTTCCGTGGACGCTCCGGCCCGCAGGCCAGGGAGGAAATTTGCGGCTGTCTGCGACGTGGCGGCTCGTTCGGCCTTGGCGACCAGTTCGGTCATCGCGGCGAGGAACGCGTCGGTCTCCTGCGGCGTCCCAGCGGTCACCCGCAGCCAGCCGGCCAGCCCGACGTCGCGGACCAGCACCCCACGCTCCAGCAACGCCTGCCAGACGGCCCGCTGGTCGCCACCGGCGACGCCATCGACACCGCACAGCACGAAGTTGGCGTCGCTGTCCGCCACGGTGAGCCCGAGCCGACGCAGCTCGGCGACGATCCGGTCCCGCTGATGCATGATCACCCGTACCGTACCGAGCAGGGTGTCCCGGTGCGCCAGCGCCGCCCGGGCCGCCGCCTGGGTGAGTGCCGACAGATGGTAGGGCAGGCGGACCAGTTGGACCGCGTCGACCACCGCCGGATGCGCGGCCAGGTAGCCCAGCCGACCGCCGGCGAAACCGAACGCCTTGCTCATCGTCCGGGTCACCACCAGCCGTGGATGCGTCGACAGCAGCTGCACCGCGCTGGCCGTGCCGGGGCGGGCGAACTCGGCGTACGCCTCGTCGACGACGACCATGCCCGGCGCGGCGGCCAGCACCGCCCGCACCACCGCCGGGTCCAGGGCGGTCCCGGTCGGGTTGTTCGGGGAGCAGAGGAAGACCAGGTCCGGCTGGTGCTCGACCACCTGGCCGGCCGCGTCGTCGGCGGACAGGTCGAAGTCGGGTCCGCGCCGGCCGTCCACCCACCGGGTGCCGGTGCCCACCGCCAGCAGCGGATGCATCGAGTACGCCGGGGTGAAGCCGAGCGCCACCCGGTCGGGACCGGCGAACGCCTGCAGCAGCTGCTGCTGGATCTCATTGGAGCCGTTGGCCGCCCACACCCCGGCGGTGGTCAGCCCATGGCCGAGATAGCCGGCCAGGTCGGCCCGCAGCGCGACCGCATCCCGGTCCGGGTAGCGGTTGAGTTCCCGCAGTTCGGCGGTGACCGCCTCGGCGATCGCCTCGACCACGACGTCCGGCAGCGGGTAGGAGTTCTCGTTGGTGTTGAGCCGCACCGGCACGTCCAACTGCGGTGCGCCGTACGGGCTGCGCCCGCGCAGATCGTCGCGGATCGGCAGGTCGTCCAGGGTGATCGGGCCGGTCATCTGGTCACCGTCGATCCACCCGCGATCGGGGAAACGGCCGGTGAGTTCGCTGCCGGGGCGGCGCTGCCGGTCGGGTCGGCGAACCGGGCCCGGACCGCCTGCCCGTGCGCCGGCAGGTCCTCGGCCTCGGCCAGAGTGACCACGTGGTCGGCGACGTCACGCAACGCGTCCGCGTCGTACTCGACGAGGTGGATGCCGCGCAGGAAGGACTGCACCGACAGACCCGAGGAGTGCCGGGCGCAGCCGCCGGTGGGCAGGACGTGGTTGGAGCCGGCGCAGTAGTCGCCCAGCGACACCGGGGCGTACGCGCCGACGAAGACCGCCCCGGCGTTGCGGACCCGCAGCGCCCACTGCCGGGCGTCCCGGGTCTGGATCTCCAGGTGCTCGGCGGCGTACGCGTCGACCACGGCCAGACCGGCGTCGAGGTCGTCGACCAGGACGGTGCCGGACTGCTCGCCGCCGAGCGCGGTGGCGATCCGGTCGGCGTGCCGGGTGGCCGGCACCTGCCGGGCCAGCTCCCGGTCGACCGCGTCGGCCAGCCCGGTCGACGGGGTGACCAGCACGCTGGCCGCCAACGGGTCGTGCTCGGCCTGGCTGATCAGGTCGGCGGCGACGTGCACCGGGTCGGCGGTGTCGTCGGCGAGAATGGCGATCTCGGTCGGGCCGGCCTCGGCGTCGATGCCGACCACCCCGCGCAGCAGCCGCTTGGCGGCGGTGACCCAGATGTTGCCCGGCCCGGTGATCACGTCGACCGGGGCGCACCGGTCGGTCCCGTCCGGATCGACGGCGGCACCGTAGCCGAGCATCGCGACGGCCTGGGCGCCGCCGACCGCGTACACCTCGTCGACGCCGAGCAGGGCGCAGGCGGCCAGTACGCGGGCGTCGGGCAGCCCGTCGTTGTCGCGCTGCGGCGGGCTGGTCACCACCAGCGACGCCACCCCGGCGACCTGGGCGGGTACCACATTCATCACCACGGTCGACGGGTACATCGCCAGCCCGCCGGGCACGTACAGCCCGACCCGGCCGACCGGCACCCAGCGTTCGGTGACGGTGCCTCCGGGCACCACCTGGGTGGTGACGTCGGTCCGGCGCTGGTCGGCGTGCACCCGCCGGGTCCGGTCGATGCATTCCAGCAGCGCGGCCCGGACCCCGGGGTCGAGGTCACGCTCAGCCGCGGCGAGCGCCTCGGTGGGCACCCGCAGCCGGTGCGGGCTGACCCCGTCGAACCGCTCGGCCGCCTCCCGGATCGCCGGGTAGCCATGGTCACGGACCGCCTCCACCAGCGGGCGGATCCGCTCGACCGCCGCGGAAACGTCGAGCTGGGCACGGGGCAGCAGGCCACGCGGGTCGCGTGACCCGCCTCGCAGGTCGATCCGGTTCAGCACGCCTGCGAGTCTAGGCGTCCTCCCACTGGCCGGACGCCGCCCGTCCAGCGGACGGGACAGTGAGCGTGACCACGCTAGGCTCGACCGGTGGGTCAGCGGCTACCGGTCTTTCCGCTCGGGACGGTGCTCTTCCCCGGGTTGGTGCTGCCTCTGCACATCTTCGAGGAGCGCTACCGGGCGCTGGTCCGGCATCTGACCAGCCTGCCCGACGGGGTCCCCCGGGAGTTCGGGGTGGTGGCGATCCGGCGTGGCTGGGAGGTGCTGCCGACCGCCGGGCCGCCGGGCGCGCCGACGCCGACCTCGGTGAGCCTGCACGAGATCGGCTGCACCGCGCAGCTGCGGCAGGTCACCGAGCTGCCGAACGGACGGTACGACCTCGTGACGGTGGGTCGGCGCCGGTTCCGGATCACCGACCTGGCCACCGAAGGTACGCCGTACCTCACCGCGTCGGTGCAGTGGCTGCCCGAGCCGACCGGGTCCGAGGAGCTGGCCGACCTGCTGGCGCCGCAGTTGCTCGCGGTGTTCCGGCAGTATCTCGACCTGGTCCGGACCGACTCGGCCGAGATCACCGAACAGCTGCCGGAGCAGCCGACCGTGCTGTCCCACCTGGTGGCGGCGACCGCCGCGTTGCACATCAGTGAGCGGCAGGCGCTGCTGGCGGAGCTGGACACCGCCCGGCGGCTACGGGCCGAGCTGCGGATGCTCAATCGGGAGGTGGCGCTGCTGCGCCGGGTGCGGGCGGTGCCGGTCCCGTTGCCCGAGTTGGCGATTCCGGCGAGTCCGAACTGATCCGCGGATCGGCGGCGACGTCCGGGACCGGCTCCGGACGCAGGTCCGGGTGGTCGGGTCCGGCCCCGACCTGGTCCGGCTCGGGACGCAGGTCCGGGTGGCTGGACCAGCCGGCCAGCATGGTGTACGCCAGCACTGCGCCGAGCGCCGGAGCACCGAACGCGCCGGTGACCGTCGGCAGCACGCCGAACCACAGGTCGAAGTCGCCGGCCTGCAGATCCGGTGGCCGCTCCAACTGGGCACCGAGCGCCGCCGTCTCCAGTGCCCGCTGGTAGCCGGCCAGGCCGATCTGCCGGCCGAGGGTCCAGGCCAGCGCTGCCGCGCCGAGCCCACCGACGGTGACGGCGACCAGCCCGTACGGTCCACGGGACCGGGGCAACGACGCCCAGACGACGATCCCGGCGAGGATCCCGTAGCCGACGCCGAGCATCGCGAACCAGCCGTCGGCGGCGACGAAGTACTCCGGGGCGCCGCCGCGTACCGCCGCGCCCTGCTCGGTTCTGACCACCGGAATCCAGGGGGCCAGCATCGACCAGGCGACGCCGAGCGGAGCACCACCGACGGTGATCGCGGCGGCGACGTACAGCCCGGGCCGACGCCAGATCCGGCGCCGGCCGGCGGCCCGGGTGGGCTCCACGGCGCCGGTGTCGGGCGGCGGCGCCGGCGACGCCCCGGACGGGCCGGTCGGATCACCGGGTGGGCCGGCGTCAGCGGTGGAACTCACCCGTCGATCCTCTCGCAGATCTCAGCCGGCCACGGCGGTGGGGCCGAGGAGCGCCTTGAGGTCTGCCATCAGGGCGGTGGTCGGGGCGACCCGGTGCGGGCCGAGGCGCAGCAGGGTGGCGCGGCCGCCGTTGACGAGTTTGACGTGCACCTCGGCCGAGCCGGGGTGGCTGGTCAGCACGTCGCGGAGGCTGTCGACCAGGGGTGGGGTGCAGCGGGCCGGGGACAGTGCGATCACGATGGGTTTGATCTCGTCGGCGGAGGTGATCTCCGGTACGGACAGGTCCATCGCCATCAGCCGGGGCTGGTCGTCGCGTCGGTCGACCCGGCCCTTCACCACGACGATGGCGTCCTCGGCGATGTACTGGCCGACGAGTTCGTAGGTGTTCGGGAAGAACAGCACCTCGACGGCGCCGCCCAGGTCCTCCAGGGTGGCCGACGCCCACGCCCGGCCCTGTTTGGTGATCCGCCGCTGCACCCCGGAGAGGATGCCGGCGAGGTTGACCACGGTGCCGTCGGCGACCGCGCCGTCCTCGGACAGGGCGGCGATGGACATGTCCGCAGCGTTGGCGAGGACGTGCTCGACACCGAACAGCGGGTGGTCGGAGACGTACAGGCCGAGCATCTCCCGTTCGAAGGTGAGCAGGTCGGTCTTGTCCCACTCGCCGTCCGGGATCGGTGGGGTGACCACCATCGGACCCGCGCCGCCGCCGGCCGGGTCGGCGGCGCCGAACGCGTCGCCGAACAGGTCGTACTGGCCGACCGCCTCGTTGCGTTTGAGGTCCATGAACGAGTCGATCGCGTCGGCGTGCACGGTCAGCAGGCCCCGGCGGGTGTGCCCCAGCGAGTCGAACGCCCCCGCCTTGATCAACGACTCGACGGTACGTTTGTTGCAGGCCACCGCGTCGACCTTGCGCAGGAAGTCGTAGAAATCGGTGTAGGCGCCCTTGTCCTTGCGGCACCGGGCGATCGCGTCGACCACGTTCGTACCCACGTTACGCACGGCGGCCAGGCCGAACCGGATGTCGGCGCCGACGGCGGTGAACCGGGCCCCGGAGGCGTTCACGTCCGGCGGCAGCACCTTGATCTTCATCCGCCGGCACTCGGCCAGGTAGACGGCGGCCTTGTCCTTGTCGTCGCCGACGCTGGTCAGCAACGCGGCCATGTACTCGGCCGGGTAGTTGGCCTTGAGGTACGCCGTCCAGTAGGACACCAGGCCGTAGCCGGCGGTGTGCGCCTTGTTGAACGCGTAGTCGGAGAACGGGACCAGGATGTCCCACAGCGTCTTGATCGCCTCGTCGGAGTAGCCGTTGTCCCGCATGCCCTGCGAGAACGGCACGTACTCCTTGTCCAGGATCTCCTTTTTCTTCTTACCCATCGCCCGACGCAGCAGGTCCGCGGCGCCGAGCGTGTAGCCGGCCAGCTGCTGGGCGATCGCCATGACCTGCTCCTGGTAGACGATCAACCCGTAGGTGTCGCCCAGGATGTCGGCGAGGGGTTCGGCCAGCTCGGGGTGGATCGGCACCACCGGTTTACGGTTGTTCTTACGGTCGGCGTACTCGTTGTGCGCGTTGGCGCCCATCGGACCCGGCCGGTACAGGGCGAGGACGGCGGAGATGTCCTCGAAGTTGTCCGGCACCATCGAGCGCAGCAGCGACCGCATCGGCCCGCCGTCGAGCTGGAACACCCCGAGCGTGTCACCACGGGCGAGCAGCTCGTAGGCGCGCTTGTCGTCCAGCGGCAGATCCTCCAGGACCAGGTTGAGGTTCTGGTTCTCGGCGATCCCGGCCAGGCAGTCGTCCATCACGGTCAGGTTGCGCAGCCCGAGGAAGTCCATCTTCAGCAGGCCGATGGACTCACACGCGCCCATGTCCCACTGGGTGATGATCGCCCCGTCCTGCTCCCGCTTCTGAATCGGCAGCACGTCCACCAAGGGGTCGCGGGACAGGATCACCCCGGCCGCGTGCACCCCCCACTGCCGTTTCAGCCCCTCCAGGCCCTTGGCCGTGTCGACGATCTTGCGGACCTCGCCGTCGGACTCGTACAGCCCCCGGAACTCCACCGCCTCCGGGTAGCGCGGGTGTTTCGGGTCGAAGATGCCGGTCAGCGGGATGTCCTTGCCCATCACCGGCGGCGGCATCGCCTTGGTGATCCGGTCACCCATCGCGAACGGGTAGCCGAGCACCCGCGCCGCGTCCTTGATCGCGGCCTTCGCCTTGATCGTGCCGTAGGTGATGATCTGGGCGACCCGCTCCTCGCCGTACCGCTCGGTCGCGTAGCGGATCATGTCACCGCGGCGACGCTCGTCGAAGTCCATGTCGATGTCCGGCATCGACACCCGGTCCGGATTCAGGAACCGCTCGAACAGCAGGCCGTGCGGGATCGGGTCCAGCTCGGTGATGCCCAGGGCGTACGCGATCAGCGCCCCGGCCGCCGAACCACGGCCCGGACCGACCCGGATCCCCTCCCGCTTGGCGTAGTGCACCAGGTCCGCGGTCACCAGGAAGTAGCCCGGGAAACCCATCTTGAGGATCACGTCGAGCTCGTACTCGGCCTGCCGGCGGTGCCCGTCGGGCACCCCACCCGGGAAGCGGCGCTCCAGCCCCCGCAGCACCTCGGCCCGCAGGAACGACTCCTCGGTCTCCCCGGCCGGCACCGGGAACTGCGGCATCAGGTCCCGGGAGGCGAACAACGCCGAATAGTCGCCGATCTTCTCGGCGATCTCGAGGGTGTTGTCACACGCCCCCGGCACCTCGGCGTCCCACAGTTTCCGCATGTCCGCCGCGGATTTGAGATAGAAGTCGCGGGCGTCGAACTTGAACCGTTTCGGGTCCGCCATCGTCGAACCGGACTGGACACACAGCAGCACCTCGTGCGCGTCCGCGTCGCGTTCATGGGTGTAGTGCAGATCATTGGTCGCGACCGGTTTGAGATTCAACCGCTTACCGAGCCGGATCAGATCATCCCGGACCCGGGTCTCGATACCCAGTCCGTGATCCATCAACTCCAGGTAGAAATTGTCGGCACCGAAAATGTCGCGGAATTCGGCCGCCGACGCGCACGCCTTCTCGAAGTCACCGATCCGCAACCAGGTCTGGACCTCGCCGGACGGGCACCCCGTGGTCGCGATGATCCCCTTGCCGTACTCGTTCAGCAGTTCCCGGTCCGCACGCGGCTTGTAGAAGTACCCCTCCAGGCTCGCCCGCGAGCCCAGCCGGAACAGGTTACGCAGGCCGTCCGCGTCCGCCGCCAGCATCGTCATGTGGGTGTACGCGCCACCACCGGAGACGTCGTTCTCTCCGCCGTCGGCCCACCGTACCCGGGTCCGGTCCCGACGGTCCGTCCCGGGTGTGAGATATGCCTCCAACCCGATGATCGGTTTCACCCCGGCGCCGGTCGCCTGCTTGAAGAAGTCGTACGCGCCGAAAAGATTGCCGTGGTCGGTCATCGCCAGGGCCGGCATTTCCAGACGGTTGGCCTCGGCGAACAGTTCCTTCAACCGGGCCGCTCCATCGAGCATCGAATACTCTGTGTGCACGTGCAGGTGCACAAAACTATCGGACACCGACCCGGCCCCCTTCTCCCGTCCCGGCACGACCAGCGAACCCTATCGTGTCGCCAGCGGCCCCGCACCGAGGCGCGCGGGGACCGCAGCCGCACGGCCGGCACGACTTTCACTCGCCCCCGACTCACGACACTCCCAGGAGAGTACGAGCTCCACCCGACAACACTGTCAGCGAGGGTTTACCGTCTCTGTGTGAACACAGCCAGACAGATACCCACATTTCGCTCCAGGTTGGCCGGCATCGGCGTCGAGACGCTGGTCAGCATCGGTGCCGCGTTCGGGTTCCTGGCCTGGAGCAAAGACATAGATGTCGATCCACTGGACCGGAAAGGGCAGGTGAGCGGTCTGGCAGCACTCCAGCTCCGGTTCGCGGTGCTGGCCGGCGTGCTGGTCGTTGCGATGGTGCTGATGCACCGGCTGCTCGCCGCTGCGCACCGGCCGTACGTCGTCCGGGCCGGCTGCGCCGCAGTCGCCGGGCTCGCCACCGGGCTCGTCGCCGGTGGGATCGCGGTGGCACTGCGCGGCACCCGGCTGCCGCTGTGGGCCGGCGGCGGCGACTACCAGTGGATCCTCGAGTGGACCGCCGCGTTGTGGTCCGGGCAGGACATATCCGACCACTACCCACCAGTCGTCTTCTGGGTGATCGGGGCCTGGGCGCGGTTGACCGACCAGCCGCACGTCCTCGCCCTCAAGGACCTCCAACTGGCCGGTACGGCTCTGTTCGGCCCGGCCGCCTATCTGGCCTGGCGACTGGTGCTGCGTCCGCTCTGGGCGGTGACCGTCGGGGTGCTGGCGATGCTGCCGATGATCGAACCGGTCAAGCCGTACCCGCAGATCACCCTGGTGATGCTGATCCCGGTACTGGTGAGATTCCTGTCGACGGTCCGCCGGGCCGACCGGATGACCGACCGCCGGGCGCTGCTGGCCGGTGCGGTGGCCGGGGTCGGACTCGGGCTGCTCTTCCTGCTCTACTCCGGATGGTTCGTCTGGTGCGCCGGCGGCATGCTGGTGGCCGTCGCGCTGGCCGCCCCGTGGCGGGCCGGCTGGCGGTCGATCCTACTGCTCGGCGGCGCAACCCTGGTCAGCTTCGTGCTGGTCGGATGGGTGCATCTGCGCGGCCTGCTCGCCCCGACCGGCGGCACCTCCGACGACTACTTCTATTTCGACACCGACACCGAGCCGGCGTACATCGCGATGTGGCGCAACGACCGGCCGGCCGACGTCGGCCCGGTCTGGCCGCCGGTCGGCGAACTCGGCGGGGTCGGACTGTTCACCCTGCTGCTCGCCGCCGGGCTCGGGCTGGCCCTCGCGCTGGCCTGGCGGCGCAGCATCGTGATCGCCCTCGGCGCGTGCGCGGCCAGTGCCTGGTTCCTGCGGATGTGGCTGGCCAGCGAGCAGTGGGAGACCCAGACCGTACGGCTGTATCCGCGGACCACCGCAGTGGTGCTCTACTGCCTGCTGATCCTCACCGGATTCGGTGTGCTGCTCGCCGTCCAGCACTGGCGCGGCCGCACCGGCGCCGCCGCCCCGGGCCGGGAGCCGACCGTACCGGTCGGGTTGCTGCTCGTGCCGCTGCTGTTCGTGCTCGCCTCCGCCGGGTCCGCCACCGTCGACCGGTACATGCCCGACGAGCGGACCAACCACGCCGGCTACTTCGCGTGGATCGCACACACGACGCCCGACCCGGACGGCCGGTGCTCCCGCTGGGGTGTGGCGCACGGCTGCCAGCCGACAGCCGACCGGGTGCCAGCGGACTGACCAGGGGCCAGCGGGACGGGCCCGGACTCAGCGGACGAACGGCTCCAGCATCATCGCGGCCGCCTGCAGCCATGCCTGCCGCGTCTCCGGCTGCAACTGCACGTACTCGATCGACGACCCGGTTTCCAGGGCCGGGTCGTAGGGCACCACGGCCACCGCCCGGGTCCGGGTGGCGAAGTGCCGGCGCAGGTCGTCGAGCAACGGCATCGGCCCCGGACTCGGGCAGGACAGCAAGGTCACCGCGTTGCGCACCAGGTCGCCCATGCCGACATCGTCCAGCAGGTCCAGCATCCAGTCCGCGGTGAACGCCGCGTCCTCCCGGGGCACGCAGGTGACCACCAGCTGATCGGCGGCCTGCAGGACGGTCTGCCAGTTGGCGCTCTCCACGTTGTTGCCGGTGTCCACACAGATCACGTCGTGGGTCCGGCGGAGCAGCTCCAGCACCCGCCGGACGGTGTGCGGGTCGAGCCGCTGCGCGAACCGAGGGCTCTCCTCACCGGCGAGTACGTCGTACGAGCCGTCGGAGGCGTGCCGGAGGTAGTCGTCGAGCCGGTCGGTCAGCTCGTAGCCGTGCGAGCCCTCGATCTCCACCAGATCGGAGATCAGATGGCGGATGGTCCGGGCATGACGGGCGCTGCCGGCCCGCAGTCCGAGCGTGCCGCGCAGTTCGTTGTCGTCCCAGGCGAGCACCCCACGGCCACGGACGCTACCGATCGTCGCCGCAGCGAGCACGGTCGCCGTCGTCTTGTGCACCCCGCCCTTCGGATTGGCGAACGCCAGCACCCGCGGTATGCCGAGGTTGCGACGCAGGATGCCGGTGGCCCGGTCGACCTCCGCGTCGGGCCGGCTCTCCCGCCACTCGATCCGTGCCGGGTATCCGCCACCGCCGTCCGGGCCCGGCGGGTACCCCGGCCCCGGCCCAGGTCCGCCCCGGCGCGGCGGCTCGGCGGCCGGCGGGTAGCCGCCGACCTCGGGGCCGCCCGGGAAGCCCTGTTCCGATGGTGGCGGCACACTCGGGCGCACCGGCCGAGCGGCCCGGTCCGCAGGGTGGCCGGGCATCACCGGATAGCCGGGCGGGTAGCCACCCGGGGCGGCCGGAGCCGGCGGCGGCGCCAGGGCGGCGTACCGTCCGGCGGCCGGCGCCGGCGGTCCCTGGTCGGCCGGATAGCCATGATCAGCCGGATCGGCGGGATAGCCGGGGTGGCCGAGGGTCGAGGGGTGACCGGGACCGGCCGGATGGCCGGAGTCGCCCATCCAACTGCCACCGGTGGAATGCCCCGGCTCCGGATGGTGACCCGGCACCTGCGCGATGCCGTTGGGCACCTGGGCCGTGCCGCGACCATTCTCCCGCGACCGGGGCGCCGCCCCGTTGGGGTCCGCCACCTCAGGCTGCTCACCGGTACGGCCACCGAGGCGTGCCCGGTCGAGCAGCGCGCGCCAGCGCGGCGCTGGTTCGGCAGGCCGGCCCCAGCCGGACTCGGTGCCCTCCACGGCTCGCCCTCCCAGCGCTATCGGTCCCCGCCTGACAGGCTACGAAGCTAGACCTGTTCAGGCCACACCGCCAAAGGCCCGTTGTTCGGCCCGACCGGCCATCTCTACCGGACTCCCCCGGTCCGGTCACCGCAGCCGTCACCCGACGAGGAGCGTGGCGGCACCGGGGGTAGCGTACGGAACCGGGACACCGGTGGTCGATACCGGCCCGCTACCAAGATTCACCGGTGGGGTGCCCCGGGCAGACCGGCGGTCCGCCGGTGGCCGGCGACGCGCCGGTCGGTGACGGGGTACAGCCGGACGGCGTGCCAGCCGTCGCGGCCGGACGGCCCGGCCCGTTGGTCGACCGGCCCGCCGGGGCCGGGGTCGGGCGCCCCGACCCCGCCGGCGACGGGTCAGCCCTACCTGCCGGGTTTCCCGGACCGACCGGCGACGTGTCGACACCGTCCCGGCCGCCGTCGTCGGCGTCCGGGGCGGAATCGGCGCTGCCCGGGGTGGACTCACGGTCGGGTGCGGAACTGGTCCGCCCAGCTGACCCCGCGTCCGGGTCGCCGTCGGTCGCCGGAGCAACACTGGTCGGGCCGCCGCCGACCTTGGTGTCGGCCGCACCGCCCGGCTCGGCGGCCGGAACATCGAACGGCAACCCGCTGCTGGTGAGCGCGGCGTCGCCGACCGGCACCACCTCGTCGTACTCAGGTAGCGGAGGCAGGAACACCGCCCGGTCCAGGCGGCGGACCTCGGGCGCCGGATCGACGACCCGGATCTCGGCCAGGCGGGCCAGCCTGCGCAGATCGACCGGGACGCCCTGCACCACCGCCGCGAACACGCAGGCGCAATGGTCACGGTAGGCGGCGGCCTCGGCGGTGGCCACCCGGGCGCCCTTGTCGTAGGCCAGCCACTGGTCAAGATCGGCTGCCCGGCCGAGTTCGGCGACCCGGCGTCGGTAGTCGGTCGCCTGCCTGCTCTTGCGCTCGGCGACCTGTTCCATCCCGGTCAGCACGTCCTCGGGCAGCTGAAAGGCCGGCATCCGGATCACCTGGGTCTTCTCCCGTCCCAGCGGAACCCGGGTGTACACCTCCACGGCAGACACTCCGGACAGGACAGCGGCGAGCCGGTCGGGTGCCAGATACCCGTTGAAGGTTGCCAGGGCGTAGTTGTCGCCGGTCGACCCGGCAGGTGCCGGACCCTCCGGCAAGGTGGCCAGCTCGCCGCGTACCGCCCGGAGGTAGTCCGGTATGGACTCACCCTCGGCTACTCCCACCTGCACGACGTCGTCCACCGCGCGAACGGCGCCGTCGTCGTGATCCACCGCCCAGACGGCGGCGACCAGCACCGCGCTGATCGACACCCCGGCCACCCCGGCGAGCAACTGGGGACGGACCGGTCGCTGCGCGAGCCGGACGGCGGCGTCCGCCAGGACCGGCAGCAGCCGTCGGTCGATTCGCCGCAACAGGTCGCCGGCACGCACGGGCGACTCCCCTTTCCCGATGGCGGGTGGACGCTGAGTGACCGCGTGTTCGCCGGCTCTCAATCGCCGAGCACGGCCAGGGCACGCTTCAAGTCGTCAGGGTAGTCGCTGTGGAAGCGAACTTCCTCCGCCGTACGGGGGTGTAGGAAACTGAGCGCACGGGCATGCAACCACTGGCGGGTCAGTCCGAGTCGGACGGCGAGTGTCGGATCCGCACCGTACGTCAGGTCACCTACGCACGGGTGCCGCAGCGCGGAGAAGTGCACCCGGATCTGGTGGGTACGGCCGGTCTCCAGGCGGATGTCGACCAGACTGGCGGCAGGGAAGGCCTCGACCGTCTCGTAGTGGGTGACGCTCGGCTTGCCACCCGAGACCACCGCCCACCGGTAGTCGTGGGTGGGATGGCGGTCGATCGGGGCGTCGATGGTCCCGCGCAGCGGGTCGAGGTGCCCCTGCACGACGGCGTGATAGCGCTTGTCCACCTCGCGTTCCTTGAACGCGCGTTTGAGCACCGAGTACGCGTGCTCGCTCTTGGCCACCACCATCAGGCCGCTGGTGCCGACGTCGAGCCGGTGCACGATGCCCTGGCGTTCGGCCGCGCCACTGGTCGCGATGGTGTGACCGGCCGCCGCCAGACCGGCCAGCACGGTCGGGCCGGTCCACCCGGGGCTCGGGTGCGCCGCCACGCCCACCGGCTTGTCCACCACGACGATGTCCTCGTCGGCGTACTCGACCCGCAGTCCGTCGACCGGTTGGGCGATCACCACCGGAGCCGTGACGGGCGCCGGCAGGACCACCTCCAGCCAGGCGCCGGCACTCACCCGGTCGGACTTGTGCCGGGTGACCCCGTCCACCTCGGCGTCGCCGGACTCCACCAGCGCGGCGGCCGCGGTGCGGGACAGTCCGAACAGCCGGGAGACAGCCTGATCGAGCCGGGTGCCGTCGAGCCCATCGGGCACCGGCAGCGACCGTCGCTCCCCATGGCGGGCAGGTGTGGTCAACGGTCCACCTTTCCGGACAGCCGGCGGCCGTCGCGCTGTCGGCCGGTCAGTTCCAGCAGTACGGCGAGGAGTACGCCGACGACCAACGCGCTGTCGGCCACATTGAAGATCGGGAAGACCTGGCCGTACGGGTGGAAGACGCTGAACATGTCCACCACGTGGCCGAGGAGGGGTCCGGGGGCGCGGAACATCCGGTCCAGGAAGTTGCCGAGCGCCCCACCGAGGATCAGCCCGAGCGCCACCGCCCAGGGCAGCGACCGCAGCCCTCTGGTCAACCAGCCGATCCAGCCGACGACCGCCACGGTGACCAGCGGGAATATCCAGGTGTAGTCGGATCCGAGGCTGAACGCCGCACCACTGTTGCGGATCAGCGTCAGGTAGAGGGCACCACCCAGCAGGCGGACCGGTTCCCGGTCGGTGAGGGCGCTGATCGCCCACTGTTTCGCGCCGAGGTCGACGAGCAGTGCCGCCGCCGCGACCAGGGCGAAGACCCACAGCGCACGTCGGCCGGTGCCCGTCACCGGCGAGCCGGTGACGGGCGTGCCATCGCCCCCAGGTGCTGGCGGGGCGTCGCCACCGGCGTTCGGAACGTCCGGGCGCGGATCGCTGTCGGCGGACAGACGCCTCTCCCTTCTCAGTGGAGCGGCTCGCCCACGTCGGGCCCGTCACCGCCCGGCTAGCGCCGCTCCTCGATCTGCTTGCAGGACACGCAGAGGGTGGCCGAGGGGAAGGCGGCGAGCCGCTCGACCGGAATGTCCGTGCCGCACCGCTCACACCAGCCGTAGTTGCCCTCGTCCAGCCGCTCCAGCGCCCGCTCCACCTGGTTGATGCGGTCCAGGATGCTCCTGGCGAGGGAAATCTCCTGCTCCCGCTCGAACGTCTTGGTGCCGGTGTCGGCCTGGTCGTCGCCGGCCGAGTCGGTCAGCCGTTCCCGCTGCAGCTCGGTGATCTCGCTCAGCGTCTGATCATACTCGGCTCGCAACTCGTCCCGACGGGCCTGCAGGGCAATCTGGATCTTGGTGGTCTCGGCCGCGCTGCGCGGTGCCCGGGCCACTCGTCCGCGGGCGGCGGTCTTCGTGTCGGCTGGCTTCGCCATCGTCGCTCCCTCGGCCGCGTCACCCGCGGCGATCGGCAGTGCCTGTACGGGATCCTCCGGCGTCGGCAGGCCGGACGGTACGCGGCGCGGCGTCGTGGACGGGGTCACCCGACCCGTCCGGCGCCTCGCTTCCGTCAGCTCGGCCATGCTGCCCCCAAAGCACAAAACGGGCGTACAACGGGTCCGTTGCACACTCCGGAGATTCGCAAGGATACGGAACGTGAAGACATCCGACAACAATGGCACAGCTTTCGTCCGGTGATGCACCGATTTGACTGGCCAGCTTGAGCGGCAGGGGACGGTGGCGGGGCACAGGCCGGCATATCACCCAAGAAGGACATTCGCCGGGCCTCATCGAGGAAGCGCGCGACGTGGTCGAGGTGTCGGCGCTCGGCCGTTTCATCCGTCCCGCAGACGTCTTCAGCCGTCCCGCAGACGTCGCAGCCGAGCGTCCAGCACCTCAGCCTCGTCGGCGGTCACGGTGTCCACCTTGAACAGCTTGTCCCGACTGGCGGCACCCGCCCGTAGCGTGATCCGCCGGGTAGGCACCTCGAGCGCAGCCGCGAGCGCATGCCGGGCCGCCTCCGTCGCACGACCGTCCACCGCCGGGGCAGTGACCGCGACGACCAGCGCTGGTCCCTGTGAGCCGGGGTGGCAACCACCGATCCGGGCCCGGGAGGCGCCGGGCTTGACCCGGACGGCGACCACCAGGTCGGTCTCCGGACGCCCGCCGGCACCGGCGGCCGGCCGGGTGGGCCGGCGGCTGCTCGAACGGGACATGAACCGAACGCCGCCTGTTCAGACGCGGCCGGACTCGGCCAGCAGGGTCCGGTTCGGCTGGCAGAGCCCACAAGGCGTGAATCCGAGCTCCAGGGCCTCGCGCACCGGCAGCGGCTCACCGTCCCTGGCCACCAGATACAGGCAGCTCGCCAGGTGGTAACGAGGCCGTCCGTCGACCACGATCACTTCGGCATCGAGCCCGGCGAGCCGGGCGTGATCGGTCTCACCCGTCTCCTCGACCGCTGGCTCGTCGGGCGGGCCGTCGTCGGCCGCCCCGCCGCCGAGATGGTCATCGGCCGGATCGGTCGGCTGCCGACCGACCGGCGCGGCGGATGACCATTGACCGGCCCCCTGTACCGGATCGGAGTCAACGCCGAACTCCGGACGGGACAGCGGCTCCGGGTCGACCGAGCCGACGCGTCCGTCCCCTGCTCGGGCCGCAGCGGCCTGCCTGGCACCGACCACGAGAGCAACCGCCGCGAGCAGACTGGCGACGATCGAGCCGACCAGCAGCAGGCTGGACCCGCTCGCCAGGCCGAGCACAAGCAGGGTGACGGCGACGAGGATGAGCACCAGACTTGCCACTATCACGGCTCACCCCCGCCGCATCGTTGCTGACGTACCCCCCGCGAGAGGCTCGGCCTCAGCGGCCGGCCTCCAGCGCACCGGACCGGCCACCGCCGTAGGAGCTGGCCAGGCCGGCGGTCGCCAGACCACCACCGCCCGAAGCGGAGCGACCGCCCTCGACCCGCCCCATCTCGGCCTCGAGGCCCTGCCCGCGACCGTCCAGGTCGCGCAGCTGGCTCTCCAGGTACGCCTTGAGCCGGGTGCGGTACTCCCGCTCGAACTGCTTGAGCTCCTCGATGTGCTTCTGCAGCGCGGTGCGCTTGGCGTCCAGGCCACCCATCGCCTCCTGGTGGCGCTGTCGCGCGTCCCGCTCCAGCGCGTCGGCCTTGGCCCGCGCCTCGCGGGTGACCTCCTCGGCCTTGGTGCGGGCGTCGGTAAGCAGCTTGTCCGCTTCCCGGCGGGCGTCGGAGACGTGGTCGTCCGCCGTCCGCTGGGCCATCATCAGCACCCGCAGCGCCTGCTGCTCGCCGTCGCCGCCGCCACCGACGGCCGGGCCACCGGCCGACCTGACCTGCTCCAGCTCGGCCTGCATGGCACGGGCGGCCTGCTCGGCGGCGGCCTTGTCCCGCTGTACGCGGTCGAGCTGGGCCTTCATGTCGTTGAGCTCCGCCGCGAGACGCGGGTCGGCGCCCGGGCCCGCCGGCCCGCCACGGCCGCCGCGCTCCACCTGGGCGCGTAGCTCGTTGTTCTCCTCGATCAGACGGGCGAGCTCACGCTCGACCTCGTCCAGGAAGGCGTCGACCTCCTCCTCGTCGTACCCCCGCTTGCCGATCGGAGGCTTTTTGAAGGCGACGTTGTGGACGTCGGCCGGGGTTAGCGGCATCGAAACTCCTCGGGTCAGTTGCGGCCGCGTAGCGCGCCGGTCAGTTGGTTGCCCTGATCAGCGGCTCCACCACGAACGTGATCAGCACGAACAGGATAACCAGGAGCACAAGGGAGGCCAGGTCGAAGCTCACGGTACCAATTCGCAGTGGTGGGATCACCCGCCTCAACGCCTTAAGGGGGGGATCAGTGACGCTCCACACCGATTCCAATCCGGCTGCGGCACCCCGACCGGGTTGCCAGCGTCGACCGTACTGAAGCACCGCGCTCAGGACAAACCTCGCCAACAGGGTGAGCAGAAAGACATACAACAGCAGATACAGGACTTGGAACAAGATCGACAACACGGCAGGCGAGATCCTCAGGTCAGGGCTAGCCCAGGCTGAAAAATCCACCCTCGGCTATCTTGGCCTTGTCCTCCGCGGTGACCTGGACGTTGGCCGGTGAGAGCAGAAACACCCGGTTGGTGACGCGTTCGATCGTACCGCGCAGACCGAACGCCAGACCGGCAGCGAAATCAACCAGACGGCGGGCGTCTGCCTCATCCATCTCGGTGAGGTTGATGATCACCGGCGTGCCGTCGCGGAAGTGCTCCCCGATCGTCCGGGCCTCCCGGTAGGTGGTCGGGTGCAGCGTGGTGATCTGGTACCGCTGCTCCTCCTCGGCGACGACCATCCGCTCCCGCACCGCAGGCTGCGGCGCCAGAGCCAGGTTGTCCCTGGTCGGGTAGCTGGCCGACGCAGCCTCGGCACCGGCCCGGGTGATCGATCGCACACTGGCGCGCTCGCCCCGGTCCGGATCCGGACCCCGGTGCTCCCGCTCGGCGGCCCGGTGCTCCCGCTCGGCGGCCCGGGCCTGCAGCCGCTCCGACGGCCGCAGCCGCTCCACCGGTGGCCGCGCGCGTGGTGGCGGGTCGTCCGGCTCCTCGTCGTCAGCGAACTCGTCAGCATACCTACTGTCACGATAGCGCGACTCTCGGTAGCTACCCTTGTCGTAGCCGTCGTCGTAGCCCTGGTCGTCGTCCTCCTCGACCAGGCCTAGCCAAACCCCCGCTTTGCGCAGTGCACCCATGCCGCGCCCCTCCGTCCGCCGTGCGGCACGCGCCCCCGCCGTGCCACTGTCGCGCGTGAACACTGCAGTGCCCACCGGTCCGAGCCGGCTCCCCGCCATGACCGGTGCGCGGTCACGGACGTCGACCCCCGACGACGGGGAGTCCGGCTCAAACAACACTGATGTAGTTTGGTATCCGCCGCCAGGCTACCGTAGCGTTGGGCGCTTTCCGAGCAACGCACTTCCGACACGGACATGTGTCGCGCCGGCGTCCACCGCCGCCTCCAGGTCGGCGCTCATCCCGGCAGAGACCATCCAGGCCTCCGGCGCGGCGGCTCTGAGCTGGGCAGACACCTCCGCCAGCCGGGCAAACGCCGGCTCCGGCGACTGGTCGAGCGGAGCCACTGCCATCACCCCGGCGAGTCGCAGATCGGACTTGCCCAGGACGCACTCGACCACCGGCCAGAAGCCGGTCACCGCATCCGCCGAGTCCGGCACCGCGCCACCACGCCCCGTCACGCCGTCCAGACTGACCTGGACCAGCACGTCGAGCGCCCGGCCACGCCCACTGGCGGCGGCGGCCAGGGCGCGGGCCAGGGGCACCCGGTCCACCGAGTGCACCAGGTCCGCGTAGCCCACCACCGACCGGCACTTGTTGCGCTGCAACTGGCCGACGAAGTGCCAGCGCAGTCCCGGCCCACCGGACGGACCCGCAGCCAGCTCGGCGACCTTGGCCGCCGCCTCCTGGTCCCGGTTCTCGCCGACGTCGGTGACCCCGAGCTCGGCCAGCAGCCGCACGTCGGCGGCTGGATAGGTCTTGGTCACCGCGATCAGCGTGACGCTGTCCGCCGACCGACCCGCCGCCGCCGTGGCGGCGGCAAGCCGGGACCGTACGGCGGTCAGCCGGTCGGCCAGTTCCGCACGTCGTCGTTCGGTGTCGACCGTCATGAGCCGTTCTTGAGAAAGTCCGGGACGTCGACGTCGTCGAAGAGCACCCGGCGGGTCTGCTGGGTCGGCGTCTGAGGCGCCGGGGCGACAGCCGGGCTGGTCGGCGCGGCCGGCGACACCGGTGCCGCCGGGACCTTACGCGGACCCTCGGCCGGCTTGTACGCGGGAGCCCCACCGTCGAAGCCGGCCGCGATGACGGTGACCCGCACCTCGTCGCCCAACGCGTCGTCGATAACCGCCCCGAAGATGATGTTGGCGTCGGCGTGCGCCGCGTCGGTGACCAGTTGCGCCGCGTCGTTGATCTCGAATAGGCCGAGATCGGAGCCACCGGCGATGGAGAGCAGCACCCCCCGGGCACCGTCCATGCTCTGCTCCAGCAGTGGGCTGGAGATCGCCGCCTCGGCCGCCTCGACCGCCCGGTTCTCGCCCCGGGCACTGCCGATCCCCATCAGCGCGCTGCCGGCCCCGCTCATCACGCTCTTGACGTCGGCGAAGTCCAGGTTGATCAGGCCGGGCGTGGTGATCAGGTCGGTGATGCCCTGGACACCGGAGAGCAGCACCTGGTCGGCCTGCCGGAAGGCGTCCATCATGCTGATCCCCCGGTCACCGAGGGCCAGCAGCCGATCGTTCGGGATGACGATCAGCGTGTCGCACTGGTTACGCAGCTCCTCGATGCCGGCCTCGGCCTGCACCTGGCGTCGCTTGCCCTCGAAGGAGAACGGCCGGGTGACCACACCGATCGTCAGAGCGCCGAGCTTGCGGGCGATGTTGGCCACCACCGGCGCCCCGCCGGTGCCGGTACCGCCGCCCTCACCGCAGGTGACGAAGACCATGTCGGCGCCCTTGAGCACCTCCTCGATCTCGTCGCGGTGGTCCTCGGCGGCGTTCTTGCCGACGTCCGGGTTCGCCCCGGCACCGAGCCCCCGGGTCAGCTCCCGGCCGACGTCGAGCTTGACGTCGGCGTCGCTCATCAGCAACGCCTGGGCGTCGGTGTTGATCGCGATGAACTCGACGCCCTTGAGGCCAACCTCGATCATCCGGTTGACGGCGTTGACTCCGCCTCCGCCGATGCCGACGACCTTGATGACCGCCAGGTAGTTGTGCGGAGGTGTCATCGGGGTGCCTTCCCTTCGAGAGTGGCGGGCGCCGGCCTGACCCGGCCCACTGGGACCACGGAGGACAGACCCGTCGGTACACGAGAGCGGGACGAACCCTCACCCTCTACTAGAGGCTTAGGGTTATGTCAACCACTGAACCTCTCCGGGCAACGTATGCGCACGTACCGCGTGATCCAAGGACCATGCTGGGCGTGTCGCGGGCCGCGCCGGGCCGAGCCAGTCTCGGCAGACCGTAATGTACCTTCTACACCGAGCCGTCCTGAAATCACCCAGACGACATGCCGGATCAGCGGATGGTCACCACATCCGGGGCACTGACGTCGATCACGCTGCCGTCCTGGACCAGCAACGCGTCGGCGACCCGGGCCTTGACCGCGTTCTCCGTGGCGTCACCCCAGATCACCACCCGGTCGTCGGCGAGCCGCAGCTCGATCCCGGCCGGGCCACTGACCACCATCTCCTCCAGTACCTCGCGCAGCTGGGCGGTCAGCGAGTCGAGCACCACGACCGCGTCGCGGACCAGCGCCTGGTCGAACTCGGCCGTCTCCAGCCGGACGACCGCCAGGTCGTCCGGGCGCGTGGCCAGTGTCCGGAAGGCCACCCCGGCCCCGTCGACCACCACGAACGCGTCGTCCTGGGGCACCACGGCGGCCGGCACCCGCTCCACCACGGTGATCACCACCGTACCCGGCCAGTCCCGGCTCGCCACCGCCCGCTCCACCGCGGCCAGGCCGGAGACCCGGCCGGCCACCGCGGCCAGATCCACCCGGGCCAGTGGGGTCCCCTGTGGAATCTGCGCGGCCTGCCGTACCTCCGACTCGGTCACCAGCGCCGCCCCCGCGACCCGGACCTGGTCCACGCCGAACACCGAGGTCGCCGAGACCACCCACCAGCCGACCGCGGCCAGGGCCGCCAGGCAGCCGGCCACCGCCCAGGGCAGCGCGGCCCGCAGCCGTCGTCGCCGGGCCCGGCGCATGAACCGCCGGACCGACGGCGGCACCGCCTCCCGGCTCGCCCGGACCAGCCGCCAGCGGCCGGTGGACCCGTCCGCGCCGCCCGGCTGGCGCCGGGTGTGCCCGGTGTCCGCTCCCGCCGGCCCGGACCGGGCGGCGGGCACCCCGGCACGACCGGTCCGACCTGCCGGCCGGACATCGCCCACCCGACCGGAACCCACCCGACCGGTGCCGGAGCGGCTGGAACCGGTCCGACCCGAGCCGGGCCGCGGCGAGCGACCAGCCGGGGTCATCCGGCGTCGGCCGCCGGACCGGCGAGCGCGGACAGCAGTTCGTCACCCAGCAACGAGATCGGTGGAGCGCCCATCGTGACCACCAGGTCACCCGGCCGGCAGCGGCGGACCACCTCCGGTGGGACATCCTCCCAGGACGGTACGAACACCTTACGATCGTCCGGCAACGGGACGTCCGCCGTCAGCGCCACCCCGCCCTCACCCGGCTCCCGCAGCTCACCCGGCCCGAACACCTCCATCACGATCACCTCGTCGGCGATCGCCAGGGCGGCGGCCAACTCGGCCTGCAGGTCCCGGGTGCGGTAGACCCGGTAGGGCTGGAACACCACCACCAGCCGACCGGCACCGGCGACCTCCCGCATGGTGTGCAGCGCCGCGGTCATCGACGTCGGATGGTAGGCGTACTCGTCGTAGACGGTGACGCCGCCGGCCGAGCCCTTGCGTTCGAACCGGCGACGAACCCCGGGGAACGCGCCCAGCGCGGCGACCGCGTCACTCAACGGCAGCCCGAGGCGCAGCGCGGTGAGCACCGAGGCGGCGCTGTTGAGCCCGAGATGCCGGCCGGGTACCGGCAGGGCGATCTCACCGAGCGGCGCGCCGTCCAGGGTGGCCAGGTAGCGGACCCCGGCCGCGGACGACGTGATCTCGGTCAGCCGAAGATCGGCGTCGGCGGACTCGCCGTAGGTGTGGACGGTCCGGCCCTCGTCGCGCAGCGCCTCGGTCAACTGCCGGGTTCCGGGGTTGTCCGCGCAGGTCACCACGAACCCGTCCGGATCGGTCAGCCCGGCGAACTCGGCGAAACCAGCGGCGAGCCCGGCCAGGTCACCGTACGTGTTCAGGTGGTCGGCGTCGATGTTGGTGATGATCGACACGAACGGGCGGTAGAGCAGGAACGAACGGTCACTCTCGTCGGCCTCGACGACGAAGTACTCGCCCGTACCGTGGTGGGCGTTCGAACCGACCTCGGAGATCTCGCCACCGATGACGAACGACGGGTCCTCGCCGGCCCGTTGCAGGGTCAGGGTCACCATCGAGGTGGTCGTGGTCTTGCCGTGGGTGCCGGCGACCGCGATGGTCCGCCGACCGGTCATCGCCGCCGCTAGGGCCTCCGACCGGTGCAGCACCCGCAGCCCACGCCGACGGGCGGCGGCCAGCTCCACGTGGTCGGCCGGGATGGCGGTGGAGTAGACCACCGTGTCCACCCCGTCGAGGTTGGCCTCCTCATGGCTCATGTGGATGGTGCCGCCGAGTGCCCGCAGCACCGCCAGCGACGGCCAGTCCCGCAGCTCGCTGCCGGTCACCGGGATCCCCCGGGTCAGCAGCAGGCGGGCCAGGCCGCTCATCCCGACCCCGCCGATACCGATCAGGTGTACGGTCCCCAGCTCCTCGGCGGTGAGCGTGCCGGTGGGGGCGAACTCGGTGATGTTCACGTGGTCACCTTCCCGTGCGGGTCATCGGGACACCGCCTCGTAGACGAAGTCGAGCAGCGCCTCGTCGCCGTCGCGGCGACCGTACCCGGCCGCTGCCGAGCCCATCGCAGCCAGCCGCTGCGGGTCGCGGGCCAACGGGACCACGACCTGCTCCACCCAGGCCGGGGTCAGTTCGGCGTCGTCGACGAGCAGACCACCGCCGGCCTCGACCACCGGCAGCGCGTTGCGCTTCTGCTCCTGGTTACTGTGCGGATAGGGAACGTAGACCGCGGGCAATCCGATCGCGGCGACCTCGGCGCAGGTCATCGCGCCCCCCCGGCAGACCATCAGGTCGGCTGCGGCGTACCCGAGCTCCATCTCCGACAGGTACGGCAGGGTCACGTACGGCACCGGCAGATCACTCGGCACCGAGACCGCCTCGTTGCGGGCACCGATCGCGTGCAGCACCTGGACGCCGGCCCGGGCCAGTTCCTTGGCCGCCCCGGAGACCGCCAGGTTGATCGACCGGGCGCCCTGGGAGCCACCGGAGACGAAGACCGTCGGCAGATCCGGGCGCAGCCCGAAGTGCGCTCGGGCGGCCTCCCGGGCGGCCACCCGGTCCAGCCCGGTGATGGACCGGCGCAGCGGCACCCCGACCACCCGGGCGTCGCGCAGCGACTCGGCCTGGACCGGCTGGTGTGGGAAGCCCACCGCGACGTGCTTGGTGAACTTCATGCCCATCCGGTTGGCCACGCCCGGCGGCACGTTCACCTCGTGCACCACGATCGGCATCTCGCGACGCCACGCCGCCAGGTAGGCCGGTACGGACACGTACCCGCCGAAGCCCACCACCACGTCGGCCCGCACCTCGTCGATGACCTTGCCGGCGGCGCGGGCGGCCTTGAACATCCGGTCTGGCGTACGCACAAGGTCCATGTTGACCGACCGGGGCAGCTGATGTGCGGGGATCAACCGCAGATCGTACCCTTTCGGCGGAATCAGCTCGTTTTCTAGCCCTTTCGGGGTACCGAGACAGGTGATCTGCACGCTCGGGTCGTGCCGGCGCAGACAGTCGGCGAACGCCAACAACGGGTAGATGTGCCCACCGGTCCCCCCACCTGCCAGCACCACCGATCGCAGCGGACCCATCAGCATCTCCTCTCGCTCGACTCGGTGGCCGCGCGGCGGGCCCGGCGGACCGCCGACGGCGTACGCGGCACGCCGGGCGGTTGCGTACGGGGCCCGTCGGCCCGGATGCGCGCTTCGCGGGGGTACGTTAACGCCCGTCCCGTCGCCTCGGTACACGGGGCGGCGTTGACCCGCCCTGGCCGCCTGACCCCGACCCCGACGCACCGCGACCGCCCGGCTGCCCGGAGCCGGCCGGTTTCGGTCCGACGCCGGTCATCCGCGGCTTGGCCGGGTGGCGCGGGCGGGGCATCGGCGGCAGCGGGGCCCAGACCAGTCGCACCCAGCGGGCCGGCGGACGGGCGTTGAGCGCCCGGGCGGCGTCGGGCTCGGCCCGGGCGAACGACGCCAGCATGCCGATCGCGGCGAGCGTCACCACCAGCGCACTGCCACCGGCGGAGATGAACGGCAGCGGAATACCGGTGATCGGCAGCAGCCCGATCACCCCGGAAATGTTGATCACCGCCTGGCTGATCAGCCAGCTGGCCGCCGCTGCGGCGGCGAGTCGCCGGAACGGGTCGGCCACCCGACGGGCGATCCGCAACGCGGTGTACGCGAGGACCGCGAACAGGGCCAGCACCACGACGCAGCCGACCACCCCGAGTTCCTCGGCGACGATGGCGAAGATGAAGTCGTCCTCGGCCTGCGGCAGGTAGCCCCACTTCAACCGGCTGGAGCCGAGCCCTTCACCGAACCATCCCCCGTTGGCGATCGCGTACCTCGCCTGCAACGCCTGGTAACAGTCGTCGACGCACTGGTCCGGAGGGGTGAAGAACGACGTCAGCCGGGCCAACCGGTAGTTGTCCGCGTCCTGGGCGCCGGAACCGGCGCCCTGCCAGGCGGCGGCGATCAGCAGGCCGATGCCGACCAGACCGACCGCGCCCAACGTGGCGAAGATCCGCAGCGGTACGCCGGCTGCCCAGAGCAGCCCGACGACCAGGGCCAGGATGCACAGCATGGTGCCCAGGTCGTTGTAGCCGACCAGGAGGAACAGCAGGCCGACGGCGGGGAACAGCGGAATTGCCAGCTCCCGCCAGTGGCCCAGCTCGGCACCTTTGCGGGCGATGACGTCGGCGCCCCACAGCACCAGGCCGAGCTTGGCCAGCTCGGAGGGTTGCAGCTGAAAGGAACCGAAGTAGAGCCAGAGCAGCTCCGCCTCGACCGGACCGACCCGGGCGGCCTGCCAGCCCGCCAGCGTGGACACCAGCAGCAGCCCGTTGAGCAGCAACAGCAGGGCGACCGCCACGCCGAGCACCACGATGCCCAGGGCACGGAACGTCGCCGCCGGCAGCCGCTGACAGATCCAGAACGCGACCAGGCCGATCACCGCGAAGGTCGCCTGTCGGCTCAGCACGCTGAACGCGCTGCCGTCGTCGATGTACGCCTTGATGCTGGTCGCGGAGAAGACCATGGTCAGGCCGATCATCAGCAGCAGCCCGCTGCTGAAGATCAGCAGATAGTACGAGGCGAGCGGCCGGGCCAGCAGACCACGCAACGCGGCCAGTCCGCCGATCGGATCCAGCCGGGCGGTGGGGCCGTGCCGATCTGGGACAGGCTGCCCCGGAGCCGGGCGATCCGGGGCAGGCCGGTCTGCGGCAGTGACAGGCCGATCCGTGACGGGCCGGCCCGGGTCAGCGCCCATCCGGGCCGCCACCTGTCGTCGCCATCGGTCCATCATCAGCGCTGCCGCCCCCGGCGGCCGGGCATCGACACCACACCGGCGTGTCGGGCCGGTCGCCGCAGCGGGCGCGGGCTGGTCCGGGCTAGCCCATCACCGCGAGAAACTCGCTGTAGAACAGGCCGAGACCGATCGCCACGCCGATCCCGGCGATGATCCAGAAACGGACGACGATGTTGACCTCGCTCCACCCGGCCAGTTCGAAGTGGTGCTGCAGAGGCGACATCCGGAACACCCGTTTGCCGGTGGTGCGGAACGAGATGATCTGGATCACCACCGACATGGTGATGATGACGAAGAGCCCACCGATGATCAGCAGCAGCAGCATGGTCCGGGTGGCCATCGCCATCCCGGCGATCAGCCCGCCCAGCCCGAGCGCGCCGGTGTCGCCCATGAAGATCCGCGCCGGCGAGGTGTTCCACCAGAGGAAACCGACACATGCCCCGGCGGCCGCCCCAGCGATCAGCGCGATTTCCAACGGGTCGCGCACCTGGTAGCAGTACTCGGCCGTGTAGTTCGGGTCGGCGCACCAGTGCCGGTACTGCCAGAAGGCGATCAACGCGTAGGTGGCGAGCACCATCACCGACGCGCCGGTGGCCAGACCGTCCAGACCGTCGGTCAGGTTGACGCCGTTGGTCGTGGCCATCACCACCAGGATGAAGATGACCACCGACGCGGCCTTACCGACGTCGAGGGCGTCGATGTCGCGGATGAACGACAGCGTGGTGCTGCCGACCGTCTCGGTGTTGGTCGCGTCGCCGGTGGAGTCCACCATCGTGCTCGGGAAGTACAGCGCGATCACCCCGAACACCGCGCCGACCAGGATCTGACCGAGTAGCTTGCCCCGTTTGTTCAGCCCGGCGCTGTTGCGCTTGCGGACCTTGAGGAAGTCGTCGACGAAGCCGACCGCCCCGGAGAAGACCAGCAGGCCGAGCAGGACGAGCGCGGTGATGGTCGGTCCGACCTGGGCGATCTGCTGGGCCGGCAGGGTGGTCAGGGCGAGGTGACCGGCGACATACGCGATCACCGTCGCCACGATGAAGACCACGCCGCCCATCGTCGGCGTGCCCTTCTTGCCCTGGTGCATGACCGGGCCCTCGGCCCGGATCGGCTGGCCGGCCTTGAGCCGCGTGAAGACCTTGATCGCCACCGGGGTGCCGAACAGCGACACCAGGAAGGCCACGGCCGCCGCGACGATGACCGCTCTCACGCCGTCGCCTCCCCTGCCCCGGTGACCGGCGTACCCTCGGCGGCCGATCCGTCGCGCAGCGCGTCGGCGACCTCCCAGGTGCGGTACCGCGAGCCCTTCACCAGCACCACGTCCCCGTCGGTGAGCTCCCGCCGGAGCAGGTCGATCGCCGCCTGTTGATCGGTGACCAGCACCGACTCCCCTTCCCACGTCGCAACCGCCGCCGCCGCCTGCCGGATCGGCGCGGCCTGTTCACCCACCACCAGCACCCGGTGCACGCCGAGCTCGGCGGCCAACCTGCCGACCTCGGCGTGCCCCTGCTCCTCGTACTCGCCGAGCTCGGCCATGTAACCAAGCACCGCGAAGGTCCGTCGCCCCGAGCCGAGATCGACCAACGCCCGCAACGCCGCCGCTGCGGAGGCGGGGTTGGCGTTGTAGGAATCGTCGATCACGGTGATCCCGTCCGTCCGGTCGATCACGTCCATCCGACGGGTCGAGACCAGCCGGAGCCGGCCTAGCCCGGCCGCCAGCTCCGCCGGGTCGGTCAGCCCCAGCTCGATCGCCACGGCCGCGGCGAGCAGGCTGTTACCGACCTGATGCCGGCCGCTGACCGCGAGCCGTACCGGCGCCGACCCGGCCGGGGTGACCAGCTGGTACGCGGCACGTCCCCGGGCGTCCACTGCGACCTTCTCGGCACGCACCGTCGCCGCGGGATCCTCCCCGGCCAGCACCACCCGCCCAGCGGTGCGGTCAGCCATCCGCCGCACCCGGGGGTCGTCGGCGTTGAGCACCGCGACGCCGTCGGCCGGCAACGCCTCGACCAGTTCGCCCTTGGCGGTGGCGATGGCGTCGACCGAACCGAACTCCCCGATGTGCGCGACCCCGACATTGATCACCACACCGATCCGGGGCGGCGCGATCTCGCACAGATGCCGAATGTGGCCGATTCCCCGGGCACCCATCTCCAGCACCAGAAACCGGGTCTCGACGTCGGCCTGCAGCACGGTGTACGGCTGACCGAGCTCGTTGTTGAACGAGCCGGCCGGCGCCACCGTCGGGCCGAGCCCGGCGGCAAGCTGCGCGATCAGGTCCTTGGTCGTGGTTTTACCGGACGATCCGGTCAGGCCGATCACGGTCAGCTGGGGCAGCCGGTCCAGGACCGTCCGGGCCAACCGGGCCATCGCGTCGAGCGGGTCGTCGACGAGCACCATCGGCACCGGGGCGGCACCGCCGGCGGTGGCGACCGGGCGGGTGCCGAGCACCGCGACGGCTCCGGCGGCGAGCGCCGCGCCGGCGAAGTCGTGCCCGTCGACCCGCTCGCCGGCGAAGGCGACGAACAACCCGCCGGGCCCGATCTTGCGGGAGTCGAACTCCACCCCGCCGGTGACCCGGCTGGCCGGGTCGGCGTCCCGCAGCCGCCCACCGACCGCCTCGGCCACCTCGGCCAGCGTCATCGTGATCATGCCTGCCTCACCAGTGCCGGGAACCGGGCGGTCAGCGACGCCGCGAGCTCCACCCGGTCGTCGAACGGCTGCACGTCGCCGTCGATCTCCTGTCCCTGCTCGTGGCCCTTGCCGAGCAGCGCGACCACGTCGGTGGGCCCGGCCAGCCGGACCGCCTCGTCGATCGCCGCCCGCCGGCCGGCGACCTCCACCACCTCGGCACCGGCGACGCCGTCGGCCCCGTGGCGTACCTCGGCCCGGATCGCCGCCGGATCCTCGGTCCGCGGGTTGTCGTCGGTGACGATCACCAGATCGGCACCGCGGGCGGCGGCGGCGCCCATCGTCGGACGTTTGCCCCGGTCCCGGTCGCCACCGGCCCCGATCACGCAGATCAGCCGGCCCCGCCGCGAGTCGGCCAGGCCGCGCAGCGCGGTCAGCACGGCGACGATAGCGTCCGGTTTGTGCGCGTAGTCCACCACGCCGAGCACCGGCCCAGGAGCGGCGACCTGTTCCAGCCGGCCCGGTACGCCGGGACAGTCGGCCACTGCAGCGACGGCCGTTGCCGGGTCGACGCCGAGCGCGACCAGGGTCGCGATGGCCAGCAGCGCGTTCGCCACGTTGTGCCGCCCCGGCAGTCCGACGGCGGCCTCGAGGCAGATCCCGTCCGGGCCCAGGGCGATGAAGTGTTGCCGGTAGCCGTCGTCGCTGACCGCCGCGGCCCGCCAGGTGGCGGCGGCGTCCCCGGCGGCCGAATAGGTGACCGTGTGCGGACGACGCAGCGGCTCCAGGGCCGGGTCGTCGTGGTTGAGCACCTCGACCGCGCAGCGGCCGTCGAAGAGCCGGGCCTTGGCGGCGAAGTAGTCGGCGGCGTCGGCGTGGAAGTCGAGGTGGTCCGACCCGAAGTTGGTGTAACCGCCGACCGCGAACCGCACGCCACCGACCCGGTCCAGCGCCAACGCGTGGCTCGACACCTCCATGACCACGCTGGCTACGCCATGCTCACGGGCCACGGCCAGCATCGCGTGCAGGTCGGTCGCCTCGGGCGTGGTCCGTACGCTGGGCACGATCAGGTCGCCGAGGCGGGTCTCGACCGTGCCGATCAGCCCGGTCGACTGGCCGGCGGCCCGCAGCCCCGACTCGACCAGGTACGCGGTGGAGGTCTTGCCGGCGGTACCGGTCAACCCGACCATGGCCAGGTCCCGAGTCGGCTCGCCGTAGACCACTGCTGCAACCCGGCCCAGCACGGCCCTCGGCTCGGGAACCACCAGGGCGGGTAGCCCGGCTTCGGCAGCCGCCGGGGCGCCGGCCGGATCGGTGAGCACGGCCACCGCGCCGCGGGCACCGGCGTCGGCGACGAACTCGGCGCCGTGCCGGCGGGCTCCGGGCAGCGCGGCGTACAGGTCACCGGGCCGGACATCGCCGCTGGCGTGGGTGATTCCGCTGATCAGCGGGGCTGCGGCGGTCGGTGGCGGCACCGCCAGCGACGCGGCGAGCTCCGCGAACGGAATCGGACGATTGGTGCGGGGTCGTGGATTGCCGGGCACGGCGCTAGACCCTACCCGGTCCGCGGTCCGGGGCCGCGCAGCGGCGTACCGGTCGCTCCGCATCGCGCAGCGTTTCGTCCGTACGGGTGAGTCCCGCACGTCGCCGGGGCACGGACAGTCACGGGTGCACCACGAACTCGGGTGGCTCGGTGCCGCTCGGCGGGACCCGGTAGTGCAGCAGAGTGAAGCGCATCATGTCGCGAAACGCCGGGGCGGCGACGTCCCCGCAGCCACCACCGGGGGTGTGCGACACCACGGCGATCACGTAGCGCGGGTCGTCGGCCGGCGCCATGCCGATGAACGACGTCACCTCGCCGGGCGCGACGGAGCCGTTGACGATCCGCCGACCGGTGCCGGTCTTGCCGGCCACCCGGTAGCCGGGGACCGCCGCCGCGGTGCCGGTGGCACCGGGGATTGTGGTGACACCTTCCATGATCGCTCGCAGCGCGGCGGCGTTGTCGGCGCCGAGCACCCGGCGGGCGGTCGGCGCCTCGGTCGGGGTGCGCTGTCCGTGCTCGTCGACGATCTCCCGGACCAGTCGGGGCGGTACGTAGACGCCGTCGTTGGCGATCGCCGCGTACGCGGCGGCCATCTGCAGCGGGGTGGCGTCGACGCTGTGTCCGAGCGGCACCGACCCGTACGACGAGGCGCTCCACTCGTCCAGCGGCAGCACCCGGCCGCTGGCCTCGCCGGGCAGTCCGACCCCGGTCGGGCTACCCAGACCGAACGCCTGCTGGTACGCGTGCAGCCGCTCCGGCCCGAGCTGGTCGGCGATCTTGATCGTGCCGACGTTCGACGAGTAGGCCAGCATGCCGGCCAGGCTGGTCGCGACACCCGCCTCGATCGGGCGAGTGTCCCGGAAGGTGGTGTCGCCCTTGCGGATCGTCGGCCCGAGGTCGAGTGTGGTGTCGGGCCCGATCAGCCCTTCCTCCAGGGCAGCGGCGAGCACCAGCGGCTTGTGCACCGAGCCGGGTTCGGCGGTGAAGGTGGTGGCGATGTCCTGCCGGTCGGACGGGTCGCTGGACCACGCGTCGGCGGCGTTGTAGGTGGGCTCGCTGGCCTGGGCGAGCACCTCCCCGGTATGCGGGTCCAGTACCACCGCGGCGGCCACGCTGACGGTGCACTGCTCCAGCGTCGCGCTGAGGATGCGTTGCACCTCGTACTGCAGGTCCCGGTCGATGGTGAGCACCAGCGAACTGCCGGGCTGCGGCTCGGTCTCCTGCCGGTAGCCGCCGGGAATCTCGGCCAATCGCAGGTCACGGTTGCCCTGCTCGGCGATCCGCTGCCCGTTCACCCCGCGCAGCACCTCGTCGTAGCGCGCCTCGAGGCCTTCCAGCCCGTTCATGTCCAGGCCGACGAAGCCGAGCAGGTTCGCGGCCAGGTCGTTGCCGGGCACCTCGCGCCGTTCGTCGTAGTCCACCCCGATACCTGCCAGCTCAAGGTCCATCACCTGGTCGGCGAGTTCGACGTCCACCCCACGGGCCAGGAACTCGAACCGCGACTCCTGCCCGTCCTCGCGGGTCTGCGGCACCAGCCGGTCCAGCAGCGTGGAGCGGGGGATGCCGAGCAGCGGTGACAGCGCCTCCGCCGTCGCCTGCGGATCCTCGACCAGACCCGGGTCGGAGTAGACGAACCGGGCGGCGACGCTGTGCGCCAGCACCGCGCCGGTGCGGTCGTAGATGCTGCCCCGGGGGGCGGGCACGACGACCGGCGAGCCGACCCGGTCCCAGACGCCGCCGTCGGCGTACGCCGGGGCGTCGACGACCTGCAGCACGATCAGCCGGATCCCGATCACCACGAACATGGTCAGGGTGAGAAAGGTGCCCAGCCGCAGCCGGCGCCGGGGATCGGCCAGCCGGGGCAGGGTGGCGGGCCGCCGTGGGCGGCCCCGGGTGCCCTGTCGGGCCGGGCCCGGGGCACGCCGGGCGGAGCCGGACGACGCCTGCCGGGACTTGCCGGCCGACCCGGCACGGCCGGTGGTTGACCGGCGGCGGTCGGAGTCGGCTCCGCGCCGCGCTGCCCGGTCCGGGTCGACGTCGCGGCGCGGCGTGGTCCGGCGGTCAGGGTCGCGACGTGGTCCGGTACCCGGTCCGGTACCCGGTCCGGTACCCGGTCCGGTACCCGGTCCGGTACCCGGTCCGGTGCCCGGGTCGCCGGGGTCCGCCGGGCCGGTCCGGTCCGGCGGCCGACCGCTGGTGGCCCGACCCCCGTCGAGCACCTGCAGCGCGGGCCGGAACGGATCCCGGCTGCGTTCGGCGCGGCCGGTACGGCGTTGCTCGGCTGTCTCGCGCACCGTCCGACCCCGGGGGGTGTAGGCACGGGCGTCGGCGATCCCGCCGATCGGGCCGGGTTCACCGACGCCGCCGCGCCGGGATCCACGTGGATCCCGGCGCGGCGGATCGGAACGGTCAGCCACCCGGCCTACTCCCCTGCCCCCTGCTGCGAGCTGGTGATGGCCGGCTCACCGGTGGCCGGCTGCGGTACGCCGATGATCCGTCCGTCCGGCAGCCGGATGAACGCCGGCGGACCGGACTCGACCAGGCCGAGCTTGCGGGCCTGGGCGGCCAGGTTGTTCGGCGCCTCGTACTGCGCGATCTCCTTCTCCAGCTGCTGCTCCTGCAGATCCAGGTTCGACTGCTGCTGCTGCAGGGTGCCGATCCGCACCGCGTTCTCGTTGATCTTGGTGTTGACCAGCAGCACACCGAGCACCCCACCGACGACGACCACCAGGATCATCGCGATGAACGGTGCCCGGGGCACCGACACCGGTGCCGGCGGTGCGACCCGCAGTCGCGGCGGCGCCGGCTCCGCCGAGCTGTCCCAGACCCGGACCGAGTCCTGAGTCGTGGGCTGCTCCTGCAGCGCCGCGCTGCCCTGGGTCGCGTAGCCCCCTGACGGGTTGCTGCGCCGCGCCGCGGTCCGGCCCCCCGACCGCAGTGCGCCCACCCGGGCGCCGCGCTGACCGACCTGCCCCGAGCGGTCGCGCTTCTCGACGTTCATCTCCCCTCCCCCTACTCTTTCTCGTCACGACCCCGATCGTGACGTCTCCGCCGGCCGGCTACCCCGTCCGGTGTGGATGGCCCGGACGCCGCCGCGCCGGGCCGATGTGGTGCTGTCCCCGGGTGGGGCCGTTCGCGGGCGGCCCCACCCTTTCCCCGCCCGGCGGTGCCGGCACTGCGCACCGCCGCCTGTCCGATCTGCTTCGCCACCGGTCCGATCTGCTCCGCCGCCCGCAGCCGCACCGACGCCGCCCGCGGGTTGGCCGCGATCTCCGCCTCGCTGGCCTGCTCGGCACCCCGGCCGAGCAGCCGCAGCGTCGGGCCGGTGCCCGGCAGTTCGACCGGTAGCTCCAGCGGCGCGGTGCTGCGCGCCCGGCCAGCCAACGTCTGCTTGGTGATCCGGTCCTCCAGCGAGTGGTAGGACAGCACCACCATGCGTCCGCCGACGTGCAATGCGTCCAGCGCGGCCGGCAGCGCCCGGCGCAGCACCGCCAGCTCCTCGTTTACCTCGATGCGTAACGCCTGAAACGTTCTTTTCGCGGGGTTTCCCCCAGTTCTTCGGGTAGCCGCCGGCACGGCCGACTCGACCAGCTCGGCCAATCGCGTCGACGAGGTGATCGGCTGCCGCTGCCGCTCCCGCACGATCGCCGAGACGATCCGGCTGGCGAACCGCTCCTCGCCGTACTCCCGCAGCACCCGGACCAGGTCCCCCGGGGGGTACCCGTTGACGATCTCCGCGGCCGTGGTCCCCCGACCCTGGTCCATCCGCATGTCCAGGGCGACGTCCCGGGAATAGGCGAACCCGCGGTCGGGCGCGTCGAGCTGCAGCGAGGACACCCCCAGATCGAACAACACGCTGTCCACCCCGGACAGCTCGAGCTGGGCGAGGACCTCGGGCAACTCGTCGTAGACCGCGTGGACCAGATGGACCCGGTCGGCGAACCCGGCCAACCTCGCCCGGGCATGGGCCAGCGCCTCCCGGTCACGGTCCAGCCCTACCAGGGTGACCAGTGGGAACGCCGCCAGCACCGCATGGGCGTGACCACCCAGGCCGAGGGTCGCGTCGACATGCACGGTCGGCCGGTCACCGCGGTCCAGCGCGGGGGCGAGCAGCTCGAGACACCGCTCGAGCAGCACCGGTACGTGCGTACCGCGAAGCTCCCCCATGTCGACCCCCAGTGACCTGCCTGCCGTGTCGTGCCCGGTTGCTGCGTTGCCGCTCGTCGTACCGCCAGATCCCCATCCGCTCTACTCCCGCCCACCGTCCGCGCCGGGCCGGTGCTCGAAACACGCGCCTGGCGCCGGGGAAGTGGCGCCAGGTGCGGGAGCGGCTGGAGATCTCGCAGTACGTCGGACGACCGGTGCCGACCGGCGGCTCTCGCGTCAGCCACCGACACCCGACGAGACGCCGGGCGGTCGACCATCCGTTGCCCTACAGTCCGCCGGGCAGCACCCCCTCTTCGATGTCCGCGAAGTCGTCCTCGCTATCGGAGAGGTATGTCTCCCATGCCTGCTTGTCCCAGATCTCCACCCGGCTGCTCGCCCCGATCACCACGAGGTCGCGGCCGAGCCCGGCGTACTCCCGCAGATGCGCCGGGATCGTCACCCGGCCCTGCTTGTCGGGCACCTCGTCATGGGCACTGGCGAAGAAGACCCGGCTGTAGGCCCGCGCCGCCTTGTGCGTCATCGGTTGCTCGCGCAACTGCTCGGCGATCCGCTGGAACTCCGGCGTCGGGAACACGTACAGACAGCGTTCCTGCCCCTTGGTAATCACGACACCTCCCGCCAGCTCGTCCCGAAACTTGGCTGGAAGGATCAACCGGCCCTTTTCGTCCAGGCGTGGAGTATGGGTGCCGAGAAACACGGCCCAACCCCCCTTGCCCTTGTACGGCATTCGCGGTGCCGCATCCCCCGGGGCCGGCGGGCCCTCCCGGCCCCGCCATCGCGCCCCACTCTACTCCACTTCCCTCCACCTGCAACCGGAATCGCGACCGAAACACGCCCGATTCACCGACAAAACCGCACGTCAGCGGGGGTGGTGCCGAGTGGAGGAGGCGAGGGCCCGCCCTAGGTCCACTTTCCGACAGGCACAACCGATCCCAGGCACACATCGGGTGAAACGGGCCCCATTACAGCGCTACAACGGCTGTCCGCTCTCGATCGCGGGCTCGCCAGCGGGCAGACGGTGGAGGGAAGTGGAGATCCTGCGCCGGCTACCGCGCGAGGATCTCCAGAGCGGCCCGTACCGGATCACCGTTCCAACGGGAGGCTAAGGCATCGACCAACGTCCAGCCGGCCCGACGCAGCGCCCGCTGCCGCGCCAGATGCGCCTGTGGACCGTCCGGATGGACCCCGCAGATGAGGCCCACGGCCTGCGCGCCGACACCGAGACAGATGTCCACCGTCCAACGCCCTACCGGATAGTCGAACCGCACCGGCCCGTCGAGATCGGCCAGCCGGGCACCGAGCTGCCCGACCCAACCGCTGACCCCGACCGTGGCCACCGCGCCCCCGGACGGCACCGCAGGCGGGGGCCGGCGCGCGTACTGCAGGAACTGCCCCACCAGGCCGTCGGGTGCCGTCAGCGAGGTCACCACCACCAATTGCCGCCGCGCCCGGGTGATCAGGACGTTGAACAGGTGCGGATCGGCGAGGAAACGCAGCCGGGCCGGTGGATCGGCGGCGGTCACCGCGAACGACGCCACCACCGTCTCGGCCTCGCCGCCCTGGATCGCGTGTACGGTGCCGACCCGCAGCCCCAGCTCTTCGATCCGCTCTACCGGGAACTCCTTGACCAGCGCCGCCTCCAGCGCGTCAGCCTGAGCGCGAAACGGGGTGACGACGCTGATCTGCGACCGGCCGGAATCGGCGAGCTCCCGCACCACATCGACGGTGGCGGTCACCTCTGCCTGGTTGACCCCGTCCACGGTGGCCGCCGACACCACCTGCCGCACCGCGATGACGTCGATCGACTCGTTCGCCGGGTGGCGGGTCGCGACCGCGAACCGGTCGGCGTAGAACCGCCGGGCCGAAAACTCGATCAGCTGCGGTACGCAGCGGAAGTGCTCGTCGAGCCAGGTGACCGCCGCGCTGGCGGCAGCGAGGTCGAAGGCGCTGACCCGACGGACGTCGAGCCGGTCGTCCAGACCGTGGCGGTCCAGTGTGTCGGCCACGTCCACGTCCGCGACGAAGGAGACGAACCGCAGCTGCCGCGGGTCGCCGACCACCAGCGCCCGACGGGCCCGGGCCAGTGCCGGCGCTGCCCGGATCTGGTCGCTGTGCGAGGCCTCATCGAGGATGACCAGGTCGAACAGACCGGGCACCGGCGGCAACAGTTCGGCCACGTCGGTCACCGTGCCGATCCACAACGGCAATGCCCGGACCAGCGCCGGACCGTCCAAGGCGCTCAGCAGCTCCCGGCGCCGGTTGCGCCCGGCCCGCAACGCGCTGGCCAGCGCCCCCGCGTTGCGCCGGGCCGCCAAATCCCACCGCCGTTCGCTACCGGCGCGGTGGCGCATCGCGGTCCCGACGTGTTCGGCGAGTTCCCGGTCGGCCTGGTCGAGTCGGTCCCAGTGCACCGTCAGATCAGTTCCGCCTGCCACGGCGAGCCGGGCCCGGGCCGCCACCGCCCGGGCCGCGTCCACCGCCGCGGCCACCTGGTCCAGAGCACCGTCGGTGCTCCCCGCGAGGTCGGCGGCGACGCCGAGCCGACGCCGCAGCCAGCGACGGGCGGCCCACCGCCGCCACCGCGCCCGCCAGCTCCGGCCCGCGCCGCGCGCCAGCCGGACCTTGCGCGCGGCACCGGCGAGGTCCGTCCCGGGTGCGAACGCACCCGGCGCGCTCAGTGTCAACGCACCGAGCAGAGGCTCCCACGAGGTAGCGGCGGCGGCCAACTGCTCGGTCTCCAGTGCGAGCCGGATCAGTCCGGTCTCCCGGTCGACCCGGTCACGGGCCACCGCCACCGCCTCCTCGGCGGCGTACACCCTCGCCGCCGGCACACCCGCACCGGCACCAGCGGCGAGAGTAGCGGCGACCTCCGCCCTTCGTTCGGCGTCGCCGAACAGCACCGGCGTCGGCCCCCGGTAACGGGCCAGCAGATCAACCAGTACGTCGGCGGCGTGCGGCGACTGCGTCACCACCAGGACACTGCCGCCCCGGTCGACCGTGTCCAGGGCGGCGGCCACCACCGCATGGCTCTTGCCGTTGCCTGGCGGACCCGAGACGACGGTGAGTCGTTCCCGCCGGACCCGACGGACCACGTCCGACTGGGCGGCGGTCAGCGGCAACGGCGACTCGACCGCGGCAGCGTCGGCCCCGGTATCCGGCAACCCGGCCGCCACCGCTGTGCCGCTGCCGGTCGGCTGGTACACCTCGGCCAGGGCGGTGCCCGTCAGGTCCCGGCCGGCCCAGGCCCGGCACCGATTCCAGGTTCGCCGCCACGGCGCGATCCGTGACCAGGGAGGTCAGCTCCAACTCACCGGCCGACACCACCCGGTAACCACGCAGCGCACGCTCCAACCGGACCGGTTCGGACAGCAACGGCAGCCGGACCCGGCGACGGACCCCGTCCCGTTCGACGGTGCCGACGACCAGACCCAGGCCGCGTCGCAGGATCCGCTCGTCGCGGTGCAACAGGTCGACCGCGGCCAACCGGTCGGTGGCGGCGTCGCGCCGGTGCCGGTCCGGATCGGCGAGCCAGAGCAGCGGCTGGCCACCGCGGGTCACGTCCAACGCCCGCTCTGGTGCGGCGGGTGCCAGCTCGGCCAACGCCCGCAGCGCGGTAGCGACCATTGAGCTGCTCATCGGTCGTCGACCGTACCAACGCGTCCGTGCGGCGATCCACGCCCACCACGGTCCGGTAACCTCGCTCGCGTGACGGACGCGAAGATGCCCTTGCGGGCGAAGGTGGCAAGCTCGGTGTCCCGCACCGCTGCGGCGCTGTCGCGGGCCGCTGGGCGAGGTGACGGGTCGGTGATCGGCGGTTGGATCGGCCTCAAGATCGATCCGGAGCTGCTGGCGCATCTCGCCGCCGGGCGGTCCGTCGCGCTGGTCTCCGGCACCAACGGCAAGACCACCACCACCCGGCTCGCCGCGGCGGCGGTCGGCGTACTCGGCCGGGTCGCGACGAACTCGTACGGCGCGAACATGCCGACCGGGCACACCTCCGCGCTGGCCAAGGCGGGCACCACGCCGTACGCGGTGCTCGAAGTGGACGAGCACTACCTGGCTCAGGTGCTCGAGGCCACCAGTCCCCGGGTGGTCGCCCTGCTGAACCTCTCCCGCGACCAGCTGGACCGGGCCAAGGAGGTGGCCATGATGGCCCAGCTGTGGCAGGTGGCGCTGGCCGAGCATCCCGAGGTCAAGGTGGTGGCCAACGCCGACGACCCGATGGTGGTGTGGGCGGCCGCTACCGCCGGCTCGGTCTCCTGGTTCAGTGCCGGGCAGCGCTGGCACGACGACTCGTGGGTCTGCCCCGAGTGCGGTTCGGCGATCGAACGCTCCGACAACCAGTGGTGGTGTGCCGGCTGCCCGCTGCGCCGGCCCGAACCGGAGTGGGTGGTCGACGAGGACGGCGTCATCGACCCGACCGGCGCCTGGCACAAGGTGACGCTGCAACTGCCCGGCCAGGTCAACATCGGCAACGCGGCCACCGCGCTGGCGGTGGCCGCCGAGTTCGGCGTACGCCCGGTGGCCGCGGTGTCCCGGTTGGCGGTGGTCACCTCGGTGGCCGGCCGGTACGCGCAGGTGGTCCGCAACGGGCGGACCATCCGGCTGCTGCTGGCCAAGAACCCGGCCAGTTGGCTGGAAGCGTTCGACATGGCCGAACAGGCGCCGACGCTGCTGTCGATCAACGCCCGCGACCCCGACGGGTTGGACACCTCCTGGCTGTTCGACGTCGACTTCTCGCCGTTGCGCGGTCGCCAGGTGCTGATCACCGGGGACCGCGCCTTCGACCTCGCCGTCCGGCTGGAGGTCAACGACGTGCCGTTCCTGCACGTCCCGTCGCTCAACGCGGCGATCTCCTCGGTGCCGCCCGGCCGGCTGGAGGTCATCGCGAACTACACCGCATTCCAGGACATCCGAGCGGAGCTGGACCGTGTCAACTGAGTCGTTCCCGGCCATCGGCCCGTCGATCGGCGGGCCCAGCGTGCTCCGCCTGGTCTGGATCTACCCTGACCTGCTGTCCACCTACGGCGACCGGGGCAACCTGCTGATCCTGGCCCGCCGGGCCCAGCAGCGCGGCATCCCGGTGGAGCTCACCGAAATCCGCTCCGACCAGCCGGTGCCGCAGTCGGCGGATATCTACCTGATCGGCGGCGGCGAGGACGGCCCGCAGGCGCTGGCCGCCCAGCGGCTCCGGGCCGACACCGGGCTGCACCGCGCCGTCGACCAGGGTTCGGTGATCTTCGCGGTCTGCGCCGGCTACCAGCTGCTAGGCACCTCGTTCTTCGCCAAGGGCACCCAGTGCACCGGCCTGGAACTACTGGACCTGCAGTCCGACCGGGGACCGAGCCGGGCGGTCGGCGAATTGGCCGGCGACATCGACCCGCGGCTCGGCGTACCGCCGCTGAGCGGTTTCGAGAACCACGGCGGGCGCACCCATCTCGGCAACGGCGTCTCGCCGCTGGCCCGGGTCACCGCCGGGGTCGGCAACGACGGGACCAGCGAGGGCGCCTGGCGGGGCAACATCCTCGGCACCTACGCGCACGGCCCGGCGCTGGCCCGCAACCCGGCGCTGGCGGACCTGCTGCTGCGCTGGGCGATCGGTGCCGCCAGTCTGCCGCCGCTCAACGACATGTGGGCCGACCGGCTGCGGGCCGAACGGATGGCCGCGATCCGCGCATGAGGCGGCTGTGGCAGGCGCTGCGCGAACCGGCGGTGGCCCGGTTCGCGGCCCTGCTCGCGCTGATCGCCGGCTGCGGACTGCTGGTGCTGCTGATCCCCCGGCCCGACCTGGCGGCCCTGTCCGGCCTGCCGGACCGGCTCGGCCTGGCCGCACCGGTGCTGGCCGTGGTGGGCGGCGCGCTGCTGCTGACCGTCCTGGTGCCCCGGACCTTCATCACGCTGACCTGGGGTGCGCTGTTCGGCCCGGTGGCCGGGGCCGGCTACAGCCTGGCAGCGGCGACGCTGGCGGCGCTGATCGGCTTCGGTGTCGGCCGCTGGCTCGGCCGCGAGTACGTCGCCAGCCGCACCTCGGCGGCGCCGGCGGGCGGCCTGGCCGGCCGGACCGGTCGGGTCCGGCTGCGGCTGGCCCAGCTGGACCGGTGGTTCACCACTCAGAGCGTGCTGGGCGTGGTGACGGTCCGGCTGTTGCCGGTCAGCGGCTTCGGGATGGTCAGCCTCGGCTACGGCACCACCGGGGTCCGGCTGACCCCGTTCCTGATCGGCAGCGTACTGGCGTCGGCGCCGACCGCAGTCGGCTACGCGGTGATCGGCGCGGCCGTGGTCGCCCCCGGTGAGGTCAACTGGCTGGCCGCCGCGCCCGCCGGACTGGGCGCGGCGGCCACCGTCGTCCTGCTGCTGCGCTGGCGCCGCGCGGTCCGCGCCAGTGCCGCCGCCGCCCGCGTCCCAGACCACGATGTCACCGCGCCGGCGCGGGACCGGGCCGGGTCCGACGGCGACGTCACCGCCTCGGCGTAGCCGGACCGGGCCGGGACGACGCCGCCACGGCCGCCGCGACCTCGAGTGGATCGGCCGGGTCGCGACCGAGCAGCCGGACGAGATCGTCGCCGCCGGCACCGAGCAGCCCGTGTCGCACCGCGCTCGCGGTCGACACCAGCATCGGCGGTTGGAACGGCAGCAGACCCGCTGTGTCCGCCAGCCGGGCGCGGTACTCCCCCAGGCCGATGGTGCGGTGTCCGACGCCGAGCCGGGCCGCGACCTCATCGGCGGTCACTGGCCGGCCGACCAGGTCGTAGCGGCGGCCGGCATGCTCCGACGCGGCGGCGGCGACCAGCGCGGCGGCCTCGGCCAGGTCGGCCCGGGCGACCGCGGCCAGGGCCCCGGTGCCGAAGGCGGACTCCAGCCCCTGCGGGCCCCAGGTGAGCAGCGCCCCGAACAGTTCGGCGTACAGCCCGTTGCGCAGTACCGTCCAGCCCAGGCCGCTGGCGGCCAGCAGCTGTTCGGTGACCCGGTGTGCCAGCGCGAAGCCGAGATGGTCGCCCGCCGTGGTCAGGCTCGTGTACACCACCTGGTCGACCCCGTCGCGGACGGCGGCGTCGACGACCGCCCGGTGGCGGGCGACGACCTGGTCGTCCTCGGCGTAGCCGGCGGAGACCAGCACCAGCGTCCGGACGCCGCGCAGATCGAGGTCGGCCGGCCGGTCGAAGTCCAGGTGCCGCAGACCCGGGCGCGGTGACCGGCTGGCACCGGTGACCGGTGCCCCGGTGCGGCCCAGCCGGTCGACGATGGCCGCGCCGAGGTGTCCGGTGGCACCCGTGACAAGGATCATTGAGGACGTCCTCCTGCTCGCCGTAGCTTCCTGCGGCGATCGTCCCGTCCCCTGTCGGCACCGACAAGAAGGCACTCTCATGTCACCCACGCACACCGCGGTAACCACCTCGGCCGCACAGCTGGAGCCGTGTGGGCGCGCCGAGCACCCCGACTGCGGCATCCGCGACGTGCTGGACCGGCTCGGCGACCGGTGGTCGGTCCTGGTCGTGGTCGAGTTGGCGGCCAGGCCCCGGCGCTTCCGCCAGCTGCAACGGTCGATCGACGGCATCTCGCAGCGCATGCTCACGCTCACCGTCCGCCGGCTGGAGCGGGACGGGCTGGTGACCCGTACGGTCTATCCGACCGTCCCCGCCCAGGTCGACTACCGGCTGACCGACGTCGGCGCCAGCCTGACCCACCTGGTCAAGGCGCTGGCCGACTGGTCACTCGCGCACCGACCGGTGATCGCCGCCGCCCGCCAGCGCTACGACGACCGCGCCGGCGATCACCTGGCCGGCTGAACCCGGGCCGGCCCGCAGCTGACCCTGCGGGCCGGGCCGCCGGCACCAGGAGCCCTGGCCTCAGGGGACCACGCTGACCATCCGGCCCGGGACCACGATCACCTTGCGCGGCGTACGGCCGGCCAGGTGCTCGGCGACGGCGGCCAAAGCGGCGGCCCGTACCTCGTCCTCGGCGGCCTCGGCCGGCACCTCGACGCGGCCCCGCACCTTGCCGGCCACCTGCACCGGGTAGATCACCGACGCGGCCCGCAGCAGCGCCGGGTCGGCCGACGGGAAGTCGGCGTAGGTCAGCGAACCGGTGTGGCCGAGCCGCTGCCACAGTTCCTCGGCGACGTGCGGGGCGAACGGCGCCAGCATCAGGACCAGCGGCTCGGCCGCCTCCCGGGGCGTCGCGGGCAGCCGGGTCAGCGCGTTGGTCAGCTCGATCAGCTTCGCGATCGCCGTGTTGAACCGCAGCCCGTCCATGTCGGCGCGGACACCGTCGACGATCCGGTGCGTCAGCCGGCGGACCTCGTCGGCGGCGGGCGCGTCGGTCACCCGGGACGCGCCGGTGTGCTCGTCGACCAGGGCCCGCCACACCCGCTGCAGGAACCGGTACGAACCGACGACCGCCCGGGTCTCCCAGGGACGGGAGACCTCCAGCGGGCCCATCGACATTTCGTACACCCGGAACGTGTCGGCGCCGTACGCCTCGCACATCTCGTCCGGGGTGACCACGTTGCGCAGGCTCTTACCCATCTTGCCGTACTCGCGGTTGACCGCGGTTTCGCCGTGGAACCAGCCGCCGTCGCGCTCGGTCACCGCCGCCGCGTCGACGTACGCGCCGCGCGCGTCGGTGTACGCGTACGCCTGGATGTAGCCCTGGTTGAACAGCCGGCGGAACGGCTCGACGCTGGACACGTGCCCCAGATCGAACAGCACCTTGTGCCAGAACCGGGCGTACAGCAGGTGCAGCACGGCGTGCTCGACCCCGCCGACGTACAGGTCGACACCGCCGCAGTCGGTCGCCGACGCCGGTCCCATCCAGTACCGCTCGTTGGCCGGGTCCACGAAGGCGTCGGCGTTGGCCGGGTCGGCGTAGCGCAGCTCGTACCAGCAGGAGCCGGCCCACTGCGGCATCGTGTTGGTCTCCCGGCGGTAGCTCCGCCGGCCGGCCGGCGCACCCGGCACCCCGGTCAGGTCCAGCTCCACCTCGACCCAGTCGGCGGCCCGCGACAGCGGCGTCTCCGGGTCGGATGCGGCGTCGTCGGGGTCGAAGGTACGCGGCGAGAAGTCGTCGATCTCGGGCAGCTCCAGCGGCAGCATCTCCTCCGGCAGCGGGATCGGCAGTCCGGTCTCGTCGTAGACGATCGGGAACGGCTCGCCCCAGTAGCGCTGCCGGCTGAACAGCCAGTCCCGCAGTCGGTAGGTGACCGCGCCCCGGCCGTGGCCGCCCGCCTCCAGCCAGGCGATGATCCGTTCCTTGGCCTCGGTCACGCCCAGACCGTTCAGGAAGTCGCTGTTCATCGCCGGCCCGTCACCGGTGTACGCCTTGCCGGTGAAGTCCGCCGGCGGTGTCACGGTCCGCACGATCGGCAGGTCGAACACCTCGGCGAAGTCCCAGTCCCGCTCGTCCTGCGCCGGCACCGCCATGATCGCCCCGGTGCCGTAGCCGGCCAGCACGTAGTCGGCGATGAAGATCGGCAGCCGGGCGCCGTTGACCGGGTTGGTGGCGTACGCGCCGACGAAGACGCCGGACTTGTCGCGGGTCTCGGCCTGCCGTTCGGCGTCGGTGCGCCCGGCCGCCTGCTTGCGGTACGCCTCGACCGCCTCGGCCGGGGTGGCGTGCCCGCCGGTCCACGCCGGCCGGGTGCCCTCCGGCCAGGCGGTCGGCACCAGCTCGTCGACCAGGGAGTGCTCCGGGGCCAGCACCATGTAGGTGGCGCCGAAGACGGTGTCCGGCCGGGTGGTGAAGACCTCGATCGGCGCGGCGTCGGTCGGGAAGACGATGTGCGCGCCGGTTGACCGGCCGATCCAGTTGCGCTGCATCAGCTTGATCGGCTCGGGCCAGTCCAGCAGGTCCAGGTCGGTCAGCAGCCGGTCGGCGTAGGTGGTGATCCGCATCATCCACTGCCGCAGGTTGCGCTTGAAGACCGGGAAGTTGCCGCGCTCGGACCGGCCGTCGGCGGTGACCTCCTCGTTGGCCAGCACGGTGCCCAGACCGGGGCACCAGTTGACCGGCGCCTCGGAGACGTACGCCAGCCGGTGCGCGTCGACCAGTTCGCGGCGTTCCCGGTCGGTCAGCTCGGACCAGGCGCGCCCGTCCGGGGTGGCGCGCCGACCCGACTCGTACGCGGCGATCAGCTCACTGACCGGCCGGGCCCTGCCGGCCTCGGTGTCGTACCACGAGTTGAAGACCTGCAGGAAGATCCACTGGGTCCAGCGGTAGAACTCCACGTCGGTGGTGGCCACCGACCGCCGGTCGTCGTGGGCCAGCCCCAGCATCCGCAGCTGGGCCCGGTAACGTTCGATGTTGGCCTCGGTGGTGGTCCGCGGGTGCTGGCCGGTCTGCACCGCGTACTGCTCGGCGGGCAGGCCGAAGGCGTCGAAGCCCATCGCGTGCAGCACGTTGCGGCCGGCCATCCGCTGGTAGCGGCCGTAGCAGTCGGTGCCGATGAAGCCCAGCGGGTGGCCGACGTGCAGGCCCGCGCCGGACGGGTACGGGAACATGTCCAGCAGGAAGAGCTTCTCGGCGTCGGCGCGCGGGTGGGCCGGGTCGGCCAGCGGGCCGACCGGGTTGGGCGCGTGGAAGGTGCCGTCACGCTCCCACCGCTGCTGCCACCGTCGCTCGATCTCGCCGGCCATCGCGGCGGTGTACCGGAACGGTGGGGTGTCCGCCGCGGTCTCGACTGCCTCGCTCATCGTCGGTCGCCACCTCAGGGTCGGTTGTGGGCTGTGGTGTATTGGTCGTGGGCATGAAAAAACCCCTCCACAGGAGGGGTCGCCGTGCTGCCGCCGCCGGACGGCCGCTGCGCCGGTCAGGCGGCCTGGTGGGTCAGCACGGCCGGAGAAGGAGCAGGAAGGCGCCGGCCATGGCGTCAGTGTACTCCGGGTCGGCGAACCAGGTGGACCGCCCTCACCGCCGGCTCCGGCGACGGCTACGACCGGCCGGCCTCCCCCGGTCCCTCCGGCACGGTGCCCGGCCGTGACCGGTCTCCCTGTCCCGCGTCGGGCCGGGGCCCGCCCTGCTCGGCGAGGGCGTCGAACCTGCTCTGCGGGCTCATCGGCGCACCGGACAGGTAGGCCGACCGGGCCAGCGCGTACCCGCCGACCGGCGCGGTGACCACCTGCAGCAGTACGGCCAGGGTCACCACCACCGCGGTCCGTGGGCTGGGCAGCAGGGTCAGCGCGCCGAGCAGGATGAGCACCAGACCCAGGCTGGCCGCCTTCGCCACCGCGTTCATCCGGTTGTAGACGTCGGGCAGCCGTAGCATGCCGAGCCCGGTGATCCCGATCAGCAGGGTGCCCGCGCCGAGCAGCACCCCGGCGAGCACGTTCCAGCCGTTCACCGGCTCCTCCGATGCACCAGGCGGGCGAGCGCGACCGTGGCGAGGAACCCGACCAGGGTCGCGGTCAGCACGATGTCGAGCAGTTCGGCGATCCGCAGCCGGGCGGCGAGGACGGCGACCCCGGCGATGAAGACGAAGAAGCCGAAGTCGACGGCGGCGGCGCGGTCGGCGTCGGTCGGGCCGATCACCAGGCGGATGATCGCCGCCGCCATCGCCAGGGCCAAGACGGCGAGGACGAGGTCGAGTCCGGTCACCGGTCGGCTCCCTCCGGCTGGTCGGCCCGGTCGTCCCGGTCCCCCGGGTCGGCCCGGTCGTCCCGGTCGACCGGGCGGGCGGCGGGCAGCAGGTGGTCCTGCAGCCGGGCGAGTTCGGCGCGGAACCGCTGCGGGTCCTCGGCGTGCATGCCGTGCACGAACAGGGTCGGCGGTTGCGGGCGGACCGCCACGGTGAGCGTGCCCGGGGTCAGCCCGACGGCCAGCGCCATCAGCACCATCTCGGTGCTGGTCCGGGTCCGCAGCGGGAACTCGACGATCCCCGGCGACAGCCCGCTGCCCGGCGTGACGATCTCCCGGGCGACGACGACGTTCGCCACCACCAGGCGGCCGGTGAAGTAGCCGACGAAGCTCAGCACCCGCCCGGCCCGGCGCAGCGTCCGGACCGGCCAGTGCAGCAGCGTCCGGTCCGGCCCCCGGCGCGGCCTGCCGGCCCGGCCGCCGCCGGCTCCCCGGCCGGTACGGGCTTCCACCGGGCCGGTTCGGGTCTTTTCGGTCCGTCGCGTTCGTCTGGTCAACGTCCGGTCACCGCCTCCACATAGGCGCTCGGGTCGATCAGTCCGTCGGCGGCGGTCGCCGCCAGGCCGAGCAAAGGCTGCGCGGCCGGACCCAGCAGCAGGGTGAGGGCCGCGAGCAGCACCGCCGGCCCGGTCAGCCAGGTGTGCATCCGCGGCGGCACGTCGTCGGTACGGGCGGCCGAGTTCGCGGACACCGAAGGTTGGCCGGCCGGGTTCACGGAGGCCGACGGGCGGCCACCATGGTCCACCGGTGCGGGCGTGGGTTCACCCCAGAACGCCAGATCCCAAATCTTGATCATCGAGATGAGTGTGCCGAGGCTGACCAGCACCGCGACGGCGAACAGCAGATAGTCGCCGTTGGCGACCGCTGCCCGCAGCAGCAGGAACTTGGCCAGGAACCCGGAGAACGGCGGCATCCCGGCCAGCGACAGCCCCGCACCTATGAAGGCCAGGGCGAGCAGCCGGTGCACCGTGGCCAGCCCGCCGAGCCGGTCCAGCTTATCGGTGCCGTAGCCGACCACCACCGCCCCGGCGCAGAGGAACAACGCCGCCTTGACCAGGATGTACTGCACCAGGAAGAAGATCGCCGCAGTGAGCGCGGCCGGGTTGAACACCGCCAGCCCGATCAGCAGGTAGCCGATCTGGCTGACCATGTGGAACGCGAGCACCGAACGCATCGTGGTCTCGCCGAGCGCCCCGAGGACGCCGATCACCATGGTCACGGCGGCGGCCAGCCCGATCACCCACCGGTAGTCGACCGCGCCGTCATAGACCACCGCCACGATCCGGACGATCGCATACCCACCGACCTTGGTGAGGACGCCGGAGAACAACGCGGTGACCACCGGTGGCGCGTACGGGTAGCTGCGGGGCAGCCAGCCGTGCAGCGGCACCACCGCGGCCTTCACCGCCAGGGCGAGCAGCACCACTGTGCCGGCCAGGGCCAGCGCGCCGTCGCGGCTGGCCGACCCGGCCAGTTCGCCGAGATCGACGGTGCCGGCGACGGAGTAGACCAGCCCCACCCCGGCCAGCAGGATCGTGGAGGCGAGCAGGTTGACGGTCACGTAGATCCGCCCGGCCACTGTCCGCTCCCGGCCGGCGCCGGCGGTCAGCAGTACGTACGACGGCACCAGCATGACCTCGATCAGCACGAACAGGTTGAACAGGTCGGCGGTCAGGAACGCCCCGAACGCGCCGGCGCTGGTCATCAGCGCCAGCGGGACCAGATACGGTCGCCGGTCGTCACCGGAACCGATGGCGAAGACCCCGCACAGCAGCACGACCAGCGCCACGACCGTGACCATCAGCGCGCTGAAGGTGTCCGCCGCCAGGGTGATCGCGAAGCCTGCCGGCCAGCCACCGATCCGCTCGGTCAGCACCTCACCACGGCGGGTCGCGGCCAGCAGCATTCCGCCCTGGGCGAGCACTGCCACGCCCGTGCCCAGCCAGCCGATCCGGTGCAGCGTCAACCGACGCGGTACGGCCAGCAGCAGCCCGGCCACGACCAGTGGCAGCACGATCGGACCGACCAGCGGCAGCGGCGCATTCATCGGGGCAGCTCCCCGGTGTCGCCGCCGGCCACCGTCCGACCGTGTTCGGCGACCTGGTCGGACATCGACCGGGGCTCGGTCAGCACCGGCTCCGGGCCAGCTTCCGGCTCCGGGCCCGCTGCGATGTCCTGGCCCGCCGCGCTGTCCGGATCGACCTTGTCCTGCGGGCCGGCCTCGCCCAGCTCCAGGTCGGGTCGGCCTGGTCGTGGCCGGTCGACCACCGCGAGCGCGAGCAGGAAGATCGTGATGCCGAATGTGATCACGATGGCGGTGAGCGCGAAGGCCTGAGGCAGCGGATCGGCCGTCGCCGCCGGGTCGACGTCGCCGAACGGCGGCTGCCGGCGCCACAGACCGCCCGAGGCGAGCAGCAGGATGTTGACGGCGTGGCCGAGCAGGACGAAGCCGATGACGACCCGGATCAGGCCGCGGTGCAGGATGAGGTAGACGCCGGCCGCAGTGAGCAGGCCGATCACCAACGCGACGGTCATGGTGCCCGCACCCCCGCCCCGTCGGACGGAACCGCCCCGTCGGACGGTTCCGCCGTGCCGAGCCGCCGTACCGACGCCGTGATCAGGCCCAGCACCATCAGATAGACGCCGAGGTCGAAGAAGGTCACCGGCGACACCGCGAAGCCGAGCACCGACAGTTTCAGCCCGGGCGACGGCGTCAGGAACGGCTCACCGGCCAGCAGCGCGGACAGACCGATCCCGAGACAGGTCAGCAGCCCAGCGGCGAGCAGCGGCCCGGGCCGCAGCCGGCCGGCCGCCGTCGGTGGGCGTCCGGCGTACGCCAGCTGACCGAGCCCGGCCGCGATCCCGGCCACCAGCGCGGCGACGAAGCCGCCGCCGGGCTCGTCGTGGCCGCGCAGGAACAGCCACGCCGAGACCACCAGCATCACCGGGGTGAGCAGTCGGTACGCGAACCGGAGCACCGGATCCGGCTCGGCCGGGCCGGATCCGGTGCGGCCGCGCCCGGCGGTGCCGCCAGGCCCACCGGCGACGCCGGGCCCGCCGGCGACGTCGGGCCCACCGGCGACGTCGCGTCCGCCGGCGACGTCGGGCCCACCGGCGACGTCGCGTCCGGTGGTCCGGAACAGCCCGACCAGCCCGAGTGCCACGGCGACGAGGACGGTCGCCTCACCGAGGGTGTCGAACGCCCGGAACTCGACCAGGATCACGTTGACCACGTTGCCGCCGCCGGTCGCCGGTTCCGCAGTCCGCAGGAAGTAACCCGCCGGGGCGGACAGGTCACGACGACCGGTCAGCCCGACCGTCGCGGCCACCGCGACGGCACCGGCGGCGACCGCGAGGGCGGCGGCGAAGAAGCTGACCGGCTGACGGTCGGCGCCCGGCAGCCGAGCCGGCAGCCGGCGCAGGACGAGCATCGCGACGACTGCGGTCAGTACCTCGACGAGCATCAGGGTCAACGCCACGTCCGGCGCGCCGGCGAGCAGAAACCAGGTGGCGACCATCAGGCCGACCAGGCTCAGCAGCCCGACCGCCGCGAGCGCCGACCTGGCCAGCACGATCCCGGCCAGGGCCACCGCGAGCAGCACCAGCAGCGGCCAGTCGCCGGCCGCCGCGCCAGCGGCCGGCCAGGACGGCATCGACCCCAGCGCGGCGCTGCCGGCCGCCCCGATCAGCACCAGCAGCAGCACCGGCCGGAACAGGTGGGCGGCCGGCGAGTCGTAGCGGGTCGGCCGGCCGACGATCCCGCCCAGTCTCAGCAGCGCGCCGTAGCAGCGGTCGAAGGTGACCGCCCCGGCCGGCGGCAGCCGCACCGACTGCACCAGCCGGTCGACCCGTCCACGGGCGGCGAACAGGGCCATCCCCGACAGCACGGTGAGCGCCGACAGCGCCAGCGCCGGGGTGAAGCCGTGCCAGAACGCCACGTACGGCGGATCGCCGCCGGGGGACGCGTCCTCGGTCGCCTGGTCGATCAACGGGCCGAGCAGCGCGGCCGCCGGGCCGAGCAGCAGGCTCAGCAGCGCGGCGATCGCCGCCGGGGTCAGAAACGCCAACGCCGGCTCGTACAGCTCCGGCTGTCGCGGCGGTCCGGCGAAGGTCTCGTAGACGATCCGGGCGCCGTACGCGAAGGTGAGGGCGGACGCCGAAACGGCCAGCACCTCGGCCGACGGGCTGAGCCACGGATCGACCCCGGTCTTGATCAACGCGTCGAAGATCGCCTCCTTGCTGACGAACCCGAGCAGTGGTGGCAGGCCGGCCATCGACATCGCGGCCAGGCCGGTCAGGGTGGCGGTCACCGGCATCACGTGGCGCAGGCCGGAGAGCTGTCGGATGTCCCGGCTGCCGGCCTCCCGGTCGATGATGCCGACGAGCATGAACAGGGTGGCCTTGAACAGCGCGTGAGCGACGGTGTGCAGCACCGCAGCGGCCAGCGCCGCCGGGGTGCCGACCCCGATCACCCCGACCAGCAGCCCGAGCTGGCTGACCGTCGAGTACGCCAGCATGGCCTTCAGGTCGTGCTGGCGCAGCGCGAGGAACGCACCCGCCAACGCGGTGCCGAGCCCGCCGAGGACCAGCACGATGGTCCAGGCGGCCTGGTCGGCGTAGATCGGCGAGAACCGGATCAGCAAGTAGATCCCGGCCTTGACCATCGTCGCGGCGTGCAGGTAGGCGCTGACCGGGGTGATCGCCACCATCGCGCTGGGCAGCCAGAAGTGGAACGGGAACTGCGCGGACTTGGTGAACGCCGCGACGATCAGCAGCCCGCCGACCACCCAGGCGACCGGCGAGCCGAGCAGCCGGTCGGGGTAGGCCAGGATGGTGGTCAGGTCGCTGGTGCCCAGCTGGACCGTCATCACCACGACCGCCGCCAGCAGCGCCAGGCCGCCACCGGCGGTGACCAGCAACGCCCGGGTGGCGGGGCGGGCCGCCGCCGGACTGGCCTGGCCGATCAGGAAGAACGAGCAGATCGTGGTCAGCTCCCAGAACAGGAACAGCAGTACCGTGTCGGCGGCGAAGACCAGGCCGAGCATCGCCACGGTGAACAGGGTCAGCAGCGTGTAGAGCGCGGCGCACGGGCGGTGCGGGGCGAGGTAGCGCGGGCAGTACATCATGATCAGCGCGCCGACCCCGAGCACCAGCAGCCCGAAGACCATCGCCAGGCCGTCGAGCCGCAGCGCGAACGCGATGTCCAGCGACGGCAGCCAGCGCGCCGAGACCGCGACCGCGCCGTTGTCCAGCACCACCGGCAGCCGGGAGGCGAGCAGCCCGCAACCCAACAGGTAGCCGACCGCGAGCGGGTAGCCGGTGTCGCGGCCGAGCGATCGGGTGAGCAGTGGTACGGCGGCGGCGAGCCCGGTCAGCAGGGCCAGCACCGCGACCATCGTCAACGGGCACCCCTCGGTGCGGCGGTGACCCAGGGGTACGGACCGGCCCGGCACCGGCCGGCGGTCGTCGGGCGCACCTCAACCGTCCTCGCTGGCGGCCAGCAGCACCGGCCGGGTGGCATCCCGGACCACCTGGTCGGCGACGCTGCCGAGCAGCCGGTTGGACAGTCCACGGCCCCGCCGCCCGACCACGATCATGTCCACGTCGCGCGCCTGAGCGACGTCCAGCAGGGCCCGGGCGGGCCGGCCGGTGACGATCTCGATGCTGCTCGGCAGCGGCTGCCCGACGGCGTGGCGCAGTCGGGCCGCCCGGTCGGTGAGCAGTTCCCGTGCCCGGTCCAGCTGGTCGACTTCTTCGGCGGTGCGTTCGCCCCGCTCGACGGCGGCGACGTCGACCACGGTGGTCAGGATCAGCTCGCCGACGCGACCGGCGAGCACCCGGTGCGCCGTACGCAGGGCGTGCTCGGAGTCGGCGGAGCCGTCCAGGCCGACCAACACCCGGGGCCCCGTGCCGGGTGCGCTCGGCCCGGTGTCGGGCGGTGCCGGGCGGGTTTCCAACCGCCCCGTCGGTCGCGATCCGCGCTCCACCGCGATCGGGACGAAGAGCAGTCCGAGCACGGCGCCCAACGGATACCAGTACCAGGCGCGTTGGCCGTGCCGGGCGATGAACACCGCCACCGCTACGATCCCGGAGAGCACCCAGACGGCGACGACGGTCACGATGTAGCCGGCTGTGGACATCCAGCTCCCTCCGGTTGCACGTACCGGTCGACCCGCCCGACCATCTGACCTGGTCACCGCTGGTGTCGCCGACTACCCGGGAAACGCCGGTCCTACCCGGCCGCCCGGCGGGTTCACCCCGGCGGGTGGTGTCGGTCGGGGCGGGGCGCGGTCCGGGCGGGCGCTTGAACCGGACCGGTCACCGGCCCGTACTCCCGGTGGGAGCGGGCGCCGCCCCGCCCGCTCCCACGCGGCACCCGGACCGTCCGTCTACGACCGGGTCGCCCATGGTGAGCATGGGCAGGTGAGCAGACCACGCCATCCCGTGGATGGCGGACGCGCGAAAGATGGATAGCCTGAGAGGCATGTGGGGTCCCTGCGGCGGGAGACGACGGTCCCCCACGTGACCGACGGCGGGCGGCCGGGCCGGCCGACCCGCGTGACGCCGTACGACGAGGAGGAGGATCGTGACCCAAGACAGCTGGGACGATCTGGGTGCTCCGATGCCCCATGACGAGTTCCGCGCCGTGTCCGACGCTATCGTGGCCAACATCGAGCAGGTCATCGAGGGCAAAACCGCCACGGTTCGGCTGGCACTCGCCGTCCTGCTCGCAGAGGGACACCTGCTGATCGAGGACGTTCCCGGAGTTGGTAAGACCAAACTCGCCAAGACGCTGGCCAGGTCGATCGACTGCTCCGTACGCCGAATCCAGTTCACCCCGGACCTGCTGCCCAGTGATGTGACCGGAGTCAGCGTCTACAACCAGGACAACCACGACTTCGAGTTCAAGCCGGGCGCGGTCTTCGCCAACCTGGTGGTCGGCGACGAGATCAACCGGGCGTCCCCGAAGACCCAGGCCGCGCTGCTCGAATGCATGGAGGAGCGGCAGGTCACCGTCGACGGCACCACCTACGAGCTGCGGACGCCGTTCATGGTGATCGCCACCCAGAACCCGATCGAGATGGAGGGCACCTACCCGCTGCCGGAGGCGCAGCGGGACCGGTTCACCGCCCGGATCGCGATGGGCTACCCCGACCCGAGCGCCGAGCTGGCGATGCTCGACGGGCACGGCGCGGCAGACCCGGTGCACCAGCTGCAGCCGGTGTCCGACGCGGCGGGGGTACGGCGGCTGATCGCCACCGTCCGGGAGGTGCACGTCGCCGACCCGGTCAAGCAGTACGCGGTGGACCTGGTCACCGCCACCCGGGAGTCCCCGGAGCTGCGACTCGGTGCGTCGCCCCGGTCGACCCTGCAGCTGCTGCGTACCGCCCGCGCGGTCGCCGCGCTGGAGGGCCGCGACTACGTGCTCCCGGACGACCTGCAGGCGCTCGCCGTTCCGGTGCTGGCCCACCGGCTGATCCCGACCGCCGAGGCACAGCTGGCCCGACGGACCACCGACGCGATCATCGCCGAGCTGGTGCACCGGATGCCGTTGCCCCACGAGCGGCAACGGCCGGCCGCCCCGGCGTACGACGGCAGCCAGTTCGGCCCGGCCGACGCCCCGATGGCCGTCCCCTTCGAGCCGCGAGGCCGGTGACCGATGCGGGCGGCGCTGCGCGGCCTGACCACCCGCGGCCGGTCGTTCCTGGCCGCCGGCGCGGCGGCGGTCGTCTCGGCACTGATCCTCGGCGAGAAGGACCTGCTGCGGGTCGCCATCCTGCTGGCCGTCCTGCCGCTGCTGGCCGCCCTGTACGTGGGCCGTAGCCGGTACAAGCTGGCCTGTACCCGCTCGCTGGAACCGCACCGGATCCCGGTCGGCTCCAACGCCCGGGTGGTGCTGCGGCTGCAGAACCTGTCCCGGCTGCCCACCGGCACCCTGCTGCTGGAGGACCGGCTGCCGTACGCCCTGGGCAGCCGGCCCCGGGTGGTGCTGGAACGGCTCGGTGCTCAGCAGGCCAGTTCGGTGGCGTACACGGTGCGGGCCGAGGTCCGCGGCCGCTACGAGGTCGGCCCGCTGGTGGTCCGGCTCACCGACCCGTTCGGCCTGTGCGAGCTGACCCGGGCCTTCCCCAGCGTCGACCGGCTCACGGTCATCCCACAGGTCACCGCGCTGCCGTCGGTCCAACTCGCCAGCGAGTACGCCGGTTCCGGTGACAGCCGGGCCCGGTCGGTGGCGGTGCACGGCGACGACGACTCCGCCACCCGCGAGTACCGCCGCGGTGACGACCTGCGCCGGGTGCACTGGAAGTCGACCGCCCGCACCGGTGAGCTGATGGTGCGCCGGGAAGAACAGCCGTGGGAGACCCGGGCGACCGTGGTGCTCGACACCCGCGCGTACGCGCACCGTGGCGAGGGCCCGACGGCGAGCTTCGAGTGGGCGGTGGCGGCGGCAGCGAGCATCGCCGTGCACTTCCGGTCGAACGGCTACCGGCTGCGGCTGGTCACCGACACCGGCATCGACGCCGACGCCACCGAGGCCGACGGGGACGGACTGCTGCTCGACCGGCTGGCCGACGTCACCGCCGGCCAACGCAGCGACATCGCCACCCTGGTCGAGCAGGTACGCCGCCGCTCGGACAGTTCACTGGTGATCGCGTTGTTCGGAGCGCTCACCCCGACCGAGGCTAAGCTGCTGGCCGGGCTGCGGGGCAACCGGTCGACCTGCGTCGGCCTGCTGATCGACAGCTCGACCTGGATGAATCTGAGCCCGGACGAACGGGCCGAGGCCGACCGGGCGCACGGTGCCGCCGCGCTGTCGCTGCTGCAGAGCGGCTGGCGGGTGATCGGAGTGAACCATGGCGACCAGTTGCCGTCGCTGTGGCCGCAGCTCGCCCGGGGTTCCCAGGGCTTCGCCTGGCGGGCCGCGCTGGCCGAGACGATAGCCGGAGGAGTGAATTGACCACCCGCAGACACCTCGGTCTGGTCGCGGCGGCAGCCACCCTGATGGCGGCCGCGCCGATGGCCACCATCTTCCAGGACTGGACCTGGCTGGTGCAGTGCGCGATCACCGTGACCATGATCGGTGGCGCCGGGATGCTGGTCCGCTCGTTGCGGGCTCCCGGATGGCTGCACCCGGTGGCCATGATCGGCGCGCTGCTCCTCGCCCTGACCTGGCTGTTCCCCAGCGGCGACGAGTTCCTCGCGGTGCTGCCGTCGCCGGCGACAATCGGCCACTTCGGTGCGCTGCTGGCCCAGTCGGCGCAGGACGTGCACGCGTACGGCGTGCCGGTGCCCGACGGCGACGCGCTGCTGTTCATCACCGCGCTGGGGATCGGTTCGGTCGCGGTCGTCGTCGACGTGCTCACGGTGACCCTGCGCCGGCCGGCGCTGGCCGGCCTGCCGATGCTGGCGATCTACTCGGTGCCGGTGGCGATCTACGTCGACAGCGTTCCGGCGGCACCGTTCGTGGTCGGCGCGGTCGGCTACCTGTGGCTGCTGATGGCCGACAACGTCGACCGGGTCCGCCGGTTCGGCCGCCGGTTCACCGGCGACGGCCGGGACGTCGACGTGTGGGAGCCGTCGCCGCTGGCCGCCGCCGGTCGGCGGCTCGCCGTGCTCGGGGTGGTCATCGCGGTGCTGATCCCGCTGACCATCCCCGGCATGACGTCCGGGCTGCTGACCAACCTCAGCGGCGGCGGGACCGGCGGCAACGGGCTGGGCAACGGCCCCGGCCAGGTGAACCTGTTCGCGGCGTTGAGCGGCCAGCTCAACCAGAGCGAGGTCACCGAGATGGTCCGGGTGACGACCAACGACCCGGCCCCGGCGTACCTGCGGATCGGTATCGCCGATGAGCTGCGCGAGGACGGTTTCGCCAGTCGCCCGCCACGCGGGCGGCCGGACTCGGCCCGGTCGCTGCCCGACCCGCGGACCGACCCGGACATCCGCAACACCGGGGTCAGCCACCAGGCGTACGAGGCGACCGTCGAGGTCACCGGGAACTTCAACATGGCGCTGCTGCCGACCTACGCGGTGCCGGTGCAGATGCGCGACGTGGACGGCAACTGGGCGTACGACCGCACCGCGCAGATCGTCTTCTCCGGCCAGTCGCGGGCCCGCAACATGACCTACGGATTCGAGTACGTCCGCACCAGCTACACCCCGGGGGCACTGCGCCGGTCCCAACCGTTGCCGGCCGACAACGACCTGCGGCAGGCGTTCACCGCAGTGCCGCAGGTGCCGCAGGTGACCGAGCTGGTCGGGGAGCTGACTGCCGGCGCGCGCAGCGACTACGACCGGGTGCTGGCCATCTACGAGCACTTCTCCCGAGACAACGGTTTCACCTACAGCCTGGCCACCGAGGGCGGCACGGCCGGCCAGGACATCGTCAACTTCCTCGACAACAAGGTCGGTTTCTGCCAGCAGTACGCCGCCGCGATGGCGTGGCTGGTCCGCGCCGCGGACGTACCCGCCCGGGTGGCGTTCGGTTTCACCAACGGCTCCCGACGACTGGAGAACACGTACACGCTGACCAACCTGAACCTGCACGCGTGGACCGAGGTCTACTTCGACGGGCTCGGCTGGGTGCCGTTCGACCCGACCCCGGCGGCGAGCATCCCCGGCTCGGTGCGCTCCGAGTGGGCGCCGGACGTGGACGCCCCGCCGGACGCCGGACCGAGCGCCGGACCGAGCGCGGCCCCGTCCGCCGCGCCTTCGACGACGGCGCTGCCGGAGACCGGGCCCGGCCAGCTCGACCCGGGTGCACTGGGTGCCGGATCCGCTGCCGATTCCACCGCCGGTCCCCGTTGGCCGTGGTGGGCCCTCGCTGGTGTGGTCGCGGTGCTCGTGTTGGCGGCCCTGCCTGCGGCCCGACGCGCGACGGTACGCCGTCGGCGGCTGGCCCGTGTCCTGGCTCCGGTGACCCCGGCGGGCACCGACCCGACGGACGCTCGGGACGCCGACTCCCCCGCCGCGAGCGGGGCCGCCGCCGGTGGTGCTCCGCTGATGACCGTCACCGGCGCCGACGCCGGGGCCGCCCGGCAGCACGCGCACGCCGTCTGGAGCGAACTGGTCGACACCCTGGTCGACCTGCGGATGCCGGTCGACCGGTCGGAGACGCCACGGGCAACCGCGGCGCGGCTGGCTGCTCTGGAGTCGGTCCACGGTGCGGCGACCGACGCGGTCCAGCTACTCAGCCAGGCGGAGGAGCGGGCCCGGTACGCCCGTCAACCGGTGCCGGGCGAGCCGCTGGTCGAGGCGTTGGGGCGGGTACGGGCGGCGTTGGCGGCCGGGGTGGGTCGGCGTACCCGGCTGGCGGCCCGGCTCCTGCCGCTGTCGGTACTGCTGCGCTGGCGGGACGCGGTTGTCGAGGCGTACAGCCGGGTCTTCTCGGTCGTCGGCCGGTGGCGCGACGCGGCGGCGCGGTTGAGTCCGCGCCGGCTGTTGGCCAACCGGGCGGGTCGCTGACCCGTCCCGGGGTTTCGCGAAACCGCCACCTCGGGTCGGCGCACCGGGCATAATCGCCCACGTGCCGAGACGCTTGATCGCAGCGCGGTCAGTCAAGCAGCGCGGTCAGTCGACGAGATCCGTGGCCGACCGCCGCTGCCCCGCGTGGCGGGCCGGTAGGCGGGCACGACAAGACCACCCGGCTCACGCCGAACCGGGCGGCTGGTCCCGCCCGCTAGGTCAGCGGTGGCCCTCCGGCCGCTGGCGCCAGCGCTCGTCCAGCCGGTCGATCAGCGATGACCGTCGCCCGCTGCGGGTCCTCCGACGTGTGGTCCCGCCGACCACCCGCAGGTCGGGCGAGTTCGACTTGCGCTGGGACTGCATGGCGAACGCCGCTGCCCCGAGCATGACCACGAAGCCGGCCACACCGAGCAGCGGCACTTTGCTCACTGTGCCGTAAACGACCAGGGCAAGGCCAATGATGATCACACCGGCAGCGACGAGCAGGCGACGCCGCGCGTGGAAACGCGGGTCGCTGGCGCGCACGGCCGAGGCGAATTTGGGGTCCTCGGCAAGCGACCGCTCGATCTGCTCGAACAGCCGCTGCTCGTGCTCCGAGAGCGGCACGGCACTCCTCCCCGGTCACGTTGGTCAGCCCGGTCGGACCGACAGACCGTGGCAGCCAACCGGCTGCTTACCCGCAAGTCTACGAGGGGGGTCGCGGGTCGGAAAGCCGGACGACGGACCGCCTAGGTTGATTTTCCGTCCGGCGGACGTCATCACCTGGTAACAGAGTAGCCGCCCAACCGGACAGTGCACCGCTGCCCGGCCCTCGTCACACCAGGAACTCGATCTTTCTCGCCCACCGCACCGCGAGTTTCACTCTCATAGCACACTCAACCGGGCAAATCACTCGCGACCAGCGCCGGTGGTGATCAGCAGCGGAACGGCCATCTCGACCTCGGTCACTCCACCGTGGAAGCCGACCAACGCGGAGCCGACCGGATCGGTCCGGGTGGCCACCACGACGAACCGGTCCTGACAGATCACCACGACGTCGCCGATCCGGCCCAGATGCCCCGACGGCACCGGGCCGAACCAGCCTTCGGCGATCAGCTCGTCCCGCTCGGCCACCCGGGCCGCCGGGCCGAGGACGGCCCGCCACCCGGCGATGACGTCGCCCACCGCGCCCGGCACCGGGTGCAGGTAGCGGGCGCGGGGCTCCCCGGCGACCACCCGCACGCCGGCCCGCAGCCGGGGGTCGGTGTCCAGGTCGAACCGGTGTCGCGGGTCGGCCGGCACGTTCAGCTGACCGTGGTCGGCGGTCACCAGCAGCGCCGCGTCCCGGGGCAGCCCGCCCAGCACCCGGTCCAGCAGCCGGTCCAGGTCGGCGGCGGCGGCCCGCCAGGGCGGGGAACCGACCCCGGACAGGTGGCCGTGCCGGTCCAGGTCGGGATGGTAGCCGGAGACCAGCACCGGAGCGTCGCCGGCGGTGACCGCGTCGAGCAGCCCGGCGGCGAGGGCGTCGGCGTCGGCCGCGCCCCGGTACGCGCCGCCCCGGTTGGCGGCGACCGTCAGCCCGCTGCCGGCGAACTCGGGCCGGCTGACCACGGTGACCGTCACCCCGGCGGCCGCCGCCCGTTCCAGCTGGGTCGGCACCGGCTGCCACCGCCGCGGGTCCGGGTCGTCGCGCCAGTCGACGTGGTTGAGTACCCGGTCGGTGCCGGGCACCAGGCTGCGGAAGCCGAGCACCCCGTGCGCCCCCGGCGCGGCACCGGTGCCGAAGCTGACCAGGCTGGTCGGTGTGGTGGACGGGAAGCCGGTGGTGAGCCGCCGCGCGTACCGGCCGGCGGAGAGCGCGGCCAGCGTCGGAGCGTGTTCGCCGGCGGCCGGCAGCTGGTGCCAGCCGAGCCCGTCGACCAGCAGCACCACGACGCGCCGCACCCCGGCGAGCGGCCCGGCGAGGCCGAGTACGTCGTCCGCGCCGGGCACCCCGAGCACCGCCAGCACGCTGGGCAGCACGTCGGCGAGGCTGGCCGCGCCGTACTCCGGGCGCACCGGGCGCAGCAGCTCCGCAGCCGGCGGGTCCGCCGCTGTCACAGCGGACGCCGGGCGAACAGGTGCAGCTGGGTGGCGAGGTCCCGGTACGGCGGCTGGGCGGCGACGGCGAGCTCCAGGGCGAGCAGGGCCTGCGGGTCACCCTCGGCGACGGCCGCCGGCAGCAGGTCGGACAGTACGCGTACCCCGTGGATCTGCTCGACCCGCAGCCCGGCGGCGGCGAGCAGATCGACGGCGCGGTCGGCGTCGTAACGGCGGCGCAGCGTGTCCCGCGCGCCGGCGGTGCCCTGCGGGTCGGCGAGCAGTGCGGCGGCGAGGTCGAGATGTCCGTTGACCGCGCGGGCCAGCACCGCTGCGGCGCGGCCGGCCACCAGTACGCTGGCCGCCCCGCCCGGCCGCAGCACCGTGGCCAGCGACTCCACCACCCGGGCCGGCTCGTCGACCACCTCCAGTACCGCGTGGCAGAGCACCAGGTCGGCGCTGGCCGGCGCGATCAGCTCGCCGAGCGCGTCGCCGTCGCCCTGGGTGGCGGTGATCCGGTCGGCGACCCCGGCGTCGGCGGCCCGTCGGGTGAGCGCGGCCAGCGCGTCGGGGCTGGCGTCGACCACGGTCACCTGGTGTCCTGCTTCGGCCAACGGCACCGCGAAGCCACCGGTGCCGCCGCCGACGTCGACCACGGTGAGCCTGCGGCCGGGCTGCCGGTCCAGTTCGTGACGCAGGACGGACCAGACCACGGCGGTTCGCGGGCCGGCCGCCTGGCCGGCCGGGATGTGTGTCGGTTCCACCCGCGCGAGCCTATCGGCCCGGCCCGGTCCCACTCGGTCCGGTGCGGCCCGGTGCGGCCCGGGGCGGCGCTCGTCGCCGGGCGGCGGTACTCCGCGATTGACGGTATATCGCACTACGAAGTAGTCTGCGAAGCGTGGATACCACCCAGCTTCTCAAAGGGGTGCTCGATCTGGCCGTCCTCGCTGTGCTGCAGCACGAGGACGGCTACGGCTACGACATCCTGCGGCGACTACGCACCGCCGGGCTGACCGAGGTCGGCGACGCCTCGGTGTACGGCACGCTGCGCCGGCTGTTCCAGGCCGGTCTGCTCACCACCTACGTGGTCCCGTCCGAGGAGGGCCCGCACCGCAAGTACTACTCACTCAACGGCGCCGGGCGTGACCAGTTGACCCGCTCCGGCAAGACCTGGCGCGGCTTTGCCACGACGATGGACAACCTACTTGACGATCGGGGGGTGGCGGCGTGAACGCCGCGACGCAGGCTGAGATCACGCACTACGTCGAGCAGGTCCGGTCCGCGCTGGCCGACCTGCCCGGCCCGGTCCGCGACGAACTGCTGGAAGACCTGCCCGAGCACCTCGCCGAGGTGCTCGCCGAAGGCGACGGCACGCTGGTCGACCGGCTCGGCGACCCGACGGAGTACGCCGCCGAACTGCGCGCCAGCGCCGCACTGGACGCCCCGGCGTCGCCGCCGGGGATCGGCCACCGGGCGGCTGCCGCCTGGCAGGCCACCCGCCACCGGCTGGGCCGGATCGACCGCCGGGTCGGCCCGGTCCTCGCTCACGGCACCGCCAGCGAGTTCCTGCGGTCGCTGCGCCCCGGCTGGTGGGTACTGCGCGGCTACCTCGCCGCGATGCTCCTCACCCACCTGGTCTTCGGAGGGATCTCCTCGCCGCTGCCCACCCCCGATGGCAGCGTCCCGGCCGGGCTGCTACTTCTCACCGTGGCCGTGACCGGCTCGGTCTGGCTCGGCCGCCGAGGACTACGACTGACCCGACGGCCACGGCTGGTGGTGACTGGCGCCACCGCCCTGGCGCTCGTTGGGTTCGCCTCGTACTTCCTGTTCGGCCTCGGATCAACGTCAGAAGGTCCGCTCGTCGTGATGGAGTCGAACGGCGGCGCGGCCTACCTCGCTCCCCCGTTGCCGGCTCCGCTGGACGTGTATGTCTACGACAGTCAGGGACAGTTGGTGGAAGGTGCCCGGCTGTTCGACGAGAACGGCGAGCCGATCGTTCTCGGCTCCCCGAACTGGTGTGAGTTGTCAGACCTGGAACAGCTGCGGGTCGGGCAGAGCCTCTCGCGTATGGGCGGCCGAGTCACCTTGCGCGACCCGAATGTGGAGTACACCTACCCGCTCTGTCCCGAGCGGAACCCGTTCCAACTGCCGGCCCTGAACCCGAGCCCCGACACCACCCCGGCACCCGACCCGTCGCCGAGCTGATCTGCGGCATCGGCTGTGTATTCAGCGGAAGTCCCGGGACGTCGGACTGACCGGGGTGGTCACCGCTTCCAGCCGGTCGGCGACCAGGTTGATCACCCCTTCGGCCTTCTCCAGCCGACCCCGCACCAGCAGCGCCGCGCTGGACCGGGCCACCGTCCGGTAGCGCTGCCACAGCCCGGGTGAGCAGGTCACGTTGAGCATCCCGGTCTCGTCCTCCAGGTTCACGAACGTCACCCCACCGGCGGTCGCCGGGCGCTGCCGGTGGGTGACGATACCGCCGACCCGGACCCGGGTGCCGGCGTCGACCCGACCCAGGGCGGCGATCGGCACCGCCCCGGCGGCGGCCAGCCGGTCCCGGACGAACCGCACCGGATGATTCTCCGGCGACAGCCCGGTGGCCCACACGTCGGCCATCAACGCGTCGACCTCCTCCAGACCGGGCAGGGCCGGCGCCGCGACCCCGACGGCGACACCCGGCAGCCGGTCGGCGCGTTCCTGCGCGGCTGCCCCGGCCCCCCACAGCGCCTGCCGACGGGTCAGCCCGAAACAGGCGAACGCGTCGGCGGTGGCCAGCGCCTCCAGCTGGGCAGCGGTCAGCCCGACCCGGCGGGCCAGGTCCGGCATGTCCCGGTACGGCCCGTGCGCGGCCCGCTCGGCCTCGATCCGCTCGGCCAGGTCGTCGCCGATGCTCCGGACCGCCGACAGGCCGAGGCGCACCTGCGGGCCGCCGACCCCCCACTGGTGCGGCGGCTCCCCCGGCGCGCCACCCCACCGGGTACGGGCGTCGACGACCAGGGTGGCCGCCGCGCCGCTGGCGTTGACGTCCGGCCGGTGCACCCGTACCCCGTGCCGGCGGGCGTCGTCCACCAGGGTCTGCGGCGAGTAGAACCCCATCGGCTGGGCGTTGAGCAGCGCGGCCAGGAACGGTGCCGGGTGGTAACGCTTGAGCCAGGCACTGGCGTACACCAGGTAGGCGAAGCTCATCGCGTGGCTCTCCGGGAACCCGAAGCTGGCGAACGCGCTCAGCTTCACGTACAGGTCGTCGGCCAGTTCACCGGTGATGCCCCGGCCGGCCATTCCGGCGTACAGCCGGTCGCGGATCGCGGCCATCCGAGACGCCGACCGTTTCGACCCCATCGCCCGGCGCAGCTGGTCGGCGCCGGCGGCGTCGAAGCCGGCCAGGTCGATCGCCAACTGCATCAGCTGCTCCTGGAACAGCGGCACCCCGAGGGTCTTCTCCAACGCGTTGCGCATCAGCGGATGCGGGTAGGTCACCGGGTCCTGGCCGTTGCGCCGGCGGATGTACGGGTGCACCGAGCCGCCCTGGATCGGGCCGGGCCGGATCAACGCCACCTCGACGACCAGGTCGTAGAAGCAGGTCGGTTTCAGCCGGGGCAGGGTGGCCATCTGGGCGCGGCTCTCCACCTGGAACACCCCGACCGAGTCGGCCCGGCACAGCATCGCGTACACCTCGGGGTCGTCCAGCGACATGGCGCTCAGGTCCAGTTCGGAGCCGATCAGGTCGTGCGCGTCGTGCAGCGCGGTGAGCATGCCGAGCCCGAGCAGGTCGAACTTGACCAGGCCGACGCTGGCGCAGTCGTCCTTGTCCCACTGCAGCACGGTGCGCCCCGGCATCCGGGCCCACTCCACCGGGCACACCTCGATCACCGGCCGGTCGCAGATCACCATGCCGCCGGAGTGGACGCCCAGATGCCGGGGGAAGGTCTGCAGTTCGTCGGCGTACGCCACCACCTGCGCCGGAATGTCCTCCCCGGCCGCCGCGACCGCGCCGTAGTGGTCGATCTGTTTGCTCCAGGCGTCCTGCTGGCCGGGCGAGAACCCGAACGCGCGGGCCACGTCGCGCACCGCCGACCGGGGCCGGTACGAGATCACGTTGGCCACCTGGGCGGTGTGTTCCCGGCCGTAGCGGCGGTACACGTACTGGATGACCTCCTCGCGGCGGCCGGACTCGATGTCGACGTCGATGTCCGGCGGGCCGTCGCGTTCCGGGGCGAGGAACCGTTCGAACAGCAGCTGGTGGCGGACCGCGTCGACGTTGGTGATCCGCAGCGCGTAGCAGACCGCCGAGTTGGCCGCCGACCCCCGCCCCTGGCAGTAGATGTCGGCTTCGCGGCAGAACGCCACGATGTCGTGCACGACCAGGAAGTAGCCGGGGAAGTCCAGCCGCTCGATCATGTCGAGTTCGTGGTCGAGCTGCCGGTACGCCTCCGGGTGGGCCTCGCGGGGGCCGTACCGTTCCAGCGCGCCCCGCCAGGTCAGCTCCCGCAGCCAGCTCATCTCGGTGTGCCCGGCCGGCACCGGGTGGTCCGGCAGCCGGGGGGCGACCAGCTGCAGGTCGAACGCCAGTTCGGCGCCGTAGCCGGCGGCCCGGGCCACCGCACCCGGGTAGTCGGCGAACCGGGCCGCCATCTCGGCGCCGGAGCGCAGGTGGGCGGCGCCGGCGGCGGGCAGCCAGCCGTCGATGTCGTCCAGGCCGCGGCGGGCCCGGATCGCGGCCAGCACGCCGGCCATCCGGTGCCGGGCCGGCGTGGCGTAGTGCACGTTGCCGCTGGCCACCGTCGGCAGCCCGCGGGCGCCGGCCAGCTCGGCGAGGGCGTCGTTGCGGTCGCCGTCGTCCGGATGCCCGTGGTCGGTCAGCTCGACCGCGACGCCGTCCGCGCCGAACAGCGCCACCAGCCGGTCCAGCTCCACATCGGCGGCGGCCGCCCCGCCGGTACGCAGCGCCGCCGGCACCGGCCCCTTGCGGCAGCCGGTCAGCACCAGTACGTGGTCGCGCAACTCGGCGGCGACCTGCTCCAGGCTGCCGTAGTCGGGTCGGCCCTTCTCTCCGCCGCGCAGCTGCGCCCGGGAGATGACCCGGGCCAGCCGGGCGTAGCCGGCCGGGCCACGGGCCAACGCCAGGAGATGTCGCCCGGCCGGATCCGGCTCCCCGGTGCGCGGTGCCGCCCGCCGGTCTGCGGTGTCCATGGTGCTGAGGGACAGCTCTGCACCGAACACGGTCGGCAGTCCGTACGCGGCGGCCGCCTCGGCGAACCGCACCACCCCGTAACAGCCGTCGTGGTCGGTGACGGCCAGCGCGGTCAACCCCAACCGGACCGCCTCCTCGACCAGCTCCTCCGGGTGGCTGGCCCCGTCGAGGAAACTGAAGTTGCTGTGGCAGTGCAGTTCGGCGTACGGCGTGACCGGCCCGCCCCCGGCGGCGGCCGGCCCCCCACCGGCGGTGACCAGCGGCGCGGCCGACGGTGCGGCCGACAGTGCGGCCGACGGCGCGGTCAGCCCCGGCGGCGGTGTGTACGGTGCCCGTTTGCGGGTCCAGCCCGGCGCGTCACCGCCGTCGCCGTCGACCGCGAGCGGGTCGACCACCATCGGGTCGTCAGTCATAGACGGCCTCCACCACCCAGCGCCCGTCGGTGCGGGCGATCAGCAGGGCGCTGCCGTCGGCGAGCGCGACCTGGAACCGGGCCCGGCGGCGCGCCTCGGCCGGCACCCACCAGCGTTCGTCGAGCGGCCACGGGCCGGCCCAGCCGGTGACGTCGACCGGGGGGCCCGTACCGACGGCGACCCGGGCCGGCGCGGCGCTGACCACCAGCCGGGCGCTGACGGTGACCGGTTCGCCTGCCGCGTCGTACACCTCGGCCGGCAGCGGGGCGGGCAGCACGACCGCCGGTGCCGGTGGTGGCAGCCGGCCGGGCCACGGCGGCGCTTCGGGCCGGGTCGGCGCCCGTTCGTCGCCCCACGGCACCAGTCGGACCTGGTCGACCGGGGACCGACCGCCACCGAGCACGGCGGTGACCACCGCGTCCGGCCCGAGCAGCCCCTGCACCCGGGTCAACGCCCGGCGCGCCCGGGCGTCCTCCGCGCCGATCTCCCCCCACAGGCCGGGCTGCAGGGCGACCCGGGCGAGCACCCCGTCCGGGACGAGCCGCAGCCGGACGATCCCGGCGGTGGGCGCCGGCGGTGACGCGGCGGTGCCGGCACCCGGCCGGCGGGCGGCGGCTCCGGTGAGCCAGCCGTCGAGCTGCCAGCGCAGCCGGTCGGTGATCGCCGCGGCGGTGAGCATGCCGTCGTGCCGCCAGACGCGGTGCAGTTCCTGGCCGTGTGCGGTGACCGCTTCGATGCCGACCCGGGTGCAGGCCAGTCCGTTCCCGCTGAGCTGGTCGTGCAGCTGCTCGGCCAGGGCGCGGGCGGCGAACGCGGCCGCGTCGACCCGGTCGAGCGGTTCGTCGTAGTCGGCGGTGACGGACAGTTCGGGGGGCGGTTGTCGGGGGGTGAACGGCTGTTCGTCGCGCCCGGCGGCGAGCCGGTGGGCCAGCGCCGCGTCGGGGCCGAACCGGGCGAGCACGTCGCGGGCCGGCAGCGCGGCGAAATCCCCGAGGGTACGCAGACCGAGCCGGCGCAGCAGGCCGGCCAGGTCGGGTCGGCCGAGCACCCGCAGCGGCAGCCCGGCCAGGAACGTGCGGCTGTCGCCGGGCGGGACGATCCGGCCGGTACGGGCGGCCAGCCCGGCGGCGAAGAACCCGTCGGCGACACCCACCTGGCTTTCGACTTCGCAGACCTGCGCGACGTGTTCGACGATCTGCTCGGCGGCGGCCTCCTCGCCGCCGAAGTAGCGGGCCGGGCCTCGGGCGGCGACGGCGCACGCCCCGGGGCGGTGCACCTCGACTCCGGCGACGACCTGTTCGATCGCGGCGACGACCGGCTCGAACGCCCGGGCGTCGCGGGCCGGGTCGTGGTCGAGCACGGTGAGCCCGGGGCAGCGACTCTGCGCATCCCGTCGGCGCAACCCGGGATGTACGCCGTCGGCGCGGGCAGCCGCGGTGCAGGCGACCACCCGGTTGGCGTGCAGTACGGCGACCGGCCCGGTGGCCGGCACGCCGTCGATGATCTCGGCGGCCGTCACCGGCCAGTCGGGGCACCAGACGACCAGCGCCCGGGTGGGCCGGCCGGCCGGGGTGGCCATGTTCATCCGCGCCGCACCAGGGTCAGCTCAGTGCGGCTCATCGCCGCTGCACCAGGGTCAGCTCGGCACGGCGGGTCCGGCGGGTGAGGCCGCCGGCCGGCGCGGCGGCTGCCGGGGTGGGTGGGCCACCGGGCAGCCAGATCCGGATCTCCCGGGGCCGGGTCAGCGCTCCCCGGCCCCGGGCGGAGACGACCATTTCCCGACGGCGTAGCCGGCCCCGGCCCGGCCCGAGCCCTTCCCAGCGGCCGTTCACCACCTGCAGGGTTACGTCGGGGGCGTCCCACCGGCCGCAGGGCACCAGCACGCAGCCCCGCTGCCGGGCCCGGGCGGCGAGCCTGCCGGTCACCTGCGCTGTCACGGCGGCGGGGGCGGCGACCACCACCACGTCCACCCCGTCGATCAGCGCGGCGACCACCGCCGGCCAGTCCGGTCCGGGGTTGGGCACCAGGGCCAGCCGGTCCAGGGCGATGCCCAGCTCGGCTGCGGCGGTGACACCCAGCGCCGGCACTCCGACGACGGCGCACCACAGCCCGGCCCGGGACGCCTCGGCGAGCAGGGCCAGCAGCAGCGAGGTCGCGCCGAGCCGGGCCGACCGGTGGGGCAGCACGTTGACGGTGGAGCCGCGGCGCAGCCCTCGCCCGGGGAGCAGGCCGGTGAGCATGGTCGGGACGGGAAGCACCCGGTCGATGCCGCCCGCCCCGGGCAGGCCGGTCGGGTCCGGCGTACCGGCCGTCGCCGCTGATCCGGCGCCGCCAGCGAACGCACTGGCCGGGCGGACCAGGCCGGCAGCGACGGCGGACAACGCCGCCGTGCCGGCCACCATTCGCCCCGCCATCCTGCTTCTCTCCCCCCGGGTGTTCCGCTTACATGGTGTTTGGTGGTGGTGTGCGCGCGTGATCGCCGCCGGCACCACGAGTGCCGGCGGCAACAACAAAGTCACGCCTGCGTGGGTTGGTCGGTCAGGCAGCGGCCAGGCCGTCGAGAGCCGGGTCGAGCGCCGGTTGGTGGGCCAGCCCGAGGGTGTCCTCGACCAGGGAGACGAACTGCCCGGCGGAGCGCAGCAGGTCATCGGCTTCCCGGGCGGTGACCACCCGGGGGATGCCGGCTTCGGCGGCGGCCCGTTTGCTGGCACCGGCGGCGAAGAAGGTGGCCCACTCGGCCATCTCGGGAGCGACCATCATCAGCAGGGCCCAGACACTGGTGACCCGGTTGCGGCGGGTCGGTGCGGGCCGGGCGCGGGCGGCGAGCATCGCGGCGGCGGCGCGCAGGGCTGCCAGGTGGGCCGCCGCGTACCGCAGCCCGTCGGGGCGGGTGTTGCCCGCTTCGGTCAGCCCGTGCCGGGCGAGGACGAGCAACTGGGCCGGGGTGCGGTTGGGCAGCAGGTGCGCCGGCACCGTGGGTGCCTGGGCCGGTGCCGAAGTGGTCGGCATGGATCCTCCTCCGCGCGTTTCACCTGTTCGGGTGCCCGCCCACGGAGGAAGACGTCGGCGGGGCGTCGTCGGTGCGGATGCGGATGCTTCCCCACACCGCATCCGCACCGACGATGCTGGCGGGGTCCGCTGCCCGCCGCCCGGGGGTCGGGGGCGGCGGGCAGCGGTCCTGCCTGGTGGCGCTGGACCCGCGAAAGTCCAGTGCCGGGGCGTGCGGCTCGCGGCGCCGCACTGCCGGGACTCGCGCCGCGAATCGCTCCTCCCGGCGGCCAGTACGGGTGTCGACTCCGGTGGTGCCGTTGCTGACCGGCGGACCCAACCAGCAGAGCTACCTGTTATCGAACACCCGTTCTAACCTCTGCTTCAGAGTACACCCTGCCACCGACGAAAATGCAACGTCAGGCACGCCGAACGCCGCTGGCCGGGTCCCGGCGTACGGGACCCGGCCAGCGGACCGGTCAAGCAACCTCATCGGGTTCGACCTGGGCAGAGCTCAGGGACGTGGCTCAGGGACGTGGCTCAGGCGGAGTAGCCGCGCTTGGCGGTCCAGTCAGCCAGCACATCGAGGCCCATCCAGTACTCCTGGCCCTCGAAGTACGGGTCAGCGATCTTCACCGTGTCACCACCATCGCGGTAACCCGTCACCGTCAGGTAGTGCCCACCCTCGTACGAATGCGCCACCCCGTCGACGTCCGACGCCGTGCCCATGATGTTCGCCACCACGGCCCGGTCGTCGTCCACGGCCTCACGCACATCCGCCTTCAGCTTCGCCACATGCTCCGGCTTCGCCGCGGCCGCACCGATCGACACCGTCTCGTACTCGTCACCACCGGTCACCTCGTTGAGTACCCGGGTCGTCTCCTCAGCCGAATCGGTACCGGCCTCGGTCGTCCCCAACTTCTCCGCCACCTCATCCTGCGACGGAGCATGACCCTGCGCCGTCAACGCGATCCGCGTCGCCACCGGCCCGCAGTAGTAGAAGTTCGGCTGCGCCTCGTACTGCACCGCCACCTCACGCGCACCGCCGTCGGCGGCACCCGGACCAGCGGCCTGCGCCGCCACCGCAGGAGCGGCCACCACACCACCAGCGGTCAGCAGACCAGCAACCGACAGAGCAGACTTACGGAAGATCGTGTTCATAACAGAATCTCCGTTCCGAGGGGAATGAACCAGACACCAGACCACACCGGGTCGATGACCGGTCACGAACGGGACAGAACAGAACACGCACAGGAAAGTCGAACTCAAACGACGCGCTCCGACCCGCGCACACCCGCCGGCCAGGCGGGGGGCGGTCTCACCGGCGCACCGGATACAACCACCCGAGGATGCCCGGCATTCCGCACCCGGCGGGGCCGCAGACCCGGCCGCACCCGCACCGGGCGACAGACCAGGCGGACCAGGCGGATCAGGCCCGGCAGATCAGCCCGGCCACTCGCCTACTCGGTCCAACGCCAGGATCCAACGCCGCCCGGCCGGCCGATGTTCCGCCAGAGCCCGGATGCCTCGCCACCTGCCCGCCGCGCCGCACCGAACCGCGCAGACAGGCCTAACCGCGCAAACGGGACGCCGCCGACCCTGGTCAGTCGCCCGGCCTCTTCCACAGCACGTACTCCAGTTGCAGCGGGCCCTGCTCGCCGTCGACCGACGTGCGCTGGGTGAGCGTGCCGTACCGCCCGTCGCTGGTCCGGATGCAGTAGACCGGGAACAGCCGCCGCCACCGGTTGCCGCTGAACATGCCCTGGACGACCTCCTCGTCGTTCCAGGCCGAGTCGGGCAGTGACGAGCAGCCGCCGAGGGTGGGCGTACCTTCGTCCCAGTCTGCGGCCTGTGCGCCGTTACGCAGGGCGGCCTGGCCGCCGGTAAGCGAGCTCCAGGTGCCGGCGGACCGGGGCTCCACCAGATCCACCGCCGCGGCGAACTCCGGATCCTGCTCCGGGTCGCCGAACCGCCCGGTGTCCAGGTCGTAGTGCAGGTCGTCACCGTCGAAGACGAGCCGGTCACCGGCGTACACCGGTTCGCTGTCCAGCGCGTCGGTGATCACGAGCGTGGAGTCGACGGTCGGGTCGGCGGTGATGGTGATCCGGTTCTGTTCGATCTCGGTGACGAACCGCCCGTCCATGTCGATCCGCAGCTTGCGGGTGGTGTCGATCCGGAAGACACTCACCCGCTGCGTACCGTCGATCGTCTGGTTGATCAACAGGTAGGTGGCGTCCTGGTCGGCCGCCTGCTCGCGGGCCGCCTCCTCGGTGGCGTAGATGCCGACTTCGGCGACGATCCGGTACGGCGCCGGCAGCGCCGCCACCGATTCCTTGGCGATCTCGACGACGATCGGCATGATCGCCTCCTCGAAGGCGGCCATCCGTTCGTCGTCGCCGCAGCCGGCGACGGCCGTCACCGTGACGGCGGCCGCGACGAGCCCGGCCACCGCCCGGACCCACCGGCCCGACCCGATACCTCCGTACGGCCGCGACCGCCCCGTTCGCTGCACGCTTACCCCCCGTCTCCCGAACACCTGACCGGCACCGACCTGCCGGTTGCCGATCATGGTGCGGCAGCCGGGCAAGGTCAACGCCCGGTCGGGCTCAGCCGGACGCCATCGCGATGTCGAGGGCCGCCGACCGGACGTCGGGCACCGGGTGGCGGCGCAGCCGGTGCAGCGGCGACCGCCACGGCGGCGACCAGCCGTACCGGTCACCGGCGCGGACCAGCGCCACCGCGAACAGCCCGCCGGCCAGGTCGCCCCGCTCAGCGAGCGCCCCGACGACGGCGACCAGCACCGCCGGCTCCCAGCTGCCCTCGGCGCGGCGGACCTGGTCGGTCAGCGTCTCGGCGAGCCGGCCAGCCAGCACCGGACGGTCGGCGACCAGGTCGGCGAGCGCGGTCAACTCGGCCGCGACCGGGGTCGCGGTCGGTGCGGCCAGCGGCACCAGGTGGGTGAGCAGCCGAGCCGCCTGCGGGGTCAAATCAGCAAAACCGGCGAGGGTACGCGCGGCGGCCCGCACCGCCGTCCGGTCGGTTTCCGGGTCGGCGTCGCGGCACCAGCGCACCGCCGCGTCGACGACCCGGTCGAGGCGGCGGTGGGCCGGCCGGTCCCACGCCGGGTCACCCGGCCGGTCGTCGGCCCGGTCCAGCCGGGCCAGCGCGGCCACCGCGGCCACCAGCGGCGACCGGTCGACCGCCGGCGGTGACCCGTCAGCTGCCACTGCCACTGCCGCCGCCGATTCGTCGAGCAGCCGGATCACCACCCGCATCGCCGACGCCCACCGGTGCGGGTCGTCCAGGTCGGTCAGGGCGGCGACGGTCAATTCGGTCAGCTCGGGCGCCCAGCGGGCCCAGGCCGGCAACGCCGCCCAGGCCAGCCGGGCCGCTTCCGGGTCCGGGTTGCTGGCGGCGGCCACGACCAGGGCGGCGTACCGGGGGCGGTCCGGCTCGGCGATGGTCGACGGCGGTGCGTCCAGCAGCGCCGACACCTCAGCCCGCGACGGCGCCGCCGAATCGGGCCGGCCGACACCAGCCGCCCCGGCCAGGATCGCCCAGCTGGCCGGCACGTCGGGCCGCTGCCGGGCGGCGGCGACCGCGGCGGCCCGCACGTCGGGGTGCTGGTCCACCCGCTGGTACGCTGCGGTGACCACGTCGAACGCCTCCGGCGGGCCGAACCGGGCGAGCAGCCGCAGCGCCTGCTTGCGGCTGGTCACCTTGCCGGCGCCGAGGGCGACGTCGGTCAGCATGGCGACCAGTGTCGACGGTGCGACGAGCCGGGCGGTACGGCCGGCCGCGTAGACGGCGACCCGGGCCCGGTCGTCGTCGACGTGCCGCAGCAGCACCGGCAGCGCCTCGTCCGGCCGGTCGGTCCAGGCCAGCGCGGCCAGCGCCGCCTCGGCCAGGGTGACGTCCGCCGCGTCGAGGTACCGGGCGACGACCGCCCAGCCGGCACCGGGCACCGGGGCGGCGCAGCTGATTGCCCGTACCCGATGGTGTTTGGCCATGCTCCGGTCGGCGGCGATCGACGCCAGCAGGTCGGCGTACGCCTGCTGGTGGCGGGGCAGCCACCGGGCGACCCGGTGCGCCGGGCCGGGCACCCAGCGGGCACCGGCGGACAGGAACTTGCCGGTCCGCTTACCGGGCGGCGTGGTGAACACCTCGTCGAGCAGGTCGGTGCGACGGGTGCAGATCGCCTGCCACACCTCGTGGATCTCCACCGTGGACACATCGACGGCGAGTACCTCGCCGACCCGGTCGGCCCGGGTCGTCGGGTCGGCCAGCCACAGCGTCACCGCCCGGCGGAACACCGCCGACACCACGCCGGGGTGGATCGCCCGGCGCAGCAGCCGCTGCAGGTGCGGCAGCCGCCAGGCGCGCCGGCCCAGCGACCAGGCGACGGCGAACAGCGGCTCGAACCGGTCCCGGGCCGCCGCGCCCTCAATCCACGGTGCGATCCGGTCGAACAGGTCGCGCTCCTGGCCTCGGCGCAGCACCTGGTCGAGCCGGCCGAGGAAGGGCAGTTGCTGGCCGTCGTACAGGGTGTCGAAGGTCTGCATCGCCCAGCCGACCAGCGCCGGGTCCGCCGCGTGCCGGCGCAGCACCTGGCCGGCCAGCCCGCCGATCGCGGTCAGACTGGCCGACGAGGTGTCCCGGGCGGCCACCGCCTGGGTGACGACGTCGGTCAGCGCCGGCACCGTCGCCGGGGTGAGCAGGCCGACGACCTGCGACAACGCGGTGAACGCGCGGGCCCGTACCGGGTCCTGGTCGTTGCGCAGCCGGCGCAGCTGCTCGACGACGGCGGCGACGGCCGCCGGGTCGCCGCTGCGGCCGGCGGCGGCCAGCAGCAGCGCGTAGCCGGTGCCCCGGGCGGTGGCGTCCGCGCGCCGGGCCGCCGCGACCAGCGCCGACTCCGCCTCGGCCCAGGGCAGGAACGCGGTGTACGTCAGCGTCCAGTCCTCGCTGGCCCGGACCCGGTCCAGGTCGAGTATCCGGCGGACCTCCCGGTGCTGCCAGTGGCGGGGCAGCACGGTCAACAGTTGCTCCGACAGCAGCACGTCGGCGGTGTCCACGTCGGCCGTCACCGCGTCGTACAGCTCGCCCCGACGGGCCGGGGCCAGCGCGGCGAGCAGCCGGGCGAAGGCACGGTCGGTGCCGCGCAGCCGTACCCCGAGCGGCACCAGGTCGGTCAGGTCGGCGTCGCGCAGCCGGTACAGCAGGCCGGACGGCAGCTGCTGGCGGCGCAGCCAGCCGGCCCGGGCCGGGGCGGTGAGCAGCCGCAGGGTCCGCGCCGGATCCGCGCCGGTCAGTACGCCGTACGCGGTCGTCGCGCCGGGCAGGCTGGTCGTCGGGGCGTACCGCTCCAGCAGGTCGAACACCCGCGTCGGATGCCGCTGCGCGGTGTGCAGCACGGCGCGGCCCCACTCGGACCACCAGGTGTCGCGGGCGGCGCGGGACCGGGCGGCGAGTTGCGTCTGCGCGAAGTCGAGCAGCACGGTGGGGTGCCGGCGGGCCAGCGCGGCGCCGTTGACGACGGCGTACGACAGCTCTGGCAGCAGCCGGGCGACGGTGTCCGCGCCGCAGGCGGGCAGCAGGACCGCGGCTTCGCCGTCACCGAACCGGGCGCGGACCGGGTCGATCAGCGCGTCGGCGAGGTCGGCGCGGCGGGCCGCGCGCAGCGTCCGGTACGCGGCGCGCCGCAGGTCGGCCGGGGCGTCGTGCAGCAGCGCCGCCACCTCGTCGGGGTCGGCCCAGCCGGAGCGCAGGTACGCGGTGACCGCGACCGCCCGCAGCCGGCGGTCCGGGTCGCTGAAGCCGGCCCGCACCGTCGCCTGGTCGCCGACGATCACCGCCATGGTGAGCCCGAGGAACCGCTGGTGGGCGTCGCCGCCGGTCAGGTCGGCGAGTACGGCGGGCAGGTCTCCGGTGGCGGCCAGCCGGCGGGCGTGCCCGGCCAGGGCGGACATCCGGGCGTGGTGGGTCAGCGGGTCGAGGGCAGCGAGCAGTTCGGCGGTGGAGTGCGGCACCGGATGATCGTCTCAGCCGCCAGCAACCGGATATCCGCTCCTCCGTCGCGCGCAAGTGATCCACTGCGGTTGTTCAGACAGTGGTTCGGCGTGTCGCGTCGATCAGCCGAAGTGGATCAAAGCGGCTATCCGGCCGGCTCGGCGACGGCCGTGCCGAGGGCGTGAATCCGCTGACGGATCTCGGCAATCGGCGCGGACAGGTCGACCGGGTGCACGTCGACCCGGATTCCGGCACCGGTCAGCTGGTAGCTGCCGGAGGTCGGACCGCCGGCGGCGTACACCAGATGGCCGCAGCTCAGCCCGTACGTCGTGCAGTACGCCAGCATCTGGTACATGTCGCTGTTCGGCGGACGGCCCGGCCCGGCGGTCTCACCGGGTTTGCCCCACTCTGTCGACTTGTACTTGGCGTCCACGACAGCCCGGCACGACGACCCGTCCCACCAGGTGATGTCGGGTCGCAGCCCGATCCGCCGCCCGGTGTCCAGGTGCGACTGGTGCTGGGCGCGCAGCCGGCCGCCGTACCGGGACTCGATGCTGTCGCGCAGCATGGCGGTGAGCCAGCTTTCGAAGACCGCGTTGAGGTCGAAGACGAAGCCGGTGGCGGCGAACGGGCCTGGCGGCTGTTCGACGCTGTTGCCGGCCAGGATCAGCCGGGCCAGCCGCAGCGCCGGCTGGTAGCGGGCGGTGAGCCGGTCGACGCGGGTGGTCGGCAACGCCGCTCCGGCGGGCAGGTCCGCGCCGGCCGGCAGCGGGGTCACGTCGGCAAGCGCGGCGACGATCCGGTGCAGGGCGTGCCGGGTCACCGCCGGTACGCCAGGCAGCCGCTGTAGCCGGTGGGCAGCTGCCAGCAGGATCCGGTTCTCGGTGATGTCGACCGTGTAGTCGTCGTAGCGGACCTCCAGCGGCGGGGCGAAACCGAGCCGACGGCGGACCTGGTCGGCCTCCCGGATCCGGCCCCGCAGCACCGGCAACGCCTCCTCGCGTACCTGGTAGCCCTGCAGCACCCCGGCGGCGAACGCGGCGGAACAGGCGGCGGTGAAGGCGACCGCCATGGCCGGCACCAGGTCGGTCTCCTCGGCCAGCCCGACCGACTCGTCGCGCCAGCCACGCTGGTCGTCGGCGTACCCGAGCAGCCACATCAGCCGACCGATCGGCAGCTTCGGGCGTACCCGGACCTCGACGGCCGGCTCGGATCCGGCCTGACCCGCGCCCGACCGGCCCGCGCCCGCCTGACCCGCGTGGACGCGGACCACGCCGACGCGGGAGCCGGCTCGCAGCCGCAGCCGACCGTCCAGGGTGGCCGAGACCCGGACCAGGCCGGTGGCGGCCAAGGCCTCGGCCACGGCCTTCGGCACCGGGTCGTAGTCGCGGGTCTGGTGTTCACCCAGGCTGAGCAGCCTCACTGGGGTTCGTCCCCGGTCTCCTCGACCGGCTCCGGCGGCTCGACCGCCGTCAGGGTCGCCGCCGAGGTGCCGCCGTCGGCGAGCGCCTTCCACAACACGTCCAGGCCGTAGCGGGCGCGCACGTCGACGCCGTCGCCGACGTGGCGCTCCTCCAGCAGCGGCAGGATCGCGGTCTTCCAGATCCGGGCCAGACCGTCGGCGGTAGCGGCCCGTGACGTCATCAGGTACGACGGGCCGACAGCGGCGTCGCGGTCGCCGATCCGGCGGTTCAGCTCGTCGAGCAGGTCGGCCCGGTTGGCCGGCAACTGTTGGTCGTCGAGCCAGCGGCGCAGCATGTCGACCAGCGGCGGCTCGCCGGGGAACAGCGACTGGAAGTAAAACCGGCGGCGCATCGCCGCGTCGACCAGGGCGATCGACCGGTCGGCGGTGTTCATCGTGCCGATCAGGTAGACGTTCGGCGGCAGGTCGAAGTCGTCGCCGGGCGAGTACTGCAGGGCGATGTTGCGGTCGCGGTATTCGAGCAGGAAGTACAGCTCGCCGAAGACCTTCGCCAGGTTGGCGCGGTTGATCTCGTCGATGATCAGGATGTACGGCTGCGCCGGGTCGGCGCGGGCGTCCTCGACGAGCTGCTTGAACGGGCCGGGTTCGAGGGAGAAGCCGACGCCGTTACCGTCGTCGGCCGGCCGGGGGCGGTAGCCCTCGAAAAAGTCCTCGTACGCGTACGACGGGTGGAACTGCACCAGCCGGTACGCGTTGTCGGCCTCGCCGGTGAGGAAGCGGGCGAGTTCCTGTGCCAGGTACGTCTTGCCGGTGCCGGGCGGCCCGTACAACACGATCTGTTTCTTCTCCCGCAGCAGGTCGACGGTCTCGGCCAGCCACTCCCGGTCGATGAACAGCCGTTCGGCGAGTGCAGTGGTCGGCTCCGGCAGCTCGGCCGCCAGGTCGGCCAAGTCGGCCACGTCCTCGCCGTCGAGGTCGGCGGACCCGCCGTCGGCGTCGTCGCCCTCGCCGATGCCGGCGAGGGCGGCGAACTCGGCGGTGTGCATGCCGAGGCCTGCGACGCTGAGGTACCCGGCGAGTTTGCTGCGGGCGGCGTCGGACAGTTCGTCGCGGTCGGCCGGTGCGGCCGGGTTGGCCCATCGCACGGCACGGCGCAGATTGGACAGGTCATCGGTGGACGCGACCCGGGTGACCGGGCCGGTCACCTCACCGATGTAGAGGCCACGCCGGTCACCGGCGACAACGATGTCCCCTTCGCTCATCTGGTTGTGGAACCGGTCAAGGACACCGGCCATTATGGCCCGCTGCATCGGAGTCAGGTCCGGTGCGGCTTGCCGCAGCTGTTCGACAATCTGGGCCCTGGAGCCGGCGATCTCACCGTCGAGCCGTTCAGTGAAGCCGATGGAGCAGAATCCGTCGGCGAGCCAGTCGTCGAGCAGGTTGCGGCCGTGCACCCGGGCACTGCGGACCAGCCAGCCACGTTGTCCGGTGGTGGCGGCCGCCACCGCTGACGGCAGCCAGCGGTCCGCCCATGGCGGGTGGTAGAAGTGCACCGTCTGGTCGGGTGACTCGGCGTTGAGGGTGTCACGGATCGCCACCAGGTCACGCTCGACGTCACCGGTCGGAGTGGTGAGCCGGTGGGTGAAGGCGGCGACGATCAGCTTCTTGTGCTTGTTCGACGCGATGTCCGGGAAGACATCCGGGAATGCCAGGTTGAGCAGCAGGTTCCGCTGGCTGTACGCGGCGTTGATCGGCACGCCGTCGAGGATTTCGCGGAACTTCCACGGATCGTCGAGTGCGCGGCGTTGTTCGTCGCGCGGCAACGCCTTCCACGCCTGGAGCACCCGGACCAGCCAGGCGATCTGCCGGTCCCGCTGAGTCAGGTAGGCCACGCCGGCTTTGACCCGCCCGTGGTCGAGCACCGCGTCGAGATCGGCCGGGATCCGCACCGGTTCCGGCAGCAGCGTCAACGCAGCCCCGATCACCTTGCGTTTGACGGTCCCGCCCAGGTCGCGGGGCAGCAGCAGATGCAGGTAGATCAGCTCGGCCATCAGCTGGATTGCGGTCGCCGGTACGCCGTCGAGCTGCCCGCGCAGCTTCCTGGTGAAACTGCCGGTGCCGGCGTCCGGCCGCTGCACGAAATACTTCTCCAGCAGGTCGGCCGACTCAGCTGTCCAGACCGGACGACCAGGAGTAAATGCCGAGTCGTCGGCGGCAAGGCCCGCTTCGATGATCCGCCGGGCGGCGGCGTAGACGTCTACCACGGCCGTGCACGCTACGACATCGCCGAGGGCCGGGTATCCACGGTGTCGGTCGCGTCTGGCGCCGAACGACCGAGGCTACGCCGAGACCAGACAGCTGAATCTGGCCAACCTTCCAAGCACACCAGCCCTTTGCCTCGGCACAGATCAAATACCATCGACCCACACGGTTGCCCGTACCGGATTGAAACCTGCTTGGCTTCACTTCCGTGTTCGGAATGAGAGCAACAGCTCGGCCGGACATGGTCAAGGCTCCGCGCGACGTGAAGTGTCTGAAATTTGCCCGGCGAACCAGCTGTGTCCACCGCACTCCATCGGATAGGTTTGCCGGCTGCCCTCTGTGCAGCGCGCGCTCCGCCACCGACGTCTCCACGTTGTACGACCGAGACGCCGGTGGTCTGGCGACGGAGCCCGCCTTGCCGCGCGCCGTCCGACAAGGACACGCAAGACGAAGGGATGTGGATGAGCAGCGAATCTCCAGCGAGCAGCAGAAGCCGGCACTGGGTGGTGATAGAGACCGGCGCCAATCAGGCGTACGTGTTCGCCAGCAACAAACAGGCGGTGAACGTCGGGGCCAGCGAATTGATCTTCCGGAGCGGCACCGAGTGGGTGAAGACCGCCGTTGACAAGATCAACGAAGAGCACACCGAACCCGTCGTCGAGATCGTGGTGGCCGCCTCCGGCAAAGCGCTGCTGCTTGCCGACGACGAGGACGCCGGCAGGGCGGTCATCCGGGCGGTGACCCGCCGTGCCCTCGACGAGGCACCGGGCCTGGAAATCTGGGGGACCGTGGATCCGACGTCGGTCACCGAAGACAAGCTGGGGAAAGGACTCCTCCGGGCGTACCAGTTGCAGGCGGCGTGGCGCAGCCGGCGTCCGTCGCCACTGCTGCGGCACCCGACGTTGCCGTTCACCCGGCCCTGCCACTACTCAGGTCAGCCGTCGACCGCTTTCGGTTACGAAGGCACCAGGCCGTACTCGAGATCAGCCAGGGTTGATGCCGCGTGGCAGCAGCGCGACGCGGGCCGCCAGCGGATGGCGAGTCGGCTCGGCGAGGAAGCGGTGGTCAGCGCCAGTCAACTGGCGGACGGCGTGAGCAACGCCGGCTGGGTCGCGGTGATGCACGCCGACGGCAACGGCATCGGCGCCATTTTCCAGAAGCTGGCCCAAGAACCCGGTCCGGAGTTCCTCGACAACCTGCGGGCCTTCAGCGCAGCCCTCGACGAGGTGACGCTGGAAGCGCTGAAGCAGGCGGTCGCCGCCCAGCAGGGCCGCGACAACTGGCTACTGCCCCTGGTGGTCGGCGGAGACGACGTGACCGTGGTGATGGACGCCCGGCCGGCGTTCGACGTGACCGCGACCTTCGTCGAACAATTCGCGAAGATCGCCGCCGGCCATCCGGTCGTCCAAAAGGTCCTGGCCGGCGGCAAGCATCCGGGTCTGACCGCCTGCGCCGGGATCGCGTACGTCAAGCCGCACTACCCGTTCAGCCAGGCGTACAAGTTGGCCGAGGATCTGTGCACCTCAGCCAAGCAGATCAAACGGATCGACGATCGCTGCGGCGCGCTGGACTTCCATGTCCTGCATGACTCCGTCGGGCAGCGTCTGGAGCAGATCCGCACGCCGCTGACCGTGCCAGATGGCGCTCGTGCCTTGTCGCGGTTGTGGCCAGGCCCGGTCGTGATCGGTACGCCACAGGCCGGCAGCTGGGCGGCGGCCCACGATGTCGCCCTGCTGCGGAGCGCCGTCGATGAGTTGAGCAAGGCAAGCGAGGACGATCCGCCGGTGCTGCCCCGCAGCGCCCTGCACCGGCTGCGGCAGGCGCTGCTCACAGGACGCGCCGAAGTCGAGCGGGCACGCGACCAGGTCGCCGTCTGGGCACCCGACCCGGCGACGGCGCGACCGTTCCTCGATGCGCACCTGTTGGTGCACGAGCCGGCCGAGGAGTCCTCGCCAGACGGCGAGCGACAGCAGGTGCGGTTCAGCAGGCTCCTCGGCGCGGTCGACCTGATCGACATGGCCACCGGCACCGCGCCACACGCCAACCGCGAAGCCGGCCGTACCGGCGGGCAGCCGCCACGACAGGAGGCGTTGCGCTGATGGCCGACATCGATCAGCTGACGGGTAGCACCGGGCTGCGCAACGAGCAGCCGTTCACCGTCGAGGTGGAGTTTCTCAGCGACTGGGCCTGCGGCACCGGCACCGGGCGGCACGGCGCGGTCGACCGCGAAGTGCAGCGGGACGCCGATGGGCTGCCGATGCTGCGGGGCAAGGCACTCGCGGCGATGCTGCGCGACACGGCGGAAACCGTCGCGGCCGGACTGGATGAGGGCACCACCGGCACCTGGCACGCCTGGGTCGAGGCGGTCTTCGGCAGCCAGCCGGGCGCGTCGTCCCGGCAGCAGCTCGACGCCGGTCCGCAGCCTCGCACCATGCCGGTGCCGGCGACGCTGCAGGCCCGGCCGTTGCGTCTCGCCGCACCGGTACGGGAGGCGATCGCGGCGCTCGACGAGCGCAACCAGGCACTGGCCCGGGAGGCGGCCGTACTGCTGCGCCCCGGGGTGGCGATCGACACCGACCGGCACACCGCTGCCGACGACACGTTCCGCATCGAGGAGCGGGCGGCGGTCGGGCTGACCGTCACCGCCAACTGGCAGCTGGTCTTCCCCGGTCTCGCCGCCGACGATGCGGTGCCGTGGGAGGCAGAGCTGCTGCTGCGGGCGGCCGCCCGCCTCGTCGACGCGGTCGGCGGCAAGCGGCGCCGGGGCGCCGGGCGCTGCCGGGTCACCGTCGCTGGGGACAGGGCCAGCGTTGACGGCCACGCCGGTCCCCGCCTGGCCGCCCTGCTCGACCAGGTGGACCAGGCGAAAGAGCCGACTGCGGCGATCCTGGCAGGCACCAGCGCTGACCCGGCCGGCACCACGCTCGGTGCCCGGGCGACCGAGCAGCTCAGACACCGCCACGATCTGCGGATCACCGCGCTCACTCCGCTGCTGGTCGCCCGTGGGGTGATCGGCAACATGGTGCTGACCGACAAGTACGTGCCGGGCACGTCACTGCTGCCGATGGTGGCGAAGGCACTCGGCAGGCGCGCCACCGAGCTGATCACCGGCGGCCAGGTGGTGGTCACCAACGCCACCATCGAGGTCAACGGCGAACGGACACTGCCTCGACCTCGCGCCCTGCACCACGACAAGGACGCCCGGCCGCGCCGGCCCGGCGACCCACAGACACTGGTCAACATTTTCCAACCACGTGACGACGACGGCCGACGCCTACGCACGGATGACGACTTCTGTGTCCGCGCCGGCGCCGAAGGCATCCACCTCGCGCAAGTCGACCTGGTGACGCAGGCCCACGCCGTTGTCGACGACGGCACGCAGCGGCCCACCGAGGACTCCGGAGGGTTGTTCGTCTACCAGGCGATCGCCGCCGGCACCGTGCTGCGCTGTGAGCTGTGGCTCCCGGCCGACGCGGCGCTGGATGTCGACTGGCTGGACGGCGAGCACGGGATCGGCCGGTCCCGCAAGGACGACTACGGCCACGTCAAGGTCGACGTCCTCGACCCGGGCACACCACGACTGGCTGCCCGGGGCGAGATCCGTACCGACCAGCAGCTCGTCGTCTGGTTGTTGTCGGACCTGCTGCTACGCGGTCCGGCCGGCGAACCACTGGCTGACGCGACCGCGCTGGCGGCTGCCCTGAGCACGGAGCTGGGTGTCGAGTTGAGACTGCCCGATCCGGCTCCCGGGCAGCCACCGGTGGAGCTGGCCACCGTCAGACGGGTCGAGTCGTGGCAGCAGCGCTGGTCGATGCCCCGACCGTCGCTGACCGGCCTGGCTGGCGGCAGCGTCTTCCGGTTCGACATGACCGGAGTGCCCGACGAGTCAGCGTTGTGCCGGGTCGAGGCGGCTGGGATCGGTGAGCGGACCGCCGAGGGCTACGGCCGGTTGGCGCTGCAGCCACAATTGCTCGACCAAGCGCTGATCGAGGTGGTCAAAGCCGGCAGCTGCGACGTCGTCGGCGAGTTGTTGCACCGTGGCTGGCACCGGGAGCTGCATCGCGCCGCGGCGGTCCGGGCAGCCAGCGCCGAGGTACGCAAGGAATTCGTGCCGCCACGGGCAACCGCGGCGCAGCTCGGCACGCTGCGGACCCTCGCCGACCGGGTCGCCGAGGACGGCGGCCCGGAGCAGATCCGAGGCTGGGTCGCGGCGACCCGCCGCAACCGGTCACGCAAGGAGATCTGGGGTGGCGACCGGCTCGACCGGCTGACAAAGCTCGTGTCCGGTGCGGAGGCGCTCTGGTCGTACCTGGGGGTCCGGCCGCCCAGCGGGATCCCCGACGAACTGCACCGGCAGGCAGTCGGCTGGCTGCTCGCCGAAGTGGTGCGGGCCGAAGCCGAGCAGCGCCGCAACCGACCAGCGGACAGTCCGGAGGTCAACAACGACGAGGAGGCGCCGGCATGAGCCGCCCGGTAACCAGCAGATGGGAACTGACCGGCACCCTCGTCGCCCAGGCACCGGTGCACATCGGTGGTCTCGACGCCGGGCCGGCACAGCTGGTCCAGGCCCGCGACGGAGCGGGCCGGCCGCTGCTGCCCGGCACCGCACTGGCCGGCGTGATCCGTTCGACGCTGCGGGCCGCAGGCGCGCCTGACTACCTGTTGTGGGGGTTGGCGCCGAAACCCGACGGCACCGGCGGGGCGGCTTCCCGGGTGCGGATCGATGACGCCCCCGCCGTCGGCAAGCCCCAGGTCGAGCTACGCGACCACGTGTCGATCGACCGGGTGCACGGGGTGGCGGCCAAGGGGCACCTGTTCAGCCGGGAGGTGCTGCCCGCCGGCACCCGGTTCGAGTTCCGGATGGTCGTCGATGCCCCGACCGACGACTCCACCAGCAAGGCGGAGAAACTCGCCCGCACCGTCGCGGCCCGGCTGTGCGGGCCGGGGATCAGCGTCGGGGCAGCCACCACGCGGGGACTCGGCCTGGTCCGGCTGGAGGACGCCGTACTGCGGGTATCGGATCTGGCCACCCGGGCCGGCATGCTCGCCGCGCTGTGCAGCGGGGGTCAGAAGGTCGATCTGGCGGAGTCCGATCCCGAGGCGGTGCCGCCTGGGACGTTGCGGATCAGCGTGCCCTGGCGCCCGCACGGTCCACTCGCCGTGCAGGTCAGCGCCGACGGGGATGTGGTCAGTGCGTTTCCGCTGACCGGACGCAACGGTGACCGCACCCATCTGGAGCTGCCCGGCAGCTCGATCAAGGGAGTGTTGCGCAGTCACGCTGAGCGGATCACCCGTACGGTGACCGGCGCCACCGCTCCGAAGAAGTTCCTGGACCAGATGCGGGCCGACGGGCTCGGGCCGGTGGCGGCGCTGTTCGGCACCGCCGCCGCCCGTGACAGCAAGGACCGTGACCTGCCGGCCGGGCGGCGGGGTGCCCTGCAGGTAGCCACCTGCGTCAGCAACGCCGCCCTGCCGACAGCCCAATGGGACGCGGTACGCCTGCTGCAGCGACGCCTCGACGAGACCGTTCACCAGAACGCGCACGGCCCCGACGGCGGCAACCCACCGGAGCGCACGACCGATCAGGTACGAGCCGCGCTGGGCACACTGCAGCGCGCGGTCGACGAACTGAACGCTACGGTCGACGGAATCCAGTTCACCATCGCTCATCACGTGGCAGTGGACCGCTGGACCGGCGGGGCCGCCGACGCGCTGCTGTTCGCGACCTTGGAGCCGCATGCCACCACGGTTGACGCGTGGCAGCCGATCACGCTCGACCTGGCGGTGGACCAACTCGACCAGGATCCGACGACGACCAGCGCACGCGCCGACGACGACCGACGGGCAGCACTGGCGTTGCTGCTGCTGGTTCTGCGGGACCTGTGCGACGGCTGGCTCGGCTTCGGCCACGGCACCACGCGCGGCGCCGGCGGGGTGCGGGTCGACCCGAACAGGGTGCGGTTCCAGGCCGACGCCCGCTCCGGCTGGTGTCGGAGACTCGACGGCCGCTCCCTCGCCGAGGTGCTGGCCGACGACGAGGTGACCAAGCCACTGATGACGGCGTGGCTGGCGGCAACGACAGGAGGGCAAGCGTGAGTACCGTCGCGCGCCATCAGAAGGTCCAGGGCCACGGGCCGGTGGGTCAGGCACTGCAGAGCTTCGCTCACGACACCGGGCCGGGGATCGGGTTCTGCTACCGGCCGGCCGACGTCCGCTGGTTCCGGTTCGACGCCGACGGGGTGCCCACCGGCCCCGACGGAGCCGCACTCGATCTGACCGGGGTGTTCGAGCTGCGGGCGTTCACCACCGACACCGAGTTGCGCTGGCGGAACACCTCGGCCGGAACCGGCACGGCGGTGCAGGTCAGCGACGGCGCTACCGGCCAACGGCCGCGGCACGAGCGGCTGCTGTGGGGAGTAGCGGTCGATCCGCAGCCCGCAACAGGCTGGGTCGCGCTGCACGACGCCCGAATCGGCGTGCTCGACGTCCCGGTCGGCGGCTCGAAACCCACCCACGGCCACCTCGTGTGGCTGCAGGTCGTCGAGTACCTCGAAGAGGACAGACACGGCAACGTCGCCGTGATCGACGAACGGCTGGTCGGGCTGGTCGCCCGTCCGCACCCCAACAGCGAGGCAACCGAGGAGGCAAAGCCCGATGAGTGATCAGCACCGGCCGGTCGGCCCTATCGACGCGGCCGGCCCGGCCGAGTTGAAGGACGCCAAGGGGCACTTCCTCAACCCGTACGGCTTCGTGTCCATCCCGGACCGCGACGCCCTGCCAGCAGAGCTGGCCGACGGGCCGCCGGCCGGCCACGACAGGTACGACCCGGACCGGTGGACCGGCACGATTCGAGTCCGGGTCACCGCCCGTACCCCGATGTTGATCCCGGACCATGGACGGCGCGCGGCCGACGACACCGCGACCAACGCGCCGCTGCCGGTACGGGTCGACCACGCCGGCCGGCCGGTGCTGGCCGGCTCGGCGGTCAAGGGTGCGCTGCGGTCGGCGTACGAGGCGGTCACCAACTCACGGTTCGGCGTGTTCACCGGCCACGACCAGCAGTTGGCCATCCGGGCCACCACCGACCATGCCCAGCGGTTGCGACCCGCCGTAGTGACAGAGGTCAACGGGGACGGCAGCGCCACGCTGCAGGTGGTCGATGCACTGGATCCGAAGGACTGGCAGGGCGGTCCGCTGAAAAAGCCCGTGCAGACGGCGGTGTGGGCGCCCATGGACCTGCCCTGCGAGTGCGTCGGCGGCTGCAGCGGCAAGGTCGGTCATGCGGTCACGGGCTCGCAGGAATCGACGCGTAGCCCCGAGATGGAGGCGTGGATCTACTTCGCTCTACTCGGCCCGTATCCGCTGTGGCGAGTCGCGGTCTATGCCCGGCCCGGCGAGCTGTGCGACGAGTCGGTGGCGGACCAGCGCCGTGTCGCCGACCGCCAGGACGAACAGGCCCGGGCGATAGAACGGGCGCGGAAGGCTCAGGCGAGGGGAAAGAAGAACAACACGGGACTGACCGTCACCAACCATCCGTTGGTGCGGGTCCGGGGGCGGCTACATGTCACCGGCAGCACATTCCCGGCCGGCGAAGGGCGCAAAAGGTTCGAACGGTTCGTTGTCACGCAGGTCAAAGAGGGTCCGGCCACGCCGGGACTGTCGGCCCCGACCGTCGGCAAGGCCCTGGTCGACGGCTGGCGAGCGGTAATCGATTCCTACGAGCGCGCCCACGAGACGGAAAGCAGCCTGAAAGTCCGCTACGGCAGCTACGTGTGGGACGCGAAGCGGTGGCGGACGCTGCAGGTCGGTGACACGCTGTACGTGGAACTCGACTCCGACGGAAAGCCGGTCGGGCTGTATCCGGCGATGATCGGGCGTAAGCCGTTTCCCGGCTCGCCGGTAGTCAGCCTCCCCGGGCGGCACCGACCGGCCGACAAGCGCAACCTGCTGTCCCCGGCGGACCGGGTGTTCGGTTGGGTACGCCAAGGCGAGGACGACTCACGGGTCGCACATCGGGGGCACCTGAGGGTGCTGCCGCCCGACGGCGACGGGGTGCCTAGCAAGGACAGGGTTCATCGGCTCATCCGCCCACTGGAGCTGGTCGTGCTCAACGGGCCGAAACCGTCGCAGTTCCTGTTCTATCTCGGCGACCGTAACGGGGCTCCGCTGGAGGCTCCGGATCGGCGCGCTGAACAAGGCTACCCGGCCGCCGCCGACACTCGCCGGTTGCGGGGCCGGAAGACCTATCTGACCCACGCCGAAGTGGTTGACGGCGAGCCGGGCGCGGCGGACTACTGGACGCCGCCGGCTCAGCCGCCCCGGCCGGCGACACCGAACGGTCCCGCACCGCCGAAGCCAAGACCGGTGACGGTCGGCGGGCGGACCCGCTTCCGGGAGTACGCTCGCCCACCTGTCGACCGCAACGCCAGAGACAACACCGAGATCACCACGTCGGTGTCGCACTGGGTGAAGCCGGGGACCACGTTCGCGCTCACCCTTCAGGTCGACAATCTGACCGGCACCGAGCTGGGGGCGTTGCTGTGGCTGCTGTCGCTACCGGACGGCGCCTGCCTCAAGCTGGGGTTGGGCAAGCCGTTGGGCTTCGGCGCGGTACGGGTCGAAGTCGACTGGGACGACACCCGGCTGTTCACCGGCGATCGGCTGCTGGACCGCTACCGCATACTGTCGCTGTCACCGCCGCCCGCTGACGCGGACCTGAGCGCGGCCCGCCAACTCGTCGCCAGCTACGACGACGTGCTGCGCGAGCATCTGACCGATGTGCGGGAGGAGTTCCTCAACGCCGCGTACGGGTTCGTCGGCGCTCCGGTGCACTACCCGCGCAAAGCGGACGGCTCGCCGGCGGGTGTGCCGGCCACCCCGCGCAACACCACCTACGACTGGTGGGTGGCCAACGACAAGATCGGCAACGAGGCCGGAAAGGAATACGGGCGACGGCTGTCGCTGCGTGAGCTGTCCGACCCTGGCTCGTTGCCGCTGCCGTACGACCCGACCGGCATCCGGCCGGGGAAACCGAAGGGCAGCCAGCCAGGCGCGTCTACCGGCAGCCGACCAGGCGGAGCCTGGCCGGGTGAGCCGCAGGACGATCCTCCGCGTCCCAGACGCCGCAAGATGGGTGGCCGCCGAGGCCAGGGCGGCAACGGCCATCGGTACGACGACCGCGGCCGGGGCGACGGACGCCGGTGAACAGGCTGTCGGGCTCCGGTGGAGGTCCCGCTACCGGAGCCCGGCAGCCGGCCAGGCGGACGGGTCAGGTGTCGCGCAGTCGGCGTACGTCGTCGCGTAACTCGGCGAGCACGTCGGCCAGCCGGGGGCCGCCGCAGACTCGGTCGCCGAACGTGTCACGGGCGGTGTTGGCCATCGCGGTGAGCAGCCCGCTGACGGTGTGCTGCGCTCCCCCGGTGTTGTGCAGGATCAGGTCGTCGAGGGCGCGGGCGTCGAACGGCCCGTGCCCATGGGTGACCGGCAACTGGTTGCGGGTGTCGAACATCCATGTCAGCTCGTCGCGGATCTTCGTCTTGGTCTGTGCGTGGTTGTCCGCTGAGCGTTCGGCGCAGGCGCATGCGCCGATGATCGCCCGCATCCCGGTTGCCGGGTCCTTGTCGATGCCGGGCAGCGTGGCCCACACCTCGATCCGTTCGGCGACCATCCGGACGGCGCGATCCTCGGCGTCCACGGTGGTCATCGGCCAGTCCTCCGACTCGCCGGCATGGCGCAACGCTTCTGACAGACGCAGCGCCTTGTCACTCAACTGTTTGCCGGTGGCGAGGGTGCCGAGCAGCCGGGCGGCGGTGTCGAGTTCCGCGACGTCCAGGGCATGGCTGGCGGCGGTGAGGATGGCCAGGTCGGTGCCGAAGCGCAGCGGCAGCCGGTGGGTGCCGGCGGCGAGCACATTCTGGTTCTGGGTGACGAGTTGGCGCAGGAACAGCGGGATTCCCCGTACGGCGGCGATCTGTTGCCCGGCGTCGAGCAGGGTCAGCACATGCTCCTTCGGCCCGGTCGGGATCAGCACGATCGCCCCGGTGTCCGGGCCGACGTGCTGGCTCAGCAGCTCGACCGCGGCCTGCTTGGTGAACGCGGCCGGGTCGTCGGGGTCGAGCCCGACGGCAGCGACCGAAGCGGTGACGACGGTGTGTCCAGCGGCGCGCAGCTGCTCGCCGACCCGCTGCGCGTGGGTGAACGTCCCGGAGGCGGTGCCGAGGATGATCATTTTCACCGGTACCTCGACCGGACCGCCGAGGTAGGTCTGGACGTCTTTCTCGATCCGCCGCCACCGGTTCTGTTGGACAGCATCGGCGATCTCCTCGACGACGTAGTCACCGCCTTTGCTGTCCGGCCAGCCGAGGATGGTGAGGTAGCAGACGGTGTCGCCGGGCACCAGGGGCAGCGGCCCGAGTCCGGACGGGGTGGGCAGGTCGGCCGCCGGGGCGGTGTCGTGTTCGGCGAGGTGCCGGCGCAGGGCGTCGAGCATCGCCGGCTGCGGCGGCGCAAGTTCGTGGGAGCTGTCCTTGCCCATCTCGTTGAGCTGCCGCACGATCGGCGAGAGGAGCCACTCGCCGCTGGCGGTGCGCTTCGCGTCGAGCACGGCGGAGTCCTGATGCTCCCGGTCGATCGTGCCTATCAACTTGCCGAGGGTGGCGATCCGTCGCCCGTTGCGCTGCTGCGCCCAGTGGAGCAGGTCGAGCGTGCTGCCGTCGTGTTCCCGCAGCTCCTGGTAGCGGTGGACGATGTAGGCGCGGACGGCGAAGCCGCTGCTGCCGTCGCCACGCATCAACGCGGCGGCCATCACGGCCCGCATCCGGTCGGCGTTCGGCACGACGTACGCCTGCCCGAAGTGATCAGCCTCCGCGTCCACGACCCGCCGCTGCTCAACCGTCAGACTCAGCTGACCCGCATCGGCGAGAGCCCGCAGCAGATCGTGGTAACGCCACCGACGCAGCAACGGCACCACCGGGTCGACCGGCAACCCGACCGTCGGGTCGTAGACGGCGTGCCGGGGCGCCACGGTCGGCCCGATCCGGATCAACGACCACGGCAGCCCGGAGCTGATGACGGCGTCGAGCGCGCCGAGGATGACCTGGGTGGAGCCGCTGCCCCATACCGTGTAGACCCGCCCCGCAGTGGAGTCGGCGCGGCTGCGCAGGAAGCGGGTGACACCGCACGCGATGTCGGGTTCGGTGACGCTCACGCCGTGGACGATGGTGACGGCGGTGACCGGTACGCCGTACAGGTCGGGTTGGCGGTTGAGGGCGTGCGCGATGACGTCGGCGATCGGCGCGACGACCGGGGTGCACAGGAGCACCAGGTGGATGGTGGTGGTGCCGGTATCGGCCGGCAGAGCGCCCAGTGCGGCGGCGAGCGGCGCGACCTGGCCGGTGGTCTGTTCGGGGGTGCGCAGCAGCAGGATCTGCCGGGTGTGGGTGTCGTCGTCGGGCCGCTGTTCGAGCCGGGCGAGGAGGTCGCCGGCGTCGGCCTGCCCGGCCGACAGGCGGGCGCGGCCCGCCGGTGCGCCGAGGTCGGAGTTTCCGACGGCGTGGAGCAGGTAGGTGACGTGTCGGGTCACGTTCGTCCTATTCGGGTCGGGTGTCGACGATGGTGCCGAGCCTGTTGCCGCCCAGGCCGGGCAGGCCGGGTCGGCCCGCCTGGCCGGCGCGTTCGGCGCGCCAGGCCAGCTCGGTGTGTTCGGTGTCGCGCAGCCGGCGTACGTCGGCGCGCAGCTCGGCGAGCAGGTCGGCCAGCCGGGGGCCGGCGCCGGGGCGGTCACCGAAGGTGCTGCGGGCGGCGGCGGCCATCGCGGTGAGCAGCCCGCTGACGGTGCGCTGCGCTCCCCCGGTGCGCTCCACGATCAGCGGCTCCAGGTTGAGTGGCTCCGGGGCGAGCGGCTCCGGGTTCAGCGACTCCGGGGTGTCGCCGTCGGCGCGGCCGTGGCCGTGGCCGTGGGTGATCGGCAGTCGGTTGCGGATCTCGTACAGCGGTCGCAGCACCTGCCGCCGGGTGGCTTCCTTGAGCCGGTTGGCGTCGATGGAGTGTTCGGTGCTGGCGCAGGCGCCGATGATGGCGCGCATGCCGGTGGCGACGTCCCGGTCGACGTCGGGCAGCGCGGCCCACACGTCGATCCGTTCGCCGATCATCCGGAAGGTGCAGTCCTCGGTGGTGGTGACGTCGGCCTGCACCGGCACCGGCCAGCGGCGCAGCCGCCGGGTGGCGCAGCGCAGCGCGTCGGACAGGCTCACCGCGCGGGCGCTCAGCGGCTGCCCGGTGGCGAGGGTGCCGAGCAGCCGGGCGGCGGTGTCGAGTTCGGCGACGTCCAGGGCGTGGCTGGCCGCGGCGAGGATGGCCAGGTCGGTGCCGAAACGCAGCGGCAGCCGGTGGGTGCCGGCGTCGAGCACGCTCCGGTCGCGGGTGACGAGCTGCCGCAGGAACAGCGGGATTCCCCGTACGGCGGCAGCCTGCTGCCCGGCGGCGAGCAGGGTCAGCACGTGCTCCTTCGGCCCGGTCGGGATCAGCACGATCGCCCCGGTGTCCGGGCCGACGTGTTGGCGCAGCAGCTCGGCGGCGGCCGGCTCGGTGAACGCGGCCGGGTCGTCGGCGGCGACGCCGAGGTCGGCGATCGGGGCGGCGACGGCGGTGTGCCCGGCGGCCCGCAGCCGGTCGGCGGCCTGGCGGGCGTGCGGGTAGGTGCCGGCGGCGGTGCCGAGGATCAACGCCTTGACCGGCACCGGCTGGCCGGCCGGCACCCCGAGGTAGGTGCGGACCGCCGGGTCGAGGTCGTCGCGTCGGTCGGGATCGGCGGCGGCTTGGACGATCTGTTCGACGATGTACGGGCTGCCGTCGCGCGACGGGTTGCCGACGACGCTGAGGTACCAGACGGTGTCGCCGGGCACCAGGGTCAGCGATCCGAGCCCGGCCGGTGCGTTGTCACCGGCTGCCGGCACGCCACCGGCGGTGGCGGCGGCCGGGGATCTGTCGTGTTGGCGCAGGTGCCGGCGCAACGCGTCGAGCATCGGCGGGTCCGGTGGTTTGAGTTCGTGGGCGCTGGCTTTGCCCATCTCGTTGAGCTGGTGCACGATCTGCGAGGCGAGCCACCGGCCGCTGGGCGCGGCTTTCGCCGCCCGTACCGCCGGGTCTGCGTGCCCGGCGCGTTGCTCGCGGATGACCCGCAGCATCGCCCCGAGGGTGACCGGGGATCGTTTGGCGTGCTGTTCGGCCCAGGTGAGCAGGTCCAGCGGGGAGCCGTCGGCGGCGCGCAGTTCGTGGTAGCGCTGGGCGACGTAGGCGCGGACGGTGAAGCCGCTGCTGCCGTCGCCGCGCATCAACGCGGCAGCCATCACGGCCCGCATCCGGTCGGCGTTCGGCACGACGTACGCCTGCCCGAAGTGATCAGCCTCCGCGTCCACGACCCGCCGCTGCTCAACCGTCAGACTCAGCTGACCCGCATCGGCGAGAGCCCGCAGCAGATCGTGGTAACGCCAGCGACGCAGCAACGGCACCACCGGGTCGACCGGCAACCCGACCGTCGGGTCGTAGACGGCGTGCCGGGGCGCCACGGTCGGCCCGATCCGGATCAACGACCACGGCAACCCGGACGTGATCACCGCGTCGAGCGCGCCGAGGACGGTCTGGGTGGAGCCGCTGCCCCAGACGACGTACGCCCGGTCGGTGCCCGGGTCGGCGTGGGTGTCGAGGGTGCGGGTGACGCCGGTGGCGATGTCGGTCTCGTCGAGGCTGTCGCCGTGCATGACGGTGACGGCGGCGATGGTGCCGCCGTACAGGTCGGGCTGGTGGCGGACGGCGCGGTCGATCGCGGCGGCGATGGCGGCGACCCGGGCGGTGGTCGCGAGGATCAGGTGTACGGCGGTGCCGGCGGTGTCGGGGTCGGCGTGCAGGGCGGCGAGGGCGGCGGCCAGCGGCGCGGTGTCGCCGGTGGTCTGCGCCGGGGTGCGTAGCCGCAGGATCCGCCGGGTCTGGTCATCGTCGTCGGGCCGCTCGTCGAGCAGCCGCAGCAGGTCGGTGGCGCCGGCGCTGTCGGGTGGGGGTACGCCGAGGTCGGCGTGCCCGACGGCGTGCAGCACGAAGGAAACGCGAGGGGACACGGCCCGTCCAATCGAGGGGGTGGTCGGGGGGATGGTGCCGAGCCGATCAACGTTACTCAGTGGATTTGTCACGGGGCAGGCGGTGTCGGGTATCCGATGGCAGCCTTGCCCCGGCGGTGGGTTCCACAGTGGCGCGGCCGGCGTCGATGATGGCACGGTGACGGACGATCGCTGGGACGGCCCGGGGTTGACGGTGTTCGGCTCGGCCACCGGTGGTGACGGCTGGGCGGGCCGGGCCGGCGGCGGGTCGGGCGGTGACCGGGGCGGCTGGGCGGGCGGGCTGCGGGCGGCGTTGTCGGACGGGACGGCGGCGGTGGCGGTAGGCGGCGCGCTGGCCGGCGGGTTCGGTGTCGAGGCGGCCAAGTCGGTGATGGTCGGTGAGGCGGCCGGCCGGTGGTGGTTCGTGGTGGGCTGCCTGGCCGGGGTGGCGCTGCTGGTGGCCGGGTTCGGGCTGCGGGAGCGGGCGTACCGGCAGGTGCAGGTGGGGATCGTGGTGACCGCGCGCGACGTCGGGCGTGGGCTGGCCAAGGCCCGGCAGTACGAGCAGCAGGCCGAGGAGTTCAGCCGGTCGACGTGTGCGGTGACGGTGGCGACGGCGGTCACCTTGTCCGGTGATCCGGTGGTGGACAAGTCTCGGGTCGAGAAGTTGGCGGATGAGACGTTCAACGCGTTGATACTGGCGCAGCGGCTGACCCCGGAGGCGACCCGGGTCAATCTGATCCCGACGATGCCGCTGCATCTGGCGTTCTGGTTCGGGGCCCGGCTGGGTCACACCCATTCGCGTGAGGTGCGGGTCCACGCCGTCCGCCAGGCCGACGGCTCTCCCCCGTATTTCGCGGCGACGGCGTTACGGGCCACCGAGTCGGCGGCGGCTCCGCTGACGGCGAGCCTGGAGGTCGTGGCGGGCGGAGATCCGTCGCGGGCGGCGCTCGCGCTGGATCTGCAAGGCTTCGGGCACCAGTTCGCCGATCCGGTACGGGAGACCTGCCGACAACACGGCATCGGTCACCTGCTGGTGCTGCGCAGCGCGGGTTCGTTGCTGGTCGAGGACGCGGCCACCTATACGGGCGTTGTGGAGCAGGCCCGCCGGGAGTGGCTGGCCGCCGCGTTGCCGAGTGCCGCCCGCACCGGCCGGTACGCGGTGTTCCTCAGCGGCTCGGTGGCGATCTCGCTGGCGTTGGGTGCCCGCCTGGCGGCACCGGATCCCGGGCGGTGGACGGTCTTTTCGTTCGACCGGGACACCCACTCGTACCAACCGTTTCCCTTGCCGGAGCCGACCCGGTGAGCGACAATTTCCACATCGGCATGTCGGCGACTACCGGACGGGAGGTGAGACAGCCACGCCGGGCCAAGCGGCCTCCATCGAGGACGGACAACACATCGATGTACGCAAGATTAGGTGCCGGAGTTGCGATGAGATGTCGATTGCGGCAACCTCCGACACGCCCGGGATCCGGGGGAGGTTGGCGGAAAGATCCCAAAGTACGCCCGAGCTGCGAAAACTCACCTCACAGAGATCATCTGGACCGCCACCAAGATCACGATGATCATGAGGTTGCCCTCCGAGCCACCTGTTTGCCCAGCTCAGACCGCCCGGCATTTCGGACACGGTCCCCGGACACACGAAAACCGCACCGGATTGAAACTGGCGTAGGAGACGAACTCCCAGCCAATACGGTCAAGTCCCCGGACACACGAAAACCGCACCGGATTGAAACTGTTCCAGTCGAGCTTGTTGCTGACCTCAGCTAGACGGTCCCCGGACACACGAAAACCGCACCGGATTGAAACCTGAGCAGCGGCCTCACACACCTGTTTGAGGTTAGGGGTCCCCGGACACACGAAAACCGCACCGGATTGAAACCGTCAACTTTAGACATTGCAGAGCCCTTCTTGAGGCTGGGGGAAGGGTTACCACAACACGCCCGAAGGACACGGCAAGCGGAGGCGGGCGGGACCCGGTCGGTCATGCCGATGCCCAGCTGCTCGTCGACTTCGGCGGATCAACCGGGTCGACTGGCGCGTTCAACCCCACCCGGCTGCCCTGCGACAGCGACAGCACATCCATCGATTAAAGCCGATCGCATCGGTGAGGCGAAACCATCGCCGAACTGGCCGCCCCACGTCACCAACAACCGGCTTTCTTCTAATCCAGGAGGATACAATCCGTTGAGTGGTATCGATGCCCGACTCGGCTAGCCACCCACGCCAAACGTAAGAATTTGCGCATTTCACCACAAAGCATTTCGCAGTCGCATGTCAGACTGATAACCGTCGCCGCACGCTACGATATGTATAGTCGTCACCGAACATTGTTCGATGTGGCTGCGCACAACTAGTTTCGACGAGGAGAGCGGCGTCAGTGCAACCATATCCACCAATCTACCCCTCAGACCCTACCCGTCGACGTTCCCCAGGCTCCGCGCGTGCGTTTTTTTTGTGGACCTTAGTATGGATATCATTCGCCATCTCGGCAGCGCTTTTCCTCGCGACCACACTTGGTTGGTCAGGCAGAATTTCTACAATCCTTGCAGCCAGCCAGGCACTTCTGGGCGCCATACTCACAATACCAGCTAGGCGCTCTACAGATCTTGGTCTTGGGCTTAAGATCCTGTGCCTTCTCTTAACCCTTTTATCACTCAGCGTGGCCTTATTTGCAACGTGGACGTTTCGAGACACTCCCCCCGAGCTGGGGCCACTAAGACCACCGGAACAAAGGACAATTAGCGACATAGTCAGTGAATGCGGCACGCCTTCAGTAAGAGTTCTTACCGAAACGCCGACTGTAGACTATAAGGCAAGAGCCGTTTTTTCCTCATCCTCAGGAGGCGGCGACCTTGTGGCGGTGCTTATAGACCCAAACGTATATCCAGACCCAGATGCAAACGACTTAAGGCTTGATGTCATTGGGTGCAACGGAGACGAGTGGGAAAGAATATTTTCGCACCCGATCGAATCCCGCGGATGTGGCTACTTCAAGCTGCAAGTCGTACAATTGAGGACGCATAGCGAACAGGAAATCGTGGCCTCGAGAACGTGTGGTAGCGGCGGATTTCTGAGCTTCAAGATTCTCGGTTTCGACGAGAGCTCGCGGGAATTTGAGATTCTACATGAGAAAAAAGATCTTCAAAGTGGAGAGGTGGCACAGAGGGCCGACCATATTGTTATTGTAAATAGCACGGAAGTTCGTGGCCTAAAGTGGATCGGGAACAAATTTGTCGATATCGGAATTTTACCTGAACCCCCTCCGCTAGAGGGTAAACAAATTGCCTATTGGTGGAAGGGAGATAAAGGATACGCCGACATATTGCGAGTAAATGTGGAACCCCACGAAAGGATCTACCTTGTTTGGGACAGAACGCGCGATACCTCAAATTACACCACACCAAGAATTCTAGCCGATAGCGTTAGCTACGAGCACGGAATAACCGCCGGTCCGCCACCATTTTCGTTCCTCACGGACGACAGCGGCCAGAGTTACTTGGAAATATCTTCTTACAATGTTGAGGTAAATATTCGAATCTCGCCCGACGGCGATCACGCTCACGCCATCATTATCACCGCCGCATCCTGATTCGCCTTTTGCCATCCAGAAATTACGCCGATAAATACCAAGCCCGGGGCGCGTGCTCTGCCGCTGCGACACCCTGACTGTGTAGGCAGCGGTGGACACCGGGCCGAGCGGCCGTTCGCGTGCTCGGGGGCGGACGTGGGGGCGTCACCGCTCGTCGGGTGCCTGGTGCCCGGCCGCCCACCAGGGCTGCAGCGGGTACGCGCCCCGGGGGTCTACGGCCGCTCGGTGGCCGGGAAGTCGACGCCGTTGGGTGGCTGCCGGCGCTGCACCACACCGGCGCGGGTCAGGGCTGACTTGTAGACACCGATCGCGGCCATCCGCCCGTCCCGCCCGGCCGAGGTGATCGTGGCGAGGATGCCGACCACCGGGGAGTCTGCGTCGTCGAGGCCGTACCGGATGTCGGAGACCCGGACCGTCATCGACCGGTCGCCGAACACCCAGTCAGCCTTACCGAGATGCAGCGTGTCGCCCACCCGGATTAGATCGCGGTCGGTCATCAGTCGGCCCGCCCGTCGTGGACGTAACCGTCCGGCCAGAGCCCGGCGTACTGCAACACCGCCCGCACCCGACGCGCCTTGACCTGGTCCCAGCGGTCCAGCACCGTCAGCGCGTTGGTGAACGGCTGGCAGAACGCCGGCATGTCACACGCCCGGCATTCGGCCAGCCGACTCGGCATGTGCTCGGCGACCGTCTCCCGCGCCTGGGCCAGCACATCCGCGTCCGGCCGGTTCCGCATCGCCGCCGCCATCCCACGAGCGGCCAGCGACCGGAAACGCGGATCACGCCCGATGTCCGTCTGCCCCGGCGTCCGTCGCGGCAACGGTGGTCGATCCGGCGTCGGACCCGAGTTGACCCTGACGTGCGGAGCCAGGTGGTGTCTGTTGCCTCGATCCACCGATGAAGGTCGGACCGGCAGGACCCCGGCTATAGAAAGTGCCCTCTGAACTGGAAGGATAGGAGTTCTGACGCTTCTATCGCTCGGTTCGAGAGGGCACCTCGCAGGTGAGAATACGCCAGGACGCGCCGGTGGTGCGCGCGACGTTCGACGATCCGAATCTGGTGTCGTGTGCCGGTCTCGTTCCGGTGATGCGCCTGGCCGAGCAGGCCGGTCTGCATGACGCGGTCGCCGACCGGGTGCGGCTGCCGACGGACAAGGGCGCGAACCCCGCCGGGAAGGTCGCCACGGTCGTGGCGGGGATGCTCGCGGGCGCGGACAGCATCGACGACCTCGACATCGCCCGGCACGGTGGCATGCGGTCGCTGTTCGGCAGCGTGTACGCGCCGTCGACGCTCGGGTCGTTCCTGCGTACGTTCACCCACGGGCACGTACGGCAGTTACAGGCCGCCGCCCGCGACACCCTGATCGGTCTGACCGGCCGGGCACCGATCCTGACCGGCGCCGACACCCTGTGCTTCGTGGACATCGACTCCATGCTGCGGCGGGTGTACGGCAAGCAGAAGCAGGGCATCGGGTTCGGCCACGCCAAGGTCGGCGGCTACAACGTCTACCTGCGCGGCTACAACCCCCTGGTCGCGACGCTGTCCACCCCGCTGTCCGCGCCGGTGATCGCCGCCACGAGGCTGCGGTCGGGTAACGCCGGCTCGTCCCGGGGCGCCGCCACCATGATCGCCGAGGCCATCACGACCGCCCGGGCATGCGGCGCTTCGGGGGAGATCATGGTGCGAGCGGACTCGGCGTTCTACGCCAAGACGGTGATCAGCGGCTGCCGGCGTCGTGGCGTGCGGTTCTCGGTCACCTGCCGCATCGACCCGAAGATCCGCGCCGCGTGCGACGGCATCGCCGCCGACCAGTGGGTCGACATCACCTATCCGCAGGCCGTCCGGGACGAAGACGCCGGCCGGTGGATCTCCGACGCGCAGATCGCCGAAACCACGTACACCGCGTTCGCCGGCACCCGACACGAGGCGACCGCCCGGCTGATCGTGCGCCGCGTCCGCCGCGACGACCCGCAACAGATCCCCGGCCAGGACGAACTCCTACCGACCTACCGGTACCACGCCGTGTTCACCGACAGCCCGTACACCCTCGTACAGGCCGAAGCCCAGCACCGGCAACACGCGATCATCGAGCAGGTCAACGCCGACCTGATCGCCGGCCCCCTCGCCCACCTGCCCTCCGGACACTTCAGCGCCAACGACGCCTGGCTGACCTGCGCCGCGATCACGCACAACCTCACCCGCGCCGCCGGACACCTCGCCGCGGGCACCTGGTCGACCGCCAGACCCGCCACCATCCGGACCCGGATCATCACCGTCGCAGCCCGCCTCGCCCACCGGGCCCGCACCATCCACCTACACCTGCCCGAGTACTGGCCCTGGCAGGCGGCGTTCGACAACCTGTTCACCGCCGTCCAGCCGGCACCCGGCTGACCACACCCCACCAGCCGAAACCAGGCGGCCCGACCACAGGCCACAATCCCGTTCCACCCCGAACACTCACCCTCGGAGCAAGCCGATCACGTGATCGGCGACTCCCTCACGCCCGCCGCACCACCCAATACAGAAATGATCAACCAACATTCAGCGGCAACCGCGTCGGTGGATCGAGGCTGTTGGCGGGGCCTTGGTTCCTGGTCACGTTTCCCTCCTGAGAAAGTCGTGTAGTAGCCCTCTTCGTACTTCCTATGTGGATCGGTCAGGCTGATCCCCACGTCCGGCCACAGGTCAGGCAGCGACGACCCCGCGAGGCTGGCCACAAGCAGGGAGTCGGTACGAGGACGTCAGTGCGGCGGCGGAGTGGTGGTGAGTTCGCCACATTTGGGGCACCAGCGGCTCTTGACCCGGAATGAGAACAGTCCAGCGAGGTAGCCAAGCACCGTGGCGCTGGTCAACGCACAGATGTCCATGATCGTCTGCCTTCTCTCGTAGCAGTGCGGGGGTAGGGTCGGACCGGTGGTTGCCGCCATCGGCCCGACCCCAGCTCAACAAGGGCATCGGCGCTCAGCCTGGCGGCCAGATCGACCGTCGTCGCCACCGCCGCCGGGGCGGTTTCTCCTCACGGTGCTGCCGCTGGTGCTCGCGCACCCGCTCTTCCCACGCCTGCTGGTCGTGGTCGTCCGGGTCGAACGGGTACCAGCGGTGCGAGCCGTCCTCGAAATGCATGTTCCCGTCACCAGGCCGGATGACCGACATCAGCGCCACCACCCGATGAACGGCGAGTACAGGTAGCCGCATCGGTAGTCGGGCAGGTCTGCCATCGCGTCCAGCAGGCACGTCGCCATGTACACCGACAGCGACACCACCGCGCCCGCGTACTCGGCCAACAGCTCCCGCCGCCGCGTCTGACACGGCCACGGCAAGCCGCAACCAGCGCACATCCAGGTCGGGCGTACGGGACGGTGCAGCGTCATCCGAGCCTCCTCCAATCTGGACCTGGGACGTAGGCGAGCCGAAGCGCACCCCAGGCGGGGCAGGGTTCGACGCTCACCACCGCCCCCGATTCGGTGGGTAGCGCGCTTGACCGGCGCTGCCCGCCGACGGATCCGGCCAGGGCGGCGGGTCGTTGAACCGGCAGCCGACGTGCCGCTGCCGCCACTGCCGGAGACCTTCGCGGAGGCGTTCGGCCTCGGCCCGCTCACCGGCCACCAACCCGGCCAGCCGATCCAGCTCATCGGCGACCTCGTGCAGGTACGCGTAGACCTCCTGCGGGTCCAACCCGCGCCACCGTCGGCTGAACCGGACCGCCCTGACCTGCCACGACTCGGTCTGCCCGGCTGTCGCGCCGCTCTCCGCCGTCACCGCGACCGCCACCTACCGACCACGTCTCGCGGACGAGACGACGGCAGACCGAGAAACAGTGTCGCATCTGTGGAATGTTCCAGCATCGGCACTGTTACAGGATGCATCCGGCGGACACCCGACGCAAGAGGCATCCACTACCGTCTCCCCCACCCGGACAGACGAAAGCGGTGCCCGGAATAACCCGGACACCGCTCGGTGTGGCCTCAGCCAGCTGCGTTAGCGCAGGTCACCCCCGCCCGGCACGCAGACTGTGGATCAACGAGGCAAACGACGTACGACTGAAATCAAGGACCGGCCCCGCCGGACCCGCCTTGCTGTCCCGGACGCCCACCCGAGCATCCGTGACGTTCACCTCCACGCAGTTGTCGTCGCCGCCGGACCGCGTGGACTTGCGCCAACCTGTGGCTGGAAAGCTGCTCATGCTCTCGATTCTCCTCACCGACCCGCCCCAGCCACACCCCGGAGCAGCCCGGCGCTGTCCTCAGCCGGCAACGCCGACTCCCACACCCGACCGAACAGGTCCGCATAGGGCGCTACCTCATCCGGCTCGGTATAGACCAGGTCGACCGTTTCGGTGTCCACCGCGACCGCATCCGGATCACCACCACCGAACCGGTACACCGTGAACGGCGACCTCGGCAACCAGTAGTCCCGCAGCTCAGCGCCCTGCGGCAACACCCGCACCAACACCCGCCCGGACCCCTCGGCCAACGTCGCCAGGTGCAGCAACTGCTCCCGCATCACCTCCGGCGGCGCAGCCGGCCGCCGCACCGCGACCTCCTCGACCACCACCTCGTACCGAGGACCGTCCGGCCGTGCCAACATCCGCTGCCGCATCATCTTCGCCTCCACCGTCCGATCCAGGTCGGCCGACGGCAACCGGGCCTGCTTGAACGCCAGCTCCGACCGCGCCCGCGTGTACGCCGGCACCTGCAACAACCCCGGCACCACAAAAGACTGGTACTCACGGATGCTCACCGCACCGTGCTCCAGATTCGCGTAGACCGCCTGACGCCGACCCATCCCCGACCCGTACGACTCCCACCAACCACGCTCGGCGGCGTCGTTCGCCATCCGCACCAGCTCGTGCCACCGCTCACCGTCAACCGACAACGCACCCAGGATCGCGCTCACATCCGACACCGACGGCACCCGATCCGCCGTCTCGAACCGGGACAGCTTCGGCCGCGACATCTTCGCCGCCCGCGCCAACTCCTCGGCGGTCAGCCCGGCCTCCTCCCGAAGCCGCCGCAACTCCTTCGCCAACCGACGCCGACGCACCAAGGGACTACTCAACCCCGCACCCCATCCGTTCCACCTACCAGCAATGTTCCACCACTCGGCAACGAGCGAACTTACCGGCAATCACGGGCAGCCGACACCCCAGGAACCTCAACGTGGAGACCCTCGCCGACGCCGCCTACCTCGACGGCCCCGACGCGGTCCGGGCATACACTCGGCTCTGGGAAGGACTCACCGCCGCCGCACTCGGCCCGGTCGAGTCCCGCGCCCTCATCCAACGGATCGCTGACGACACCGGAGGCTGATCATGAACACGCCGCACCCCACCTGGCGCAAGTCCAGCCGCAGTGACAACAACGGCGGTGCCTGCGTCGAGGTCGCCAGCCTGCCCTCCACCGCCGCAGTCCGCGACAGCAAAGACCACACCGGCCCGGTCCTCACCTTCACCACCACCGGATGGAGCGCCTTCATCCACGCGGTCAAGACCGACGCGTTCAACGCCTGAAGCAGCCCGCGCCCGTACGGCCATCGGCGGTCGAGACAGCCGGAAGTTACTCGGCCACACCTGTCCGCAGAAGGTGCTGCCCGACCGGCCATCGGTCCCGACCCCGTCGCGGCCAATGGCGGCGTACCCGCTGTCAGGCTGATTCAGGAGTAGACATCCTTGCGGTGGCCGACCGCGTGGATGATCAGGTCGTCGCCGTCGATTCGGTAAAGGACCCGGTAGTCACCAACACGCAGCCGTCGGCCCGATCCGTCACGGAGCTCGGTCGAACTTTGCGGCAGAGGATCGGACACCAGGTCAAGGATCGCGCCGAGGACCGTCAGGAAGACGTTGCGCGGCTGCTTGTGCAGCCAGACCAGCACGTCCCGGTCGACTTGGACCTTCACGCCGCCGCACCGTCGGTGCGGTCGGTCAGCAATGCTTCGACTTCACGAGGATCGACCCCGAGCGATTCCAACGCCGCCGACAGCGGCACGAACTGCCCCTCGGCACGGGAGCGGGCGATCACCGCAGCGTCCTTGCTGTCCCGGAACGCTTCGAGCTCTTCCCACTCGTCGATCCCCACCAGTACGGCCACCGGCCGCTCGTACTTGGTGATGACGACCGGCTCACGGGTGCGCTCGACCGACTCCAGCACCCGGCCCGCACCATCGCGGAACTCCCGCAGGGTGATCCTCTCCATGCACGGACTGTACCACGCGGTACCGTACCGCCTTACTTGGCGAGATACACCCGTCCCCGTTTTGGGCAGGTGTTCACGTTCAGTGGGCGGTCCAGCCGGGTTGGCGGGTGAGGCGGTGCGGCTGGCGGGCCGGCAGCCACCTGGCCCGGCGGGCGCAGTCGGGGCACGGGGCGTGGCCGTGGATCCGGTCCGCCGGGCCGGCGACCGCGGCCAGGTCGGCGACGACCCGGGCCGCGGTCAGGTTGACCTCCGGTGGCACCAGCCACCCGCTGTACTGGAAGCGGTCGGCGATCGGGCCGAGCCGGGCGCGTACCTCGGCGCGGCGGCGGTCGTTCACGATGTCGTAGACGACGAGCACCGGCCGGTTCACCAGCCGGCCCAGCCCTGCTCGGGGAGGACTTCCAGCGGTACGCCGTACCCGGCGGTTTCGCAGTCCGGGCAGGACGGCAGGGCCAGCAGGTGCCCGCCGCCGGTGAACCGTTCGGCGCTGGCGGCGAGCAGCCGGTCCAGGTGCGCATCACCGATGTGGATGGTGAAGACGCTGTACAGCACCCGTACCCCGTGGCGGCGCAGCAGCGTCGTCAGCTGCCGCCGGTCGCGGTCGTCGGGCAGGTCGAAGGTGACGGTCCACCAGCTGGGCTGCATGACGGTCACCTCCAGCGGAACGGCCGGTACTGCGCCTGCTCGTCGAGCAGCCAGCCGCGCAGCCGCAGCGCCTGGCGGCGTACCAGTTGGTGGTAGGTCGGCTGGTCGGCGGGTGCCGGCCATTCGCGGGCCGGCATGGCCAGCCTGGCCTGAAACCGCGAGATCAGCGCGGACGTCGCGCCGGGTGTCAGGTGGGTGCCGTCGAAGTCGGCATCGGTCACGGTACGCAGACCGAGCATCGCCAGTACGGTGTTCTCCAGCAGCGCCGGCCGCCACTCCTCCATCAGGTCGAAGGCGAGCGTGGGCCGGCCCCGGCTCGGGGTGTGCAGGAACGACAGGTACGGGTCGAGCCCGGCGGCGAGGATCGCCCCGTGCACGGTTTCCCGCAGCAGCGCCGAGCAGTAGTTGATCAGCGCGTTGATCACGTCGCGGCGGCTGCGGTCGCGGGCGGCGAAGCCGTACTCGGCCGGGGTCATCACCCGGATCGCGCGGAAGTACGCCCCGGCCGCCGCGCCTTCGATGCCGATCAGTTGCGCCAGGTCGGTCGCGGCGCTGGCGGCCTGCTCGAACTCGGCGAGCCGGGTGACCGCCGCCCACACCGTCGCCGGGTCGCCGCTGCGCTTGGCGCGGCGGCGCAGCAGCGTCGCCTGGTTGGCGATCTTGGCAGGGATGACGGCGCGGGCCAGGTCGAGCCGGACGGCCGGGTCGCGGTGCCGGTCGAGTTGACGCAGCCGGGCGGCGATGTGCCCGGCGGTGGGCGGTTCGAGCCGACCCAGCGGTCGGCCGTTGCGGCTGAGCAGGATCAGCGGGATGTCGTGGGCGAGCATGCTGTGCATCGCGTGCGGGGTGACGGTCACCCGGCCGGTCGTGACGACCTCGCCGACCATGGTCAGTGGCGCGGAGGCGCGCAGCACACCTTCGCGGTGCACGACGAGCCGGCCGTCGCGCCGGCCGAGGACGCAGTCCGGGCCGATCACGTGGAACGCCTTGCCGATCATCGCCGGCTCCCGTTGCTGGCCGGCAGCTTGCCCCGCTGCGGCGTGTTGAGCAGCGGGTGGGTCCAGTCCGCGTTGGGCTGCTCGGGCCGGCCATGCTCGCCGTCGAACACCCAGCCGAGCATGCTGAACCCGGCGTCGAACGTGGTGATCTGCGTCTTGCCCGGGTGCAGCCGCAGGTTGAGCGCGGCCAGCTCGGCACCGATCTGCCGGGCGCCGTTGACCGCCGCGTCGAGGTCGAGGCAGAACAGCGCCAGGTCGTCGGCGTAACGCACCAGCCGGCCGTGCCGGCCGTCCACCCGGGCGTCGAACTCACGCAGGTAGAGATTGGCCAGGGTCGGACTGACCGGCGCGCCTTCGGGAACACCCCGGACCCGGGTACGCAGGCCGGCGGCGGTCAGCATCGGCGCGGTGAACCAGCCGCGTACGATCCGGCTGACCGCCGGGTCGGCGAGGCTGCCGCTGACCATCTCGTGCAGGAGCTGGTGGTCGACGCTGGCGAAGAAATCCGCGATGTCCGCGCGGACCACATAGCGCAACCCCTTGTCCCGGTACGCGAGAGCCATCGTCAACGCGTCCACCCAGGAACGACCCCGCTGGTACGCGAAACTGACCTCGGCGCGGCGGGTCTCCCACCGGTCGCCGGCGACGTGCAGGAAAGCGCGCTGGGCGACCCGGTCGGCGACGGTCGGAATGCCCCGGTCGCGGCGCTCGCCACCACGGTTGACGGTCATCAGTCGAAGGGGTTGCGGAGTGTATTCGCCGCTGCGCAGCAGCGCGGACAGCGACTCCAGCCGTGGCCCGAGGTGATGGGCGAACTCGGCGACGGTCACGCCGTCCGCTCCGGCGAGTGCGGTGCCGGCGGCGACCCGCGACCACGCGGCCCACAACGTCGGCTGGTCAGACATCCGACTCAACAGCCGGGAAGGAGAGGTATTCATGCCGAGATCGGACGGACGAACTCCGATAGAATCGGAGGCATCGACGTCACCGCCGAGATCAACAGGAGCTTATGTCCGGAAATGCCCTTTGCGACAACCCCCGACACGCCCGGGATCCCGGGTAGGTTGGCGGAAAGATCCCAACGTAAACCCGAGCTGCAAAAACGTGCCCCATGGAGATCACTTGAGGCTCCCCCAAGATCATGATCAACAAGAGGTTGCCCCCGGAGCACCATGTTTGCCCAGCTCAGACCACCCGACATTTCGGACACGGTCCCCGGACACACGAAAACCGCGCCGGATTGAAACTTTCCTCAACCGGGGGCCGGTTGGGAGGATTGAGGTCCCCGGACACACGAAAACCGCGCCGGATTGAAACCCAAGCGTACAGGCTTCAGCGCTGAGGGGTACGCGTCCCCGGACACACGAAAACCGCGCCGGATTGAAACTGGAACTTACGGAACGCTCCCATGATTTTCCCCTCGTGTCCCCGGACACACGAAAACCGCGCCGGATTGAAACCTTCTTGTAGTGCAAATTGCAGAGTCTCATCTTGCAGGTCCCCGGACACACGAAAACCGCGCCGGATTGAAACTTCGAGTGCTGGCGGGCGAGGTCGCCGATGTAGGCGAGTCCCCGGACACACGAAAACCGCGCCGGATTGAAACCTCCGGAGTCGGCTCCGACTGCCCCTGCGATGATGTGTCCCCGGACACACGAAAACCGCGCCGGATTGAAACCGTGGTACAGAAACATCACGGTCGGGCCGTTAGGCCAATACCGTCAACTTAACGTGTCTGGCCTGGTCAGGACCCACAACCTGATCTTGGTGCGGGGTGGTAAGGGTTTCTTGTAGTCGTCTGTCTGGCGGGGGTAGCGGCGTCCGGGTTGGCGTTGTTGGCGGGCGAAGCTGCGGATGCGGGGCGTGGCCGGTAGGAGGTTGCGTTCGTCGGTGATCTCGTAGATGACGTCGGCGACCAGATCGGCCAGGTCGTCAGGGGGAAAAGGCCGCGTCGTCACTGACGTGACGCGCGGCTGCCTGCACGGTGCGGGTGAACGATATGCGGTCGGGGTCCAGGTCGGCGTGTTCGGCACCGGCGACGATCAGCGCGCGGATGGCCTGGTAGACGCAGAGCAATGCGTAGACCTCCTGGTAGACCAGGTCCGGGCGCCCGGACCGCAGGACGACCTCGGCGCCGCCGCGCAGCCGGGTCTCCACGTCACCGATCGCGGTCTCCAGGGTCCACCGCTCGTGGTAGAGCTCGGGGAAATCCCGCAGGGGGTAGGCGTCCGGGTCGAGCAGGGTGGTCACCAGGCAGAACAGTTCGCTGACCTCACGGTTGCCGTGCTCGTCCGGCTCGGATTCCACCGTGTACCCGATCACCCGGACGCTGATGCCGGGGATCTGCTCAGGGGGTACCTTCGTCTTGCGGCGGCGCAGCCGTCGTGCCTGTTGCGGGTCGGCGATCCTCGACACATACGAGCCGTCGGCCAGGACCTGCAGCACCGGCAGGTCCACCCCCGCCTTGACTCGCAGTACCGCGTGCGCGTTGGTGGCCACGATCGCGGTCAGGTCCTCGTACGACAGGAAGTTACGGTCGGCCACGACCACGTCCCCGGTTCCCAACCGTGGCCACAACGTGCGGGCCAGGTTCTGCTCCCCGGTGGCCAGCACGCCCACGGCGGCGCCTTGCAGGCAGCGGGTACCGACCTCGGCCAGCGCCACCACCCGGACCTGCGGATACCCCACCGGTCCGGCCGAGTTCGAGGGCATCCCGAAACGCGCCACGTTCTCCGGCGTCCGAGCCACATTCATGGTGAACCCGTCGGCGGCCAGCTTCCGCAACCCATGGAAGTACGCCCACGGCGCCGCGGCCGCGTCGGTCACCATCGGCCGCATCGAGGTCGCCAACACCCCCTGCATCGCCTCCGGCCCCAACCGCACCCTGGCCTTGGCCAGCGCCGCCACCGACGGCTGCATCCCCACCTGCCGCCGCATCCGGTACCGCCGGGCCCACGACAGCCCACCCAGCAGCTTGTTCCACACCTCCACGTACGCGCTGTCGAGAAACAACACGCACGCCATCACGTAGTACGCCATCAACCGAGCCGGCAGCAGCCGATGCCGCTGCTCCCGCGCATCCCACTCCTCGATCGCCAGATCCACCGACTCCGGCGGGAACGCCGCCGTCAACACCCCGACCCCCACCAGATCCGGCAACCGAACCCGCGACCCCGCCTTGACCTGACCAGCCCTCGCCACGAGCAGAGATCATAGACCGCCCCACACTAAGTTAACGGCATTGGGCCGTTAGGCAGTCCCCGGACACACGAAAACCGCGCCGGATTGAAACCTGTCCACCTCCGCCTGCGCTTCATCCTTACCTTGTCCCCGGACACACGAAAACCGCGCCGGATTGAAACTTGAGGGCCGGGTTGCAGACAACGCTGTTACCGTTCTGGTCCCCGGACACACGATAACCGCGCCGGATTGAAACCACTCCAACCGGAGCGGTAGGTGTGCGGTGCAGGGGGTAGTCCCCGGACACACGAAAACCGCGCCGGATTGAAACGGGACAACCAGTGGCCGCCCGGTGAGGTGGCTGGTCGTCCCCAGACACACGAGAACCGCGCCGGATTGAAACTTGCAACCAAGCGGCTCTATCTGGTTGGCCTTGAGTCCCCGGACACACGAAAACCGCGCCGGATTTGGGCAAGCACAATGCCCATCGTGGTGTCCACGAGTGGCATATCACGACGGTGCAGCATTGATCCCCAATGCACCGCAGCGCGTGATCCCGTCAGGGGAGAAAATCCCGTGACGGGATCACGCGGGGTCGCATTGGGTCTATCGAGAGCCGGCGTCAGGCGGGGCTGGGATCAGGTGTCGTGGTGGCGGGACTCGTTGCGCGGGGCTGGTACGCCGGGTGACGGATATCGGGATGGCTGGGTGTTCGGGCTCTGCGGTGCTCCGGCAGCGTCGTGGACCGCTGGTGGCGCGGTCGTCCGGGCCACGGACGGTGGGCCGGCGGCGTCGCTGAGCCCGCGTGGCGAGTCCGGCCCGCACGCCAGGCACTCCGAGTCGCGGTCGGCGTCCAGCACCGTCGTTTCGTTCGCCGTCGCGTCCACCAGCAGGTACCGCACCGGTGGCCGCCACGGCGAGACATAGTTCAGCAGCTCGCCGACGGCGTACCCGGCGATGATCTGGTTGAGGAAAACCACGCTGGGCGTCGGCTCGGCCGGATCGTCGACCCGGTAGCCGGCCGCCCGGCGCGCAGCAGCCAACCCCGGGTCAAGCTCGGCATCCACCAGACGCGGGTCGTAGCCGGACAGGCAGAGCAGGCACGGGCCACCGGGGCGGACCACCGCCAGATGCCCGCCGGCTTCCAGCCGTACCCGGGAATTAGCTTCTTGATTGTGGTCGTCGGACGGCTCCGGGCGGGGTGCCGGTCCCAGCTCGACCCCGACGTCGAGATAGCAGCGGGCGTACTGTACGGCCAGCCGGTTCAACGCCCAGCGTGGCGCGTGCCCGTCGACCGCGCCGACGATCACCTCGGCCGGGCGCACCTGCTGCCAGACGACCGGGTCGAGGATGCTGCCGGCGATGCCGCGTACCCGTACCTGCGGGTTGATGGTCCGGACCGTGCGGGCCGCGACGGTGACCTTGGTCGCCGCCCGCGCCACGTCGGCCGGCTTCGCACCGACCAGACGGTTCAGGTTGGTGGCGGTGACCGTGTCCGGGTCGACCAGCAGCAGCCCACCCACCCCCAGGTGGGCCAGCGACTGGACGACCTGGCTGCCGACGCCGCCGAGGCCGACCACGGCGACGGTCAGCTCGGCGAGCCGGCGCTGCGTGTGCGGGCCGAACGCCCGCACCTGCCGGTCGTAGCGGTCCGCCGGGTTCGGCCCGGTGGCACCGGCCTGCGGGTCCGGCCCACCGGCCGGTGCGGTCAGGACCGGTGTGGTCAGAATCGGCACAGTTTCACCTCGGTCAGGTCGTCGTCGCCGAGCAGCACCAACCGGTCGAGCATCCGCAGCGTCCCGTCGTCCGGGTCGGTGTACGCGCCGGCCACCGACGCCTGCCCGAGCACCAGCGACGCCACCCCGACCGGCGGCGCGGCCGGCATCCGGTCGAGGAACTCGGTGTGCGTCTGGCGCATGTTCTCCACGTCGAGGCCGGAGAACCTGACGGTGTCGTCGGCGAAAGGATGGCTGTGCACGTCGACAAGGGACAGGCCGGTCTCGAAGCAGGCGATCAGCACCTCCCGGGTCAGCCAGGCGGCGACTTCGATCCGTACGCCGTTCTGCACCGACAGCGCGTCGTCCGGGATCGGGATGGCCCGGGTGACCAGCAAGTCGGTGACGGCTCCGGTGCCCCACGGGTCGGTCCACCGGCCGGCGCGGGCCAGCAGGTAGGCGCCGCGTTCGTCGTCGCTGTCGCGCAGATGCCGCCGCACGGTGTCCCAGGTGCCGTGGCTGATCCGCAGCACGCAGGTCATCAGTCGACCGTGCCGAGGTAGGTGCGGATCGCCTCGACGTAGCTGACCAGCGAGTCGAAGCGCGGATCCCAGTTGCGTTCCGGGTCTTCCAGGCAGTACCAGCGGTAGCCCAGCTCGGCGTAGCGGTTCTTGTAGGCCGAGAAGTAGTGCGCGGGTTGCACGAGCGCGCGGCCGTCGCGGCGGCGCAGGTGGTCGCCGAGGAAGAAGCCGTCCGGGGCGGTCTCCGGGTAGGTGGCCGGCGGCACGATCAGCACGGTGGTACGGTCCGGCTCCCAGTGCGGCGGGAGCCGGAACTCGGGGATGTGCAGCCAGGATTCGTCGTCGGCGACGGTCAGCCCCGGGTACGCGTACGCGAGCTGGGCGGCTTCGTGGCGGATGCGCAGCCGCCTCGGGTCGAGCGTCGTCATCGCCTTGGAGTGCCGGGCGTGGTGGGTGAACTGCTGCTGATCGGCGACGCGGATCCGCTGGTCGTCGGGGACGATGACGTTGCGGTCGTCGTCCTGGCGGACCAGGACCCGTTCCTGCGGCAGGCCGGCCGCCCGCTTGATGTCGCGGCCGGACAGCATGTCGTCGATCACCGGTACGTCGACCCCGTTGATCCTGATCGTTTTGCCCATGTCGTCCTCCGGTTGCCGGGGTTGCTCCTACCTGGAACAGATGGACGAAGTGGCAGCGCAGTCCACCAGCTGGACGTGTGTGGACGGTCACCGGCTTTGGATCGGCCTCCAGTTGCTACCATCGAGTAACTACACGTATGGTGTTCGCATGAGCACCAGGAGTTAGCCTCATTGGCTGCCTCGCTCCCCGTCCACGGTCCTCGGGCCGGCGCCCTGGGCGGTCGCTCCCCACCACATCACGACACCGGTGTCGTCCGGCGGGCACCAGCCCGCCTGCTCATCCACCCCGCTGTTCTCCTGCGTCGCAACGGGAGGCACCTCGATGGACACTGCACTGCGCTCACCGGAAGACCCGCAAGACACGTACGCCTTCTTCTTCCTCGCCGTCGTCCGCGCCATGACCCACCACCTGGGGATGGTCATCGCCCGCACCGTGCACGGCACCAGCCACTGCGTCGACAGCCCGCACGCCGCCAACCGGTGGCTGCACCTGTGCGCCAACTGCGCCGACGTACGCGACGAGCACATCCGCCGCCAGTTCGACCGACTGCGGCGCAACGCCACCGACCACGGCACCGCCGGCGGCAGCGCCCGCACCGGCGTCGGCGGCCCCAGCCGGATCGAGGAGATCAACCAGGTGGTGTCCTTCCTCTACGGGCCGCACGCCTCGACGGTCGACCCGGACGCCGCCGGCGCGGACCTGCTCCGCTACGCCCACCACCCGGACCGGGCAAACGCCGACGTCGCACCGTGGCTACGCGCCATCTACTGGCAGTTCGTGCACCAGGACCAACGCCAGGCCATCGCCGAGCTGCGCCGCCGGTCGGCGACCGCGCGCGGCATGCACGCCCGCCCCGAACGCGACCTCACCACTGCCCGCTGGGCAGCGCCGCTGGCCAACGACCCGGTCGGCCTGGACCTGCTGATCAGCTTCGTGATCGGGCTACGCGACCAGGTCGCCGACCCGTGGCGGATCCCGCACGCGGCGGCCAAGCACGGACTCACCGACCAGCAGGTACGCCTGCGTCTGACGGCGGCCGTCGACCTGCTCCGACGGATCAACCCGAGCTTCTACGAAGCGAACGTCGCCGCCGCGCTGCACCGTCGCGCCGACCGGCTCGACCCGTGCGACGACCTGCCGGGTGCTCGGACAATCCGCGGCACCGCCCCGGGCGACCCGGCCGAGCGGTACGCCGACCCCGGCGACACTCCCCAACGGCGTCGCCGCCGCCAGGTGCTGCTGCGGCTGTTGGCCAACCCGGCCGTACGCCGCAGCGGGCTGCCGAAGCTGCTCGCCGAGATGTGCGATGTCGCGCTCGAACGATCCGCCGTCGACCTGGAGAAGTCCTGCGCGCGACGACTGCGACTGCCGGCCGGCACAGCCCGTCGGCGACTGGAAATCCTCGCGGTCCTCGTCGCCGGTGCCGGTGTCGAGTGGCTGGACGATCTCCTATCGGAACCGCCCGGATAGTCCGGGTATCCGGGGAGTGGGTGGGGCGACGGAAACCCACCGCCGTCCCACCCACTCCCCTATTCCGTCACTGTGGACGAGCGAATAGACTGGAGCCCGGCAGGCCCACCAGAGCCACCCAGGGAGGTGATTGGTCCGGAATGCCCGTTGCGACAACCCCCGACACGCCCGGGATCCGGGGTAGGTTGGCGGAAAGATCCCAAAGTGAACCTGAGCTGCGAAAACATGGTCTTCGGAGATCATCTAGCCACTCTCCAAGATCATGATCAACAGGAGGTTGCCCCCGAGAGCCCCTGTTTCCGCAGGTCAGACCGCCCGACATTTCGGACACGGTCCCCAAGCACACGAAAACCGCGCCGGATTGAAACTTGAGTTCCTCAGGAGTGGACTGCGTGTACAAGAGGTCCCCAAGCACACGAAAACCGCGCCGGATTGAAACTCGAACCGAACCTTGACAGTGAGGGTTTGTACCCCAGTCCCCAAGCACACAAAAACCGCGCCGGATTGAAACTCGCCCTGCGGCAACCCCAACTCCGCCCCCAAGGAGGTCCCCAAGCACACGAAAACCGCGCCGGATTGAAACCTCCCGCCCTGGGGACGGGGTGCAGTTGACTTCCTGGTCGTCCCCAAGCACACGAAAACCGCGCCGTATTGAAACTCCAGCGGCGTGCGGTGGTACGGAGCTTCGAACGGTCCCCAAGCACACGAAAACCGCGCCGGATTGAAACCCCGCACTTGTACTCCGCCAGAGGCCTGTTGGGCATGTCCCCAAGCACACGAAAACCGCGCCGGATTGAAACCAGTCGAGCTGGAGGGCGGTCATTCCCGCCCTCCAGTCCCCAAGCACACGAAAACCGCGCCGGATTGAAACATACACACCTTTCGGTGTTAAGAGGCTTCGGGACTAGTCCCCAAGCACACGAAAACCGCGCCGGATTGAAACTGCCACCGTCCGCAGGGCGGCGGCGGCTATCAGCAAGTCCCCAAGCACACGAAAACCGCGCCGGATTGAAACCAGCCCCGGCGGGCCGCCACCACTACCCATAGTCCCCAAGCACACGAAAACCGCGCCGGATTGAAACTTCCTCCGGGCCCCCCTCTTCTTCCGAAAAGGCATTAGTCCCCAAGCACACGAAAACCGCGCCGGATTGAAACTCCCACGTGCACATACTTTCACCTCCTCTCTATATAGAGGGCCCCCGAGCACACGAAAACCGCGCCGGACTGAAACCTGGTCACCAGATTCAGTTGACCTGCAGCTCTACTCACTGGACACAAGGTGAAGATCACTTATTTGATTCTTGCGACGCTGGCCGGTCTTGTCGGCGCCGTATTCGGTTCGTGGCTGGGCTGGCAGACGGCACAGCCGACCATCGACACGGCGGCAGCCCGACAGGTGGCCGCTGTCGCGTTTCCCGGCGTCGAGGCGGGTGAGCCGACCCGAAACGGTGACCGGCACGGATTTCCGCCGGCTGTCGACAGTGCCTGGACCCTGCTCGTCGGAGGTGACGGCTACGTCGCCGGAACCGTCAGGGTGCCGTTGCCGTTCGGTCCGGCGTCGACCTCCGACGGCCGTCTGGTCGGCGAGGCGGTCGACCGGCTCACGGCTGCCGGTTGGGATGCCGAGCGATTCCGCGCCAGCGGCGACTACGACGCTTTCACGGCAACCCGGGACGGTGTCGCCGTGCGTCTGTCTGCGCGGGACGCCACGCGCTTCGTGATCGACGTTGGCCGCGCGCGGCCGTGGTGGGTCTGGCCGCTGGCGGTCACCGGATTCCTCGTCGCCCTGATCACCACGTTGCTTGCCCTCCGGCAGCTCGATGCGCACACCAGCGGACGCGCCTGGGTCCGGGTCGTCGCCGTCTCCTTGCTCGGAGCTGCCGCCGTCTTGATCCTGCCCGCTCTGGCGGTGGGTGGGCTGGCCACCAGTCATGCAGCGATCACCGGCGGCGACCCGTGGGCGCCGCCGTGGCTCGGCTTCACGATGGTCGGCCTGCGCCCGATGGCGTGGCTGGCCGGGCTGCTCACCGTCACGGCGGTCCTCGTCGCCGCTGTGCCACCGACGCGAACGCCGGCGACCGCCCGGACACCGGGCCGGGGACGCCGTACCGCAGAAGGGTCTGATCCTGCTGCGGCATAGTTGTGCCGCAGCAGGCATCAGCCACAGTCAGGGTTCAGGGCTCGCGGTTGAACAGCCGTTTCGACCAGAGGTATCCGCCGAGCGCGATGGCCGCGCACCAGGCGAGCGCGATCCACCCGTTTCTGCCGACCGGTTCGGCCATCAGCAGGCCGCGCAGGGTTTCGATGATCGGGGTGAACGGCTGGTACTCGGCAAACCAGCGCAGCCCGGCCGGCATCGAGTCGGTGGGGACGAACCCGCTGCCGAGCAACGGCAGCAGGATCAGCGGCATCGGCAGGTTGCTGGCGGTCTCGACGCTGCGGCTCACCTGGCCGAGCGCCACGGACAGCCAGACGAGCGCGAAGGTCACCACCAGCAGGAAACCGGCGGCACCCAGCCACCCGACCGGCCCGGCGGTGGGCCGGAAGCCGACCAGCAGCGCGACGCCGATGACGACCGCCACGCTGACCGCCGCCTGGATCATGCTGCCCAGGACGTGTCCGGTCAGCACCGAGACGCGGGCGATGTGCATCGTACGGAAGCGGTTGACGATGCCTTCGCTCATGTCCATGGCGATCGATATCGCCGTCCCCTGGACGGTGGTCGTCACGGTCATCAGGATGATCGCCGGTGCCACGTAGTTGACGTACGCGGCGCGCCCGCCGGCCCCGCCGCCGGGGAGCGCCCCGCCGGGCAGCGTGGCGCCGAGTTGACCGATCCCGGCGCCGAGGGTGCCGCCGAACACGTAGATGAACAGCAGCAGGAAGACGACGGGCATCCCGACGAGCGTCACGGTCATCGACGGGTAGCGCAGCATACGTCTGAGATTGCGGCGCAGCATCGTCGCCGAGTCGCGCAGCGGGTGGGTACGCAGGCCAGCGGCGACGGCGGTGGCCGGGCCGGTCAGGGCGTGGGCGCTCATCGGGTGGTCACCTTGTCGTTGTCGGTGGGTTCGCCGGTCAGGGCGAGGAAGACGTCGTCGAGGTCGGGGGTGTGTACGGACAGTTCGTCGACTTCGACGGCGTGGTCGTCGAGCCGGCCGATCAGGGTCTTCAACGCCTGCAGGCTGCCGTCGCTGGGCACCCGCAGGGCGAGCGGGTCGGGGTCGCGGGTGACCTGACCGAGTGAGTGGGTGGCCTGGCCGAGCGCTCCGGGTGTCTGGCCGAGGACGCGGGTGGCCGCGTCGAGGCGTCGCTGGTCGGCGAAGCGCAGCCGGACGTGCCCCCCGGGGATGCGGCGTTTGAGGTCCTCGGCGGTGCCCTCGGCCACCACCCGCCCGTGGTCGAGCAGCGCGATCCGGTCGGCGAGTTCGTCGGCTTCGGCGAGGTACTGGGTGGTCAGGAAGATGGTGACGCCGTCGGCGACCAGGTCCCGGACGATCTGCCACATGGTGCGCCGGCTGCGCGGGTCGAGCCCGGTGGTCGGCTCGTCGAGGAAGATCACCCGGGGGTCGCCGACCAGGGTCATCGCCAGGTCGAGCCGCCGCCGCATGCCGCCGGAGTAGGTCGACACCGGTTTGCCGGCCGCCTCGGTCAGGCCGAACTGGTCGAGCAGTCCGGCGACGCGCCGCCGCCGGTCGGCCCGGCCGAGGTGGTGCAGGTCGGCCATCAGCCGCAGGTTCTCCGCGCCGGTGAGCAGGTTGTCCACCGCCGAGAACTGGCCGGTGACGCCGATCGTGGCGCGTACCGCGTCGGGGTCGCGGGCGAGGTCGTGCCCGGCGACCCGGACGTCCCCGGCGTCCGGGCTGATCAACGTGGACAGGATCTTGACCGTGGTGGTCTTCCCGGCGCCGTTCGCGCCGAGCAGCGAGAAGACCGTTCCCGCCGGTACGTGCAGGTCGATGCCGTCGAGTACGACGTGATCGCCGTACGCCTTGCGGAGCCCGGTGGCGGCGATCGCCGGCCAGGACTGAGTGGAGGTCATGGTGTCCTTTCCGAGGACCGCAGACGGCTCAGGAGCGCAGGTGGCTCAGGAGCGCAGGTGGCTCAGGAGCGGCGGATGGTGATGTCGCCGTAGGAGACGCGGCCGCGTACCTCGACGGTCTCGTCGGCGTCGTCGGGTCGGGTGGCGGTCTCCAGCAGGTTGTGGACCTTCCCGAAGTCGGTCTTCACTTCCAGCCAGGCGGCGGTGCCCTCGGCGATGCCGACGTCCAGGTTGCCCATGGCGGTGCCGAGCACGACCGAGCCGCGCGCCACCTCGCCGAGGCGGATGCTGCCGTTGGACGTCTTCGCGTCGACGCCGGCGCCGGCGCGTTCGACGCGGATGTCGCCGTTGGCCGCCCGCACCCGTACGTCGCCGGTGACCGCGTCGATCGTGGTCTCGCCGTTGGAGTTCTTGACCACGGCGGTGCCGTCGATCTCGCCGAGCTGGATCTTTCCGGAGCCGGTGGTGATCCGGGCGTCGCCGGTGACGCCGTCGACGGTGACATGGCCGGCCGAGGTGTCCACCCGCAGCGGGCCGGTCAGTTCCAGCCAGGCGTTTCCGGCGGCGGTCCTGACCCGGCACTGCCCGAGTCGTCCGGTGCAGCGGACGTCGCCCAGTTGCGTCTCGGCGGAGACCTGGGAACCGCTGGGCAGTTGGATGGACACCTCGACGGACCGGGTCCGGCGGGAGAAGTCGAAGGCGGGTGATTTCGGGGCGGTGATCCGCAGTGTGCCGTTGGCGTAGTCGACGCGTACCCGGGCGGCGGCGGCCACGTCGGAGTCGTCGGCGTCGTCGCTCGGGCGGACCTCGACGACGGTGTCGGTGCGCTGGGTCGCGGCGATCTGTACGTTGCCGCTGACGAGTTCGACGGCGACGGAGATCGGTTCGGGCGTGTCGAAAGTAGGCATGGTTGTCCCCGCATCATGGGTTGGTGGGTCGTCCCCGCAGGTCGGGGACGTGAGGTGTGGAGAGTAGACGGTGAGTGGAAGGGGGCGGTGCGGCTAGCGCACCCAGCCGGTGAAGGTCTGCGTGCTGCGTTTCCCGGTGCCGCGTTCGTCGCGGCGCCGGTCCCGGTCGGGCCGCTGCAGACCGGCGGCTGCCGCCCGGACCAGCCAGGCGTTGACCGAGCGCCCCTCCTTGGCGGCGGCCTCCTCGACCGCGGCCTTGAGCTGCTCGGGTAGGCGTACGTTGATCCGCGTCACCGGGCCGTCCTCGGTGATCAGCAGGTCGTTGTCGGGTGGGCCGTCGGCCGTCGCCGCGCCGTCCCCGGCGGTGGTCCCGGTCGGTTCGGCGGGTGGCGTGGTGACGACGAAGTGCGGGTCGCGGCCGCGTAGCCGCAGCTCCACCGAGCCGGGTGCCAGGTCGCGGGTGATCTCGTCGGCAGCGGCCGACAACGCGTCCAGCAGTGTCATCCGGATCGCCGACTCGAGCGACCCGGTCAGGCGCTCGACCAGTGCCCGCGCCTCGTCTCCGCCGGTTTCGGCGAGGGTGGCGAACTCCCGCCCGAGGTTGCTCACGTACGACGTCAGGTCCATGGTGCCATCATGGCACAAGATGGCACCACCGACAAGCCATCGTGACATCACCATGATGCCGCACTGGCACCTTGTGGCACCTGAGCCGAGGAAGTGACGCTGCGGCCGACAGACGAAAGCTGCGCGGCACCCACCGGCCGGTGGGTGCCGCGCAGCCCTGTCGATCAGCTGGCGGTGCAGCTCAGCGACGACACGTTGGCTCCGTTGTTGCCCGAGCCGATGAAGCCGAACGTCGTACTGGCTCCGGCGCCGAGCGACCCGTTGTAAGAGACATTGCGTGCGGTCACGTTGGCACCGCTCGACGTGACCGTGGCACTCCAGGACTGGCTGACGGTCTGCCCGCCGTTGAACGTCCAGGTGACCGTCCAGCCGCTCGACGTTGATCCGGCGGTGACCCGTACCTCACCCTGGAAGCCACCTTGCCACTGCCCGATCACCGAGTACGCCGCCGAGCACGACGGCCCGGTGGGCGGCGGCGGGGTCGTGCCGCCACCGCGGAAGGTGAACTCGTCGACGTCGAACAGGTAGCTGGAGCCGCCAGTGAAGACGAGGAACAGTTGCTGCGTACCGCTGGGTGGGGTGAGCGTGCCGGTGACGGCGGTCCAGGTCTCCCAGTCACCGGTCGGGCTCACGGTGGCCGTACCGATGACGGGTCCCGACGCCGAGCCGGTCCGCAGCGAGATGGTGCCGCCGGAGCCGGCCGAGGCGACCCGGGCGGGGAACGACGTGGCCCCGGCCAGGTTGTACGGGGTGAACGAGATCCAGTCGCCGTTCTCGATGTAGCCGACCGCGCTGCCGCCGTGGGCGGAGGCCTTCTCCACCAGGGTGGTGCCCTGCTGGTCGCCGTAGTGCTCGGCCTGGCGGGTCCGGGGCTGCAGCACCGTCTGCGTCGAGGTCACCGGGATGGTCGCGCCCACCGGGGTGTACTCGGCGATCATGACTCCGAAGATGTTCGCATTCGGGTCGTGTTCGCCGTCCTCGGTGGTCTGCAGGGTGCCCGAGCAGCCGGTCGCGCTGGAGATGCCATGGGCGTGGCTGTCGTGCCCGAGCAGATAGTTGACCTTCACCCGGCTGCAGTCGATCGTCGACACGTCCGGGTCGGTGACCATCACCTCGAACGGGATGGCGTCACCGAACTCGAACAGCCGGCCGTTGCGCGGTAGTTCGAGGGTGACCGTCGGCCGGCCCACTCCGATCACCACGCTCGCGGTGGCGCTGCGGCCGGTGCTGTCGCGCACCGTGAGCGTCGCCGTGAACTCGCCGTTGCTGGTGTACGTGTGCGACGGGTTCGGCTGCGTCGAGTCGGTGCTGCCGTCCGTGGTGAAGTCCCACGCGTACGTGATGGCGTCCCCGTCCGGGTCGCTGGTCCCGGCCGAACTGAACTGCACGGTCAGGGGCGCGTTGCCGGCGGTCGGGTCGGCGGACGCGGCGGCGATCGGCGATCGGCCGCCGCCGGAGCTGTACTCGATGCGGTACACCGCCGAGCTGGCGTCACCGCTGCCCCAGCCGGTGCCGTAGTCGAGCACGTAGAGGGCACCGTCCGGGCCGAACTCCAGGTCCATCACCTGGGTGCCGGTGTAGTCCGGGAACGGGTCGATCGAGCCCACCCCGCCGGAGCCGGTGACCGTGACCGTCTTGATCCACCGGCGGCCGAACTCGCCGATGAACACCTTGCCGTTCATCGACGCCGGGAACTTGACGTCGGAGGCGAGCGAGGCGTCGTAGTTGTAGACCACGGCGTCCATCGGTGACAGGCCGCCGCAGCACAGCTCCGGCGGGTTCTGCTCGCCACCGTACGGCAGCCAGGCCCGCTGCGACGGGGGCAGTCGGGTGATGCCGGAGTTGTTCGGGGAGTTGTTCACCGGGCCGCCGGAGCAGTTGAACGGTGCACCGGAGGGGCCGGACGGGAACGTGAAGTCGATGTACGGCGTGTTGTAGTTCGAGCAGTACGGCCAGCCGTAGAAACCGGGCTGGGCGATGCGTTCGAACGCGACATGGTTCGCCGGCCCGCGGTTGGGGTCGGCGGTGCCGGCGTCCGGCCCGTACTCGCCGAGGTAGACGACGCCGGTCGCCTTGTCCACGGACATCCGGAACGGGTTACGGAAGCCCATCGCGTAGATCTCCGGCTTGGTGTTCGCCGTGCCGGCCGGGAACATGTTGCCGGCCGGGATGGTGTACCCACCGTTTGCACTCGGCCGGATCCGCAGCACCTTGCCCCGCAGGTCGTTGCTGTTGCCGGCGGTACGCTGCGCGTCGTACGCCGGGTTGCGGTTGGACCGTTCGTCGATCGGCGTGTAGCCGCTGGAGTCGAACGGGTTGGTGTCGTCTCCGGTCGACAGGTAGAGGTTGCCGTCCGCGTCGAAGTCGATGTCACCGCCGACGTGGCAGCACATGCCGCGGCTGGTCGGGACCTGCAGGACCGTCACCTCCGACGCCCTGCGACGCCGAGCCGGTCGACGGCGCGTCGCCGCCCGGGGTGGACAGCGGCGGCGAGTAGTACACGTAGACCCATCGGTTGATGGCGAAGTTCGGGTCCACCTTGATGCTCTGCAGACCTTCCTCGTCGTGGGTGTACACCGGGATGGTCAGCGCCACCTTGGTGTTGCCGGCCGCGTCGGTGTAGCGGATGGTGCCTTCGCGGGAGGTGTGCAGCACGCCCCGGTTCGGCAGCACGGTCATGCCCATCGGCTCGCCGACCTCGGCCACCCCCTTGGCCAGGGTGACCTGGCTGTAGCCGGGTGGTGTCTGGCTGGTCGAGCAGTTGCCGGTGACCTGCGCGGCGTACTGGATGCCGCCCAGCACGTGGCGGCGGAAGTTCGCGTCGCTGAAGCTCTCGTTGGTGTGGCCCATGCCGGTGTACCAGGAGCGGCCACCGTCGTAGCCCCGGCACCACGCGATCGGGTGGTCGCTGCCCATCGTGCCGCCGGTGTACGTGCTCTCGTCCACGGTGGCCAGGATGTGGTTGTCCGAGCGTGGGTTGGTCCGGTAGTTGTACCGCTCGTCGTAGCGGTTCCACGCGGTCGGCAGCCCGGCGGTCGACGGGTGCGAGCTGTCCTCGATCCGTACGGTGGCGTTCTGGTTCGCCGGGTGGCTGGCGAAGTACGCGCCGACCAGGTCGCCGTACGGGCGGGCTCGCCAGGGCGGCCCTGCTCGCCTTCGCCCGGGGCGACACACGATGCCGGCTCCAGGTCACCGCGTCGCTATCGAAGGCCGTCGTTGCAACCCTACGGGAGCCACAAAATGGAAGTCAATGGATCTGCAACAGCCCGGACGGGCCCAGCGGTACGCCCGCCGGGACCACGTCCTTCCATTACGACCTTGGTACGTCGTAATCTCTGTCGATGGAAGCGCTCCCACGATCGCCCAACCCACGACAGGAGAACCGCTACATGCCGTCGATACGGACACGGTGGGCCGCCACAATGGCGGCCGGCCTGCTGCTCGGAGCGGTCGCCGCCGTCCCGACCACCCCCGCCACGGCAGCCGCCGCCCCACCGGCTGCCCGCACCGACACGTCAGCCACCACATCAGCCGCGGCCGCGGCCGCTCAGGCCGTACCGGCGAACGACTGGCTGCACACCGATGGAAACACGATCGTCGACGAGGCCGGCAACCAGGTGTGGCTCACCGGGGCCAACTGGTTCGGCTACAACGCCACCGAGCGGGTCTTCCACGGCCTGTGGTCGGCCAACATCGAGGCGGTCACCCGCGCGATGGCACAGCGCGGCATCAACATCGTCCGGGTGCCGATCTCGACCCAGCTGCTGCTGGAGTGGAAGGCCGGCCAGCCGCTGGCCCGGCCCAACATCAACGCGTACGTCAACCCGGAGCTCGACGGGCTGAACAACCTGCAGATCTTCGACTACTGGCTCGACCTGTGCGAACAGTACGGGCTGAAGGTCATGCTGGACGTGCACAGCGCCGAAGCGGACAACTCCGGCCACCTCTACCCGATGTGGTTCAAGGGCTCGATCACGCCGGAGGACTTCTACCAGGGCTGGGAGTGGGTGGCCGAGCGCTACCGCGACAACGACACGATCGTCGCGATGGACATCGAGAACGAGCCGCACGGCACCCCGAACGACCCGCAGCGGGCCAAGTGGGACTCCTCGACCGACCAGGACAACTTCAAGCACGCCTGCGAAACCGCCGGTCGGCGGATCCTGGCGATCAACCCCGACCTGCTGATCCTCTGCGAAGGCATCGAGGTCTACCCGCGCCCGCACGCCGACTGGGACTCCCCCAACACCAACCCGGACCTCAGCCCGAACTACTTCTACAACTGGTGGGGCGGCAACCTGCGGGGCGTCGCCGAGCACCCGGTCGACCTGGGCACCAACCAGGACCAGCTGGTCTACTCCCCGCACGACTACGGCCCGCTGGTCTACGAGCAGCCGTGGTTCCAGGGCGAGTTCGACAAGGCGTCGCTGACCGAGGACGTGTGGCGGCCCAACTGGCTCTACATCCACGAGGACGACACCGCGCCGCTGCTGATCGGCGAATGGGGCGGCCGGTACGGCCAGGACGCCCGGCAGGACAAATGGCTGCACGCCCTGCGCGACCTGATGATCGACTACGGCATCCACCACACCTTCTGGTCGCTGAACCCCAACTCCGGTGACACCGGCGGCCTGCTGCTCGACGACTGGACCAGCTGGGACGAGGTCAAGTACAACCAGGTACTCAAGCCGGCGCTGTGGCAGCACGACGGCAAGTTCGTCAGCCTCGACCACCAGGTGCCGCTCGGCGGGGCCGGCTCCACCACCGGGATCAGCCTCGCGCAGCGCTACAGCGACGGCGGCGGGGACGACGACGTGACCGCGCCGACCGCGCCCGGCCAACCGACCGCCAGCGACGTCACCGCCGACTCGGTGACGTTGATCTGGGCGGCGGCGACCGACAACGTCGGCGTCACCTCGTACCAGGTGCTGCAGTCGACCGGCGGCGGCCCGGCCAGCCCGGTCGCCACGGTCTCCGGCACCACGTACACCGTGTCCGGCCTGGCCGCCGAGACCAGCTACACGTTCACGGTGCGGGCCCGCGACGCCGCCGGCAACGTCTCGCCGGCCTCACCGACGCGGACGGTCACCACCGCAGCCGACGACGGTGGCCCCGGCGACGAGGGCTGCATCGCGACGTACACGGTGACCAGCAGCTGGCAGGGCGGCTTCCAGGGCGGCATCGAGGTGCGTAACACCGGCACCTCGGCGATCTCCGGCTGGACGCTCACCTGGACCAGCCCGAGCGGTACGTCGATCGGGTCGCTGTGGAACGGCCGGTTGACCACGTCCGGCGGGGTGAACACGGTACGCAACGAGCCGTACAACGGGCCCCTCGCGCCGGACGCCGCCACCACGGTCGGCTTCGTCGGCTCCGGTCCCGGCACCACGCCGACCGATCTGAGCTGCACCGCGTCCTGAGCGAACCCGAGTTCGGACCGAATCCGGACCCGATCCGCTGCCCGACCCCGACCGGGTCGGGCAGCGGATCCCCCGGCCCGTTGGCGCCGGTCTGCTTGAGTGGGGGCACTCACCGACCACACCAGACCGAGAGGGTACGCCGGCCCGATGCCCACCCAGATCGTCGTCTCCCTGGTGCCGACCGCCGCCACGGCGGTCCCGCCGCCGCACACCGGCCCGGCCGTCTACGCCGCGTTCCTCAAAGCGGTCCGCGCCGTCGACCCGGAGCTGTCCGCGATCATGCACGACAGCCCCCGGTACAAGCCGTTCACCCTCAGCCCGGTCCTCGACGAGCAGGGCCGGCCACCGTCGACACCGGGGCAGCCGGCCCGGATAGTGGCCGGCCTGCTGATCGACGCGTACGCCGCCCCGGTGCTCGCCGCGCTGCACCACGCCGCCGGGCATCAGATCGCACAGACCCGGTACCGCACCGTCGACGTCGCCGTGCACGCGGTGTCGTACGCCGAGCTGGCCACCGGCGCCGACCCGGCCGCCACCACCTGGGCGTACGACCTGCTGACCCCGGTCGGGTTCGCCACCGGACGCGGGGACGGTGCCCGCCGCCAGCGCCCCTGGCCGGACGCGGAGCGGGTGTTTACCAACCTGACCCGGCGCTGGGACGCGTTCGCCGGGGAGGTGGCGTTGCCGACGTCGGCGGAGCCGGCGGTCGTCGACCATCTGGAGGCGGTCGACGCCCAACTGCGGATGGTCACGCACCTGGTGGAGCCGGGGCAGCGTAACCCGCAGCACCGGTTCCGCCGGGGCACGGTCGGCTCGGTGACCTTCCAGTTGGCGGAGGCGTCGGGGGTGCCCGGCGACGCGCGGCGGGCGGTGGACGCCCTGGCGGCGTTCGCCAGCTACGCCGGCTTCGGTGACCGGACCGCGATGGGCATGGGCCACGTCCGGCGCAGACTCAGCCCGCCCCCGCAGCAGTGATCCACTTCGGCTCATCGGACTGCCGCCCGGCGTGTCGGGTCGATGAACCGCAGCGGATCAAGGCCAGCCGGTGACGACCGTTGGCCGGGTCTGCCGCGTACGCGGCAGACCCGGCCAACATGGTCAGGGCGAGGTCAGGACGTCAGTGCGAGTAGCCGCGCGTGGCGATCCAGTGCGCCAGGGTCTCGGTGCTCACCCAGTAGTGTTCGGCGCCCAGGAAGGCCGGGTCGGCGATCTTGACAGCGTCGCCGCCCTCGCCGTAGCCGACCACGGTCACGTAGTGCCCGCCCGGGTACGAGTGGGTCCGGCCGTCGACGTCGCTCACCGTACCGATGATGTTGGCCACCACGGCTCGGCCGTCGTCCACGGTCGCCCGCACGTCGTCGCGCAACTGGTCGATCTGCGCCTGGCTCGCCTTGGACGCCTCGATCGCGGTGGTCCGGTACTTGTCGTCGCCGGTGAGCTCGTTGAGCACCCGGGTGGTGTCCGCGGCCGAGTCGGTGCCGGCGACCGTGGTGCCCAGCCTGCTGGCCACCTCATCCTGCGACAGTTCGCGGCCCTGCGCGGTCAGCGCGATCCGGGTCGCGGCCGGACCGCAGTAGTAGAAGTTCGGCTGCCGCTCGTAGCGGATGTCCAGCAGCCGGCCCTCGCTGGACCACCCGCCCTGGTCGGAACTGGCGGCAGTGGTGGTCAAGCTCGTGGTGTCCGAGGCCGGGGCAGCCTGGGCTGCGGCAGCCGGACCGGCCACCACACCGCCGACTACCAGCAGACCGGCGACGGACATTGCGGATCGGTGAAGAACGGTGGTCATCTGCGGATCTCCGTTCCGGGAGGGTGCGGAAGATCCGGGCACTGATCGTCTGGCAACGGCCCGGACCCCGCGAACGGGACAATCGGTCAGTCGGTGCCCAGCGCGGCGGTCAGGGCTGATACCACGCCCATTCCCGACCGCGCCCAACGCCCCGCGTGCGGAAATCACAACGACGCGTACGCCACGGGACGCACCGGGTAACAACCGCAGCGGGGCGGCCGACATTCCGCCGTCCCGCCAATCAACCGGAGATCAACCGCCGATCGCCGGTCGCTCGGCAACATCGTTGAAGATCTGGTCCTCGAACGCGAGCAGCGTCGAGCCGACAGCCTTGATGAATGCGAAGTTCAGCCCTCCGCCGACCACCGCTCCGACGATCGGCACCGCCTTGCCCAGAGTGCGCGCCGTGAGCCGTTTGAGCAGTTCCTGCGCGACCCGCAGGGCGAGGAACTCGACGCCCTTGATGCCCAGTTCCACCCCGATCGAGAGTCCGACGATCTTCATGAACTCGGGGAAGCTGACCGCGTACCGCCCGGTCCGGTGGTAGATCACCGCGAGGGTGACCCGGAACTGCTGGGCGATGGTGTTGGCGAGGTCGGCGGGGATGCCCAGGGCCAGCGTCACGCCGCCGCCGAGCCCGGCAGCGGCCCCGGTGCCGGCGGCCAGACCGGCACAGTAGTTGATGTAGCCGTTGATCCCCATCGAGTCAACTTTTTCCTTGATTTTGAAGCCGTCGAGGTTCTTGTGGACGAACTGGAAGGACTTCGCCAACGCACCGGCGGAGTTTGTGTTCACCGTGACCACCTGACCCGCAGATCTTGTCGTCAGACCATCGGATGCCGACTGATCGATCGGCACCTCGACGGTATTCGACGACGAAGCCCAACGGCGAGAGCAGTACGTACAAGAACGACAGTCAGCCGTACCGTCAAACCGCCGGGCCGGGCAGGTCAGCCCGGCGAAGGACCATTGTCGACGAACCGGAAGTATGTCGTGAGCGTCGCGTCGCCCAGCTCTTCGAGGATCAGACCCCGGGTGGCGGAGTGCTGCAGGTACGCCGAGGCGCTGCTGATCGCGTACGACGGTTCCCCACCGTCCCGTTCCACTGCGCTGATCGAGAAGTGCTGCCGCGGCTCGGACGCCACGCAGTCCGCCGCGACGACGGTCAACGGGTCCGAGCCCGACGACCTGACCTGCCAGCACGCGTCGGAGCCGTCCGGGTTCGGTTCGGCGGCGCGGATCCGGAAGGTGTCCGCCCCGGCCGGTTCAATGACGAACAGCCGCCGGCCCTCGGTCCCGTCGACCTCGCCCAGCGGGCCGTCGTCGAGCAGCGACACCGCCGACTCGAACGCGTCGGTACGCACGATCGCGACCTGGCGGTCCCCGGACAGCAGCGGATCGTCCCCGACGGAGGCCGGCGCCCCGGTCGGCGCCCCGGTCGGCGATCCAGTCGACGCACCGGACGGCGCACCGGACGGCGATCCGGACGGCGATCCGGACGGCACGCTCATTGTCGGGCCGGCGGGCCCGACCGGCAGCTGCGGTGCGGCGGTCACCAACTGGATCGCAGCGACGCCCGCGCCGACGGCTCCGACCAGCGTCACCGCCAGCGCGGCGGTGGTGGCACGTCGGCGTCGGCGCAGCGTCTCGCCGCGCCGCCGGATGTCCGCCGCCGGGGCGAGCCGGCCGGTCTGCCCGGCCCGCCGGGCCACGTCGCGCAGCGTCTCGTCGAATCGGTCGTCAGACGGCACGGCTCCGCCCTTCGTCGCCGCTGGTGGTCAGGTGTACGGCCAGCGCCTTGCGGCCCCGGGCCAGCCAGGTCTTGATCGTGTTCGGGCTGGTGCCGGTCTCCGCGGCGATCTCGGCGACGCTCAGGCCGACCAGGTGGTGCAGCACGACGGCCCGGCGCTGGTCGACACCGAGCCGGCGCAACGCGGCGACGATCGCGACGTGGTCGGCCGACACCTCGTCGGCCTGGTGGCCGTTGGCGTCGCGGCGGTGGGCGCGCAGTCGGTTCACCGCCTTACGCCAGGAGCTCACCGCGATCCGGTACGCGACCGTGCGTACCCAGGCTTCGGGGCTGTCACAGTCGCGCACGGACCGCCACCGGTCCCACGCGCGGGCGTACGCCTCCGCGACCGCGTCCTCGGCGTCGGCCCGGTTGCCGAGCACCACGGACAGGTGTCCGAGCACCCGTTGGGCCGACGCGGCGTAGAAGGCGTCGAACTCGTCGGCGTCACGCATCCGTCGTGCTCCACCCGTCACCTGGTCGTTCCTGCACCGGTCACCGGGTCGGCGCCGGCCCGTTGTCGGTGAACCGGAACCCGTCCGGGGTCGGCGAACCGTCGCCCTGCTCCTCCAGGATCAGCCCGGAGCGGGCCGACGTGCGCAGGTACGCCGACCTGTTGCTGATCATGAAGGTGTCGTCGGCGCCGGTGTCGGCCGCGACGATCGCGAACCGCTGCCGGGGGTCCCCGGCGTCGCAGGCCGCACCCTCGACCGACAGCGATCCCCCGTCTCCCGGGTTGCGCACCCGCCAGCAGACCGGGTCACCGGCACCGGGACCGCCGCCGGTCGCCTGGTACGACTCGATCAGGAACAGCCGCCCCTGCAACGGGACCACGACGAACAACTGGCGGCCCTCGTCGCCGTCGACCTCGGCCAACCGTCCGTCGTCGGTGATCGACAGCCCGGACTCGAACGCCTCGGCCCGCACGATGCTGACCTGCCGGGTGCCGGACAGCACCTGCGGCAGGCCGCCCGTGGGTGCCGTCGGCTCCGGCGGCGGTGCCAGGCTGGCGGTCGGGGTCCCGGTCACCGTCGTCGGGTCCGGGTCGGACGTCGGCGTCGCGTCACCGGCCGGTGCGTTCGTGCCGCACGCCGCCACCGCGCCGGCCAGCACGGCGATTCCCAGACCTGTGATCCATCGGCTCGTCACCACGGTTCTCACCCTCATCCGCCTGTCGGTGACCCGGCAGCGACGGCTACCCGCCCACCGCCGCCGGGTCCGGTCGATGTTCTCGATTCGACCGACATACCCCCAGACGTGTGGCGGCGGCGCCCGGTTTCAGCCATGCACATGGACTTGCGGCGACCTGGCGCACGTGCGCAGCCTTCCCCGCACCGGTCCGTCAGCCGCGCGGAGCTGGCACCTGGCCACCGTCTCCGTCACCTGCCGCGGTGCCGTTCGTCGCAGCCGAATAGGCATTACGACCGCCCTGGTAGGGGCTTTGTGGCAGTACGGACGACCGTACGCCCGCCGGACCTCCTGCGGCCGCCGGCCTGACCGGGGCAGGGCGAGCGGGCCGGGGCAGGCGGGCGACGTCGAGGGCCCGCAATCTCATCGCGGGCTTCTCGACAAGATGCCACGACGGTACAGCGAACAGCATCGTACCGATTACCGACAACAGGATGTACGATGACATGCCGTACTCGGCCACGCCGACCAGTGCCAGAACTTGCTGCACCGGGAAAGCATAGATGTAAATTCCGTACGAGTAGTCCCGCCCACGACCGACCCGTCCGAGCCGTCGCGGAAGCGCAACACCCAGATATATGAGCAGGTACGCGTAGGCTGGCAGTCCGACAACGACGAATCCGCCCCACAGTAGGCTGATCGCGAGCAGGACGGCCGCCAACACAGCCAGCCGGCCGTCCATCGGTATGCGATGCATATAGCAGCGGACGACGGCGCCCAGCACAAAGAGGAAAGTCAGATACAGTAGCCAGTCAGAGGCGAACGAGCCGATCAGCGGAAACGGGCCGACCGCCCCGACGGGAGCTGGCCGGAATGCCCATGTCGAAGCAATTGAAATGTCACGAATAATCAGTGCATAGCCGAATATCAGGATTGCCAGCAATGCCCGCGGGGCCAGGCGCAGGACCGAAGTCACACTGAGGACAGCGACCAGGCCATAGCACACAAGTTCGTACCGCAAGCTCCACAGTGATCCATCGAACGCGCTCGGCCCACCCATCATCTGACCGAACGGAGTAGACGACAACAGTCCCGATATCGGGTACTGCTCCATAGCGGTGAACCAGTTGACCGCCAGGTAGGAAAATGGACCTTGAGGATGACTCCAGAACCCTCGCATCGTACCATTCTCGTACAGAGCAACCAGCGGCGCCACCACAAATGCGGTGACCAGTAGACACACCCAGAATCCGGGAAAAATCCGAAGCACCCGATGCCAGGAATACCGCAAGACCGAGTGCTTGAGCGCACTTCCCGTGATCAAGAATCCGGAAACCACGAAGAATCCCTGGACCGACAGCGAACCGAGCTCGCTCTGCCCAGCCGATATTCCGTAGCCAAGGCTCGCCGCGCCGTAGCCCAGCGGCCAGGCATGCGCCACGAGGACACCAAGGGCCAGGGCCAGGCGGATCAGCCCGAACGAATTGCTGTCCGGCACGTACCGGTCGGCAAGGCTCGGCAGACCGCGACACATCGCCGCATGCGCACTCAACACGGATCTCCTCAAGGCCGGACCGCCTCATTGATAAAGGCCGGGGTCTCCCGCTGGCCACGACGACCCCGACACGGGGACAATCAGGTCGTCCCCTTACCGAAAGAACCTTAATGCCCACAGACTGACGAGTGGACTCGATTCCAAGAACGACATGCCTTTCTTCGACGAAGCAGGTTGACTAACATGAAAGGCCGTCCGATATCAGCCGTGCCGGGAAACTTCCCGGCACGCGCGGTCGGCCAGGCGGGTCGTCTCCGGCAGCCGGTAGTGCGGCGTCAGGCGCAGGGTGATCTCGGTCGCCTGGGCGATGTCGATGAGATGCCCGGCCGACACGTACACCGGTCTGACGCCGGTGCGGGTGCGCAGCACCCGGCCGACCACCTCACCGTTGTCGACCAGGTCGGCCCAGCCGCCGCGCTCGGGTGGCACCTCGCCGTGGGTGCTGACGAACGCCGTCTTGGCCACGCCGAACGCCGGGATGCCGGTGACCACGCTCAGGTGGCTGGCCAGGCCGCAGCGGCGCGGATGCGCTACGCCGTACCCGTCGCAGACCAGCAGGTCCGGGCGGACGGTGAGCCGCTCGAGGACGGTGAGCAGGACCGGAACTTCGCGGAACGCGAGCAGGCCGGGAACGTACGGGAAGTCGCAGACGCCGGTCGCGGTCGCGCTGGCCACGACGGGCAGGTTGTCCGCCAGGTCGAGCACGACGACGGCACCGGCGAGTCGGCCCGCCGACGACGAGTCCGATTCGTACGCGACGTCGACGCCGGCGACGAACCTCGGCGGATCGACCATCGGCTGGTCGACCCGTACCCGGCGGGCCAGCTCGCGCTGGATCTCGACGGCCTCCCGCTCGGTACGCGGTGTCGCCGCCGTCACCGCTTCCCCGTCCCGCGCGTGGCCGGCGGAAACGGCCGGTCCAGGCTACGGGCGGCGGCCAGCGGCAGCATCGCGCCGAGGGCCCAGGTCGCGATGCCACGGCCACGCGCCGACGGCCGTACGCCGTAGCCGATGTGCCCGCCGGCGCGGTGCAGGAAGTCGTTGAGCCGGTGCCGCAGCGAGATCGCCCCGAGGTAGGCGTCCTGCTCGACGATCCACCGGTGGGTGGTGTGCACCCACCCCTCGTCGGCGGGCAGCGACTCGTCACCCTGGCGGCGCAGCCGGTCGACCCAGGCGGCGAACCCGGCGGCGGTGTCGACGTCGTCGGACGACCGCAGCCCGCTGCCGTCCTGATGGGTGCCGCGTCCCCACTCGTCGCGGGCGTCGAGCCACGACGCGTACAGCTCGATGGTGGGTGTGATCAGCTCAGGCACGTCGGCAGACTACGCGGCATGGCAATCCGTATCCGCCGGCTCGCCCACCGCCTCTCCCTGCCCTGTCGTTGTGCCACCCGACCAGCTTGACCGCAGGGCTCAGACGCTCGGCGGTGGCGGGGTGGTGGTCAGTTCCCCGCACTTGGGGCACCAGCGGCTCTTGACCCGGAACGAGAACAGCCCTGCCAGGTAGCCGAGCACCGCAGCGCTGGTCAACGCGCAGACATCCATAACCTGTTCCTTCTCTCCAGGGCGGGCAAGACATGACTTCGTCTCGGCGGCGACGGCTCAGGTCACCGGGCCGGGGGCGGCGTCGGGCCGGCAGCCCGTCGCCGACGGTCGATCCAGGAGGCACGCAGGGACAGCCAGCTCGACGGGCCTCGGGCGTACACCTCGGTCAGCAGGGATGCGAAGACCTCGCGCCGCCGGTCGGCCGGCAGGTGCGGCCGGGCCAGCTGTGGTTGCCGGGCGGCGGCCCGGTCCCACATCAGGGTTTCGGCGTGCAGGGCGTCGATCTCGTTGCGGCACGCACCGGTGCACCGGTAGACGCGGGTGGCGGCACGGACGGCCGGGGTCATCGGGGTCCGGCAGTCCGCACAGTGGATCAGTGCGGCCAGTGGGTATCCGGCCGGGTCGGGGTAGTCGACCATCATCAGCCGCCGCCGGTCAGCCACGGTGGGCGGCGACGGTGCGGCCGAGTGCCGCGCGGGTCTGCCGGGCCAGGTCGACGATCGGCGGCCAGCCGTGGTCGACGAGGGTGCGCAGGTCGTCGTAGGCGTGCGGCGGCGCACCGTTGAGGATGTGCCGGTCGAGGCCGCAGGCCCAGGTCAATGCCGCCAGACCCTGATCGGTGACGGGGAGGCGGCGGCGGGCGCGCAGCGCGGTGGCCAGCCGGACGGCGGGCCAGCCGGCGGTGTTCATGTCGGTGGGCACCCACCGTTCGCCGCGACCGACGAGGCGGCGGCGGGTCACTTCCCGGCGTACGTGGCCGGCGCGGGCCAGTCGGGTGGCGACCTGCCGGACCGCGGTCTCGCTGAGCAGACCGACCCAGGTCTTCACCGGTTGCGGGGTCGGCGCCGCGCTGATCTGGGCGAGGATGCCGTGCACCAGGTCGTCGGGCGGGGCGACGGTCGCGCCGACGACGACCAGGCCGCGGCGCACGGCGATCCGCTGCGGGTAGAGCAGTTCGGCCAGCAGCGCGGCGGCCAGGCCGTGGCTGAGCGCGCGGGGGTGCAGCAACGGTCGGCCGTGCAACCGGTGGTGGGCCATCCGGAACAGGTCGTCGGCCAGCGGGTACGTGGACATTAGGCAGGCTCCTCGGCAAAGTGCTCAGAACAAGGGGCGTGGAATGCCGCCCGCCGCCACGCCCACCTCGGCAGCGACGACGGGCGGCGGCGGGCGATGGACAGGCCGACGAGCCGCTCGATCCGGCCAGCGTCGACCGGGCCCAGCCGGCAACCACACGGCCCCCGGTACGCCCGACCACCGTCAGTGGTCCGCAACGGTTGCATCCGCCGCCCACACGCCGCGCACATCAGGACCCCACGTAGCGGCCACTGTTCTCCGGCGTGACGCTGGCTAGTTTTCGCCGCCGGCAGAGAGTCGCCCTCGCTGATCTCAGACATCGGTTCTCCTGCCGTTGGTGAAGGACAAGGTGGGCGGACTCGGTGGCCTTCACAATGGAGGGACCTAGATGCGCGTGGATTCGCGCAGGTAGGCGGTGACTCGGACGGCTGCACCCTCGGCCTGCTCGACCAACGTCCGTAGCGGCGAGTGCAGGACCCGGTCCGCTAGGTCGCGTGCACCGTCGGCCTGGTCGAGGCCGGCAAGGTGGAGCCGGGTCTGGGCAAGGGCACGGTGTACGCGCTCCATCTCCCTGAGCATGTCGCGGGCATGGCTCATCACTACCACCTGATCATGACGTGAGCACCTTGTGTAAGGTTGGATTGGTACCAACCTTTGCAGTGCAGCCAACGACAGTCAAGACTGCAAATGAGAAACGTTGGAACCAATCGAGGAGACCGTGGCCGTGCCACCGCTGTACCGCAAGATCGCAGACGAGCTACGCGAACAGATCATCAACGGCGTGCTCAAGCCAGGCGACCACCTGCCGACCGAGAGCAAGCTGCAGGATCTGCACCGGGTCTCCCGCAACACCGTGCGACTCGCCACCGCGGTCCTCATCAACGAAGGCCTGGTCGAGTCGATGCCCGGCCGCACCGGCGGCATCATCGTCCGCGACCGAGTCACGCTCGCCTTCCATGCCAGCCGCGCAGAGATGCCCGGACCGGTCAGCGAGTCCGACGCGTGGTTCAGCGAGGTCCGCGACCAAGGCCACGAACCTACCCAGACGTTCGAGCTACGCATCGCGGAAGTGCCGGACGGACTGGCAGAACGCCTCGGCGTGCCCGCCGACTCACCAGCAGCCGTCCGCCGCTGCGTACGCGCGGTCAACGGCCAGCCGTCCTCGATCCAGGACACCTACTACCCGATGGACCTCTGCGACCAGGTACCCGAGCTGCTGTCGCCACGTGACATCCCGCAAGGCACCACCAGACTCCTCGCCGAACGCGGACACCCACAGATCGCCTACGACGACGAGATCATCGCAGCGATGCCAGCACCCGACGAGGTGACGACTCTCGCCCTGGCCGCCGGCACACCCGTCCTCCGCTGGCTCCGAACCGGCTACACCCCGGACCGGCCCGTACGCGTCAGCGTCTCCACCTTCGCCGCCGACCGCAACCGGCTCCTGTACACCCTCGGCGACCCCGACGTCATCGCCAAAGTCCGTGCCAGCGAGGACCCGCAATGATCATCCGTCCCGCACAGCTCAGCGACGTCGACGTCATCATGAGCTGGCGACGCGAACGAGAGGCATGGCTCGCAGCTCGGGGAGAAGACCAGTGGTCGATCCCACTACCCCGGTCTGCCGTCGCCGCGACCGTCTCCGCCGGGCAGACCTGGATGGTCTTCGACGGTGAAACCCCGGCCGCCACCATCACCCTCACCGCCTACGTCGACGTCGACGGGCTCTGGAAACCGGACCGCGACCCCGAGGCTCTCTGGTACCCGGAAGATGACCCGGCCGACGCGCTCTACGCCGCGAAAATGATGCTCCCGCTTGCTCGCTCCGGCGACGGCATTGGCACCGAGCTCCTCGACTGGGCAGCCGGCAGAGCCTACGATGCCGGCCTCACCTGGCTACGCCTCGACGCATGGACGACAAACCAACGGTTACACGCCTACTACCGCGACCAAGGATTCCGACACATCCGCACCATCGCCACGCGCGTCAGCGGAGCCTGCTTCCAACGCCCCGCCCAACCGTACGAACCCGGCCGCCGACTAAAAACCGAAGTCGGATAACCCTGCCTTCCTAGCCTCGATCGTTCACGGGGGTGCCCCGGGTGAGCTCGGCGCGTTCACGATCTTCGACTTCGAGGAGGACAGCCACTCCCCCGTCGTCTACGTGGAAGGCCAGGCCGGCGGCCTCTATCTCGAACGTGACGCGGACCTGCGTCGGTGTAACCTGGCGTACAACCACATCACAGCCGCCGCGCTCAGCCCGCCCGAGAGCGCCAAGCTGATCACCGCCCTGACCTGCGCCACGGGTTGACCGACGAGGAGCAGCACGTGACCCCCGACCTCGACCTCAGCACTGCCGTCTGACACAAGAGCAGGAAGTCATCCGCGAACGGTGGCTGCGTCGAGGTCGCCAACCTGGGTCAGGCGTACGCGCTCCGCGACTCCAAGAGTCCCGACGGTCCTGTCCTCATCTTCACCCCCGAGGAGTGGGACTGTTTCCTCGACGGCGCGGAAAAGGGCGAGTTCCGCCAGCTCTGACCGCAACCCGCGACCGTCTACCCCGCAGGCACCTCCGCCAGGTACGGCGAACAGCCACGCCATCGGCTGGCTCGCACCTGCCAGCGTCTCCACCTTCGCTGCTGGCAACAATCTGCCGTCCTTACTTACTCAGCGATGCTGGCGTCACCGATTGGGACCGAGCCCAGCGAGATCCAGCGCGAATTGCGGCCCGAGAAGACGATTAGCGGTCGATCTGACCCCAGCCCGTAGCGGCCGCAACCAGATTCTAGTCAATCACCCAATCGGCAGTCTTCGTGGGGCGAGACCCATCAAACATAGCCCTCAGCAATCCTTGAATCGATTCAGCATAGCGATATACCGACGCGTCGCGACCAGCAAGCAAGGAGCCCTCGTTGGTCATATAGATTGTGAAATGAAATCCGTCCACACCTACCGGACACAGACTTTTCCCAACAACAGAGGAGCATCTATCAGCGATGCGCGCATCGCGATGCGTCGCAACAACAGTCGGATCAAAGGTGGTCCAACACGACGACTTCTTGCCGTGAAGGATGATACTCGGCTCATGCTCCAACCCTAGAAACCCAAACTCTCTCAAGAAGTCTAAGGCCGGTGCCGACATAACAAACCCACACGAACGCAATAGCTCAACCAAATCGCCAATATCCACATTCCTACCCGGTCCCCAACCGGCACATCTCAGAATGCCAAGAAGATCAGCAGGCAACGAGTTCATTCGCGAAATCTCGACAGGCCCGCGGCACCGGCCAACCCAGCAAATCCGGTCATGCTTCCGAAGGGCAATGAGGACCGTCGCACTGTCTGACGACGCAAGAGACTGCGACACCGAAACTCGCAGACTACGCCATCGGCAGGTGAACCACTTTTACCCGATGGTAGATATTCCATAGTGCCATCTTCCCGTTCTCGCCATAAAGCGCCAAGAAGTCATCGTACGCCTCAAAAATCTGACCAAGAACGGCAACCATCGCAAACATTCAGGTGGTGCGCGCTGGGATTCCGCGTGGTGGCATAGCGTGATGGCCGGTTGGTTGGTGGCCGCCGGCTGATGTTGACCTGGGTGGGGTGGGGGTCAGGTGGGTGCGGGTAGGTTCGGCATCCAGGGTCGTCCGAGGATGGCGTCGCGCAGGACGGCCATTTTGTCGAGGCCGTTCTTCGCCGCGCTGGAGACGTAGCCGAGGATCTTGTACCGATCCTTGGTGCGTTGCTCGCTGGTGAGCCGCCCGGAGATCTTCTGCTGGATCTTCGCCGGTCGCAGGTCCCGTTCGGCCTGGTTCGACGTCGGCGGCACCAACAGGTCGTCAACGAAGCGCAGCACGTCGGCACGTCGGTCCCGGAAGACTTCCAACAGCAGGCGGGCTTTACGCTCACCCGGCCGGTTGCCGATGGTGCTGGTGTCGGACAGTCCGACCAGCACGCCGTGGTGCAGCCGGTACAGCAACTCGGCCTTCACTGTGGGGTCGATGCCCGGCCGGTTCTGCTCACGGGCCGTGTTCGTCTCGTGGATCAGCGCGCGCAGCGCGTCGGAGATCTGCTTCGGCCAGACCGCGTCGGGGTACACCTCGGCCGCACCGTCAAGATCACGTAACAGGTGAGCGCAACACAGTTGGTGGACCAGCGTGCCCAACTCGGCCGAGTCGTAGTTCCGGTACCGGTCGTGCACGACCACCGAGCCGGTCAGGTCCTTGACCACGAACGCCGTGAACGTGGCCAGGTCCCGGTCACCGACCTGGTAGTGAGTCCACAACTCGGTACACGCCACGAGCAGGTACTTCTCGGCCTTCTTCCGGCCCGGCCTCGGTTTCTTTGGCCCGACCCGCAGCGGCGTCTCGTCACAGCACACCGCGTACGCCAGGGTGATCAACATGCGGATCCGTTTGTCGACCTCGCTGGTCAGCGCCGCGACCCGGGTCAGCACGCCGTGCACGAACCCCGGCGACGGTGTCGCACCGGTCAGCGACCGAAGCATCTGTACACACCGCTGCACCGGGATGAAATGCACGACCATCAGATAGACCGCCCACGCCTGCAGGTTCGGGCCGTACCCCACCGGACCGGCCCCCGCGCCTTCCGGCCGGGCCGCGGTGTGCAGCTTCCCGCACCCACACCGCACCGCATGCTGGTCGTACTGGGTCAGCGTCGCGGTCATCAACGGAACCTCGACCTGCTGATACCGGTCCACCACACCCAGATCCCGCGCGTCCACCAACTCCGCGCCGCACCCGCAACTACCCTCGGGGAACCGGTCCCGCCGCTGATCAGGAGCATCCGACCAGGCCAGGCTCGACCCCGGCGCACCCCGCTGCCTACCCCGCGTACCCGCCGGGGTGTCCCGCTTCTTCCTCGCCGCAGGTGGCGTACGCCCCGGATCATCATCCTTCGACGGCGGAGACGACGAGTTCGACGAGTTCCGCGACAACAGATGCTCGACCCGCGCCAGCCGCACCGCGAGCGCCTCGTACGCCGCCGTCAACTCCGCGATCTGCGCGTCCTGCTCAGCAATCCGAGCGTCCTGCGTCCGTGCCAGCGAGATCAACTCTTCACGAGACAGATCCTCCGACACCGACACGCCAAGATCAAACCACAACGGACAGAACGGCGTCGAGCCGGTCGAACCCCGTCACTCAACCCGCGCTGACCGTCACTCTTCGCGCACCACCTGAATGTTTACCAACCATCAGGATGACGTGGTTCGAAGCAGCCAACCCAACTGGCACAAGTCCTTGTCCGACGCGACCTGCATAACCATGAACCCTGGTTGGGCTTACTGCCCCAGCCTCGATCCACCGACGCGGTTGCCGCTGAATGTTGGTTGATCATTTCTGTATTGGGTGGTGCGGCGGGCGTGAGGGAGTCGCCGATCACGTGATCGGCTTGCTCCGAGGGTGAGTGTTCGGGGTGGAACGGGATTGTGGCCTGTGGTCGGGCCGCCTGGTTTCGGCTGGTGGGGTGTGGTCAGCCGGGTGCCGGCTGGACGGCGGTGAACAGGTTGTCGAACGCCGCCTGCCAGGGCCAGTACTCGGGCAGGTGTAGGTGGATGGTGCGGGCCCGGTGGGCGAGGCGGGCTGCGACGGTGATGATCCGGGTCCGGATGGTGGCGGGTCTGGCGGTCGACCAGGTGCCCGCGGCGAGGTGTCCGGCGGCGCGGGTGAGGTTGTGCGTGATCGCGGCGCAGGTCAGCCAGGCGTCGTTGGCGCTGAAGTGTCCGGAGGGCAGGTGGGCGAGGGGGCCGGCGATCAGGTCGGCGTTGACCTGCTCGATGATCGCGTGTTGCCGGTGCTGGGCTTCGGCCTGTACGAGGGTGTACGGGCTGTCGGTGAACACGGCGTGGTACCGGTAGGTCGGTAGGAGTTCGTCCTGGCCGGGGATCTGTTGCGGGTCGTCGCGGCGGACGCGGCGCACGATCAGCCGGGCGGTCGCCTCGTGTCGGGTGCCGGCGAACGCGGTGTACGTGGTTTCGGCGATCTGCGCGTCGGAGATCCACCGGCCGGCGTCTTCGTCCCGGACGGCCTGCGGATAGGTGATGTCGACCCACTGGTCGGCGGCGATGCCGTCGCACGCGGCGCGGATCTTCGGGTCGATGCGGCAGGTGACCGAGGACCGCACGCCACGACGCCGGCAGCCGCTGATCACCGTCTTGGCGTAGAACGCCGAGTCCGCTCGCACCATGATCTCCCCCGAAGCGCCGCATGCCCGGGCGGTCGTGATGGCCTCGGCGATCATGGTGGCGGCGCCCCGGGACGAGCCGGCGTTACCCGACCGCAGCCTCGTGGCGGCGATCACCGGCGCGGACAGCGGGGTGGACAGCGTCGCGACCAGGGGGTTGTAGCCGCGCAGGTAGACGTTGTAGCCGCCGACCTTGGCGTGGCCGAACCCGATGCCCTGCTTCTGCTTGCCGTACACCCGCCGCAGCATGGAGTCGATGTCCACGAAGCACAGGGTGTCGGCGCCGGTCAGGATCGGTGCCCGGCCGGTCAGACCGATCAGGGTGTCGCGGGCGGCGGCCTGTAACTGCCGTACGTGCCCGTGGGTGAACGTACGCAGGAACGACCCGAGCGTCGACGGCGCGTACACGCTGCCGAACAGCGACCGCATGCCACCGTGCCGGGCGATGTCGAGGTCGTCGATGCTGTCCGCGCCCGCGAGCATCCCCGCCACGACCGTGGCGACCTTCCCGGCGGGGTTCGCGCCCTTGTCCGTCGGCAGCCGCACCCGGTCGGCGACCGCGTCATGCAGACCGGCCTGCTCGGCCAGGCGCATCACCGGAACGAGACCGGCACACGACACCAGATTCGGATCGTCGAACGTCGCGCGCACCACCGGCGCGTCCTGGCGTATTCTCACCTGCGAGGTGCCCTCTCGAACCGAGCGATAGAAGCGTCAGAACTCCTATCCTTCCAGTTCAGAGGGCACTTTCTATAGCCGGGGTCCTGCCGGTCCGACCTTCATCGGTGGATCGAGGCCCAGTGGCACGAACCGCGTCGAGCACACATTCATCGAAACCGCCCAGATCGCCACACTCACCGCCGAACTCGGCCGCGTCAACAGCGAACTGGCCGCCCTGGCGACCACCCGCACCACCCTGCGCACGCTCGCCGCCACCGAGTTCACCGCCGACGACCCGACGATCGCCAGCACCCCCTACCAGCAGATCCTGGAAGTCCTCGCCGCCACACCCGCCGGGATGCGGGCGAAGGGCATCTGCCTCGCACTCGGCGTCGAGCCCTCACCGAAACACGTCGAAGGCACCCGCGCGAAGCTCAAACGCATGGTCAACCGCCGCGTCCTCACCGAAGACGAACCCGGAGTATTCACTCTCGCCCCGAAAAGGACGTAATCTTCCGAACTGCCCTCTCAGGCGGTCCGTGCACACTGCGGATCTCCGAGAATTCATGATCGCAATAGATCAGCCGCGACAGCAAGCCAAATGGGCGACTGCGTACATCAGCGCCACAGGTCATGCCATGTAGTCGCCCGAAGAATGCATTCCCACTGTACCCACTTAGCCCAATACAAGAAGCCCCGATCCAAACACACACGATCAGTTAATCGCGCCGAATTCCTCCTGGATATTGCGGAGCTGATCGTTATTCAAATGGCGCACATCCCAAAGCAACTCCGCCACCTGACGTATTGCGACATCCACAGGTATTTTAACGTCAACCGGCTCGATATCAAGAAGCGCCGCCAACTCATCGCCCCGTAGGGCGAGCACAGCCGCAAAACCAGCCAGAAAGTCCGGACTAAGCTCCTTACGGCCAGATCCAAATGCATGTATTGTCGCCGACGATAGTGGCCCAATTCCGGCAAGCCGGTACAGCATTTTTACGGAGTTTAGGTTGTTCAGATTCCGGTTACGGAGCATGCCCACGATGACAGATCCCGGACCATAAGGGAAGTTGTCGCGCTTGCGCACCGTCAACGCCACCGAGTCCCGCCTTGGCACCGATCTCGCCACCCTGAGGAGCTGCTCAAGTCGCTCGGCGGGCAGACGAAGAGCCGTTCTCACAAGATGATCCAAGACCGGACCAGCCGGAGCCGAAAGTGGCGCAAGGTTGCTAGGAACTTCGATGCCAGCCACCACGAAGAGATCCGCCGCGTGCATGTCAAGCACACGCGCGAGTCGTTGTAGGCTCGACTGACCGAGCACGTCACCCTTGATGGCCGCATCGACCATCAAGGGATCCACTCCGGCGACTCGCATCAAATCGTCGAAGCTCTGGCCGCGAATCCGCGAAAGCCGCTCGATCATCGCCAAGAAGTTCACAGAATCCGCCATCCATAACCATGATTCATCGACAAACTAGTACCCCTCAATCATAGACCTGTCCACAAGTCTCACTCGAGAATATCGTCCCAATCCGCACTTCGAGCACCCCGGAACCCGTTATTTTCGAGAGCATCCCTGGCGACGTCCGAGATTGGTTGATAACCCGGGATTGCATTGTTCTGCGAATAATGGCCAGACCAGTTGTCAAACTCGGTTATACGGCCCTCCTTGACCTGGAAGTGCCCGGCCATGAAAACCGGCTCACCTTCCGACAGACTAGTGTGGCCAGCTGTTGCATCGATCGCGTGCATGTCAGCGCTGCGCATCGACCGTACTGAACCATTTCTCATTACCACGTAATGATGGTCACCATCTGACAAGTTTCGACCATTTTCGTTGAAGGCCGACCGGGGAAGCGGACCTTGCGGCTGATGGTCAATGGCCGATTCGGTCCGGAAGGTACGAGTCGGTTTGATCGGCCCCGTGCCGCAGTTGTGGACGAGGACGGGGTGGTCGCCCGCGATGACATGGTACGTGTGGGTGTGGGCGACTGTCAGGTCGCGCATCTCCCGCTCGTCCCGGCGTGTCTGGACCGACACCACCGTGACCTCGCCGCGACCCGCCACCCGCAGCTTGGCACCCGGCTTGAGGTCGCCGGCGTTGACCCATGCCTGCCGGTTGTCGTCCCAGAAGGGATGGTTCGGTGTCGTCTCCACCACGGTGGAGGTGCCGTCGCTGGTGCGGACCCGGACGTCGGTCAGCTCGCGGTCGGTGTTGCGGTGCAGTTGGGTGACCGGTTTCGGCAACGACGTGCCGGACACCGGGTCAGTGGCCACCACCTGGTCGCCGACATTGATGTCGGCGATGGGGCGGGTAGTGCCGTCGGCCATCAGGACCCGGGTGTCGGGGGCGAAGCTGTGCGTACGACAACCCGGACCTGATCCACCGCCGGCGGTGCTGCCGCCGCGTCCCGGTGGAGCCCGCGCGGGGCCTGCACCGCCGCCCTTGCGGCCGATCAGGTTGAGTCCCGGCACCGACCCGAGGGCGGCGGCTCTGAGGTCGACGCGTCCGGTGGTGGCGGCCTGGGAGATGACATCGGAGATGCCGTTCTCCACCGCGTCACTGGCCAACCGGGCGGTCACCCCCGAGCCGGCCTTGGCGGCGATCGCCGTACCGACCTTCGCCGCGATCGCCCCACCGGCACCACCGGCCAGGCCCATGATCGCCCCCGTACCGAGCGAGCCGAGCGCGTCACCGACGGAGTGGATGTCGCCCTGCGCCACATCCTTCGCCAGGTTGATCAACGCACCCGCGCCCACCATGCAGGCGACCGCACCGGCGCCGGCGGTGACCGCCGTGCACGCCAGCCCGGCGACGACGGCGCCGGCGATCGCGGCGACCTCCAGGATGGTGTCCTTGTGCTCCACCACCCACTTCTTGGTGGCGTTCGCCGCGTCCTTCACCACGGTGACGGTCTTCTTCACCACCCGGGTCGCTTTCGCGGCGACCTTCTTCGCCGCCTGTTTGACCTGGGCGACTTTCTGTTTCACCTTCTGTTTCGCCTTGGCGACCTTCTTCGCCACGTACTTCTTGGCCTGGTTGACTTTCTTCTTGACCGTCTTCTTCGCCTTGGCGTACGTCTTCTTGACCTTGTTCTTGACCTTGGCGGCCTTGGCCTTGACCTGGTTGACCTTCTTCTTCGCGGCGGTGGTGACCTTCTTCGCCGCGGTCTTGGTGACCTTCTTCGCCTTCTGGTAGGCGGCGCTGCCGTAGCTCGACACGCTGGACACCGCCCGGCGGGTGACGCTGGACACCTTCGACGTCGCCTTCGACGCCAGCTTCGCCGCCGCCTTCAACGGGTTGCCCCAGTGCCCGGTCGGGTCGATCGTCGTCAACGGCGTGCCGTCGCCGTACTGGTAGCGGTTCGCGGCGATCGAGTCCGGCACCGGGCTGTTCGCGGCCGAGTCGCGGGTGTCGAACTGCCCGGTGTCGGTGTTGTACCAGCGGGCGTGCATGTTCACCCGCGACGTCACCGCGTCGGTCCACTCCGACTGGTAACCCAGACTCCCGACCATCCCGGTACTGGCGACCACCTTGCCCAACGGGTCGTACGTCGTCGCCCCGGCCAGGGTGGTGCCGGTCGTCGTGAACTGACCCACCACGTCGGTGTGCAGATCCGTCCACACCAACCGCTGCGTCCCACCCGCCGTCCCGGCCACCACCTCACCCGACGGCCCCCGCACATACGTCGCCGTGTCATCCGCCGCCAGGTCGTTACCGACCCCGGTGTACACGAACCCCGGCCGCACCGCCCGACCCAACCCGTCATAGTCGTACGTACGCGCCGGCCCACCACCGCCGGTCTGCTGGCTGTGCACCTGACCGAACGCGTCGGCGGTCGTGGCGACCGTGCCGGCGGCGGCGAGGGTGCCACGGGCGGTGTACGTGTACGCCGTCCCGTCGGCGGTCAGCAGCCGGTTCCGCTGGTCGTAGGTGAACAGCTTGACGCCGTTCTGCACCCGGTTACCGGCCTTGTCGTACGCGTACACCACGGTCGCCGAACCGTTGTTCCACGACGTCAACCGGTCGGCCAGGTCGTAACTGTAGGTGTTGGTGACGGCGGCACCACCGAACCCGGTGGTCGTCTTCGAGATCAGGTTGTCGTTTCCGTCCCAGCCGTAGCCGATCGCCGCGATCTGCGTACCACCGGAGGTTTCCAACCTGTCCTCGGTGAGCCGGTGCAGGTCGTCGAAGGTGAACTCCCGGCGGTTGCCGGTGCCTCCGTAGGTGATCTGCGAAACCTGGGACAGGTTGTTGTACGCGTAGCCCATGGTCACGCCGGCGGTCGGGTTGGTCAGGCCGGCCAGCCGCCCGGCGGTGTCGTAGCCGTAGCTGGTGGTGCCGGCCGCGTCCTGCCGGCTGGCCAACTGCCCGCTGCCGTTGTACGTGAACGTCGAGTTGCCGACCGGGCCGCTGATCGACAGCGGCAGGTCCCGGTCGTCGTAGCTGATCGTGTTGGTGCCACCGCCACCGGAGAACTCGGTCATCCGGCCGCCGAGGTCGTAGTCGAAGACCCGGTCGACGGTCGTCGCCTCCGCGCCGGAGCCTTCCTGACGCAGCAGCTGGCCCATCTCGTCGTACTCGCTGCTGATGGTGACCCCGCCGGGCAGGAACTGGGTCACCGGTCGGCCGGCGGCGTCGTAGGCGACGCTGAACGTCCGGTCGGCCGCCGCCGGGTGCGCGGTGGTCGACGGCTCGATCTGCTTCTCCGGCAGATGCCACGGGTTGTACCCGGTCCAAAAGGCGTTGCCGCGCCCGTCGGTGAACCGGGTCCGGTTGCCGGACAGGTCGTAGCCGAACGTGGTGACGATGTCGTCGGAGCCGGAGATCGGCTGGGTGTGCTTCGTGAGCGCACCGGTGGCGTCGTACTCGAAGGTGGCGGTGGTGCCGCGCCCGTCGGTCGCGGCGGTCACGTTGCCGGCCCGGTCGTAGCTGGTGGTCTCCCGCACCAGCTGCACGCCGGCCGCGTCGTACATGGCGGTGGCCAGGACCCGGCCGGTCAGATCGTGCTCGACGTCGCTTTGACATCCTCGCCGCCCTAATCGGCGGCGATTCCAGCCACGCTGCGCGTGACACGCGCAGTGTTCTGGTGGGTTACCGTTTCACCGCGCGGTGCCGGGACGGGTCCCGGTCCTACCCGCGCTCCACGGTCGTTGAAGTCCGCCTGCCCGGCGGCCTTGATGTTGATCGCGGCGTTGACGTCCCGGTCGTGGTGACCGCCACACGGACAGACCCACGACCGGACGTCCAACGCCATCTTCTCGTTGATCCGGCCGCAGTCCGAGCACATCCGGGTGGACGGGAGCCACCGGTCCACCCGGGCGAACGTGCGTCCGTATCTCGCGGCCCTGTACTCCAGCATGGCGACGAACGACGACCATCCGGCGTCGTGGACGGACCTGGCAAGCCGGGTCCGGCCGAGACCGGCGACACACAGGTCCTCGACGTACACCGCTTGATTCTCACGGATGATCGTCGTGGACAGCTTGTGCTGCCAGTCCCGCCGGGTGTCGGCCACCCGGGCGTGCGCCCTGGCGACCTTCACGACAGCCTTCCTACGGCGGTTGCTGCCCCGCTGTTTGCGGGACAGGGCCTGTTGCAGCCGTTTGAGCTTGCGGGCCGCGCGGCGCAGGAACCTCGGCGCGGCGACCTTCGTGCCGTCGGACATGACCGCGAAGTGCGTCAGCCCCAGGTCAATGCCGACCTCCGAGTCCACCTCGGGCAGTGGCTCGTCCGTGGCCCGCACGACGAACGAGGCGAAGTACCGCCCGGCCGCGTCCCGGATGACCGTCACGGACGACGGGTCCGACGGCAACGACCGGGACCAGCGGACCGTGAGGTCGCCGATCTTCGGCAGCCGCAGACGGCCGTTGTCCAGGACCGTGAACCGGGAGTTACGGGTGAAACGGATGGCCTGCCGGTTGTCCTTACGGGACCGGAACCTCGGCGGCGCCACCGTGCGGCCTTTACGTCTGCCCGACACGGAGTGGAAGAAGTTGCGGTAGGCGGTGTTGAGGTCCGCGAGGGCCTGCTGCAACACCACGGCCGACACCTCGCCCAGCCACGCCCGTTCCGGAGTCGTCTTGGCCCGCGTGATGACCCGCTTCGACAGCTCAGCGTCCGACACGTACGGCAGACCCTGCTCGCGTGCCGTCTGCCGTGCGCGCAGCCCGTCGTTGAACACCACCCGGGCGCATCCGAACGCCTTCGCCAGCGCGATCTGCTGGCCGGGTGTCGGGTAGACCCGGAACTGGTACCGGAGCTGCACGAACCACACGATATCATGTTGGTCTATGGCAGAAGGTGAGGGTATCCGTACCGGCAGGCACTGTGTCTTCGCGATGCATGTTCATTTGGTTTTCGTGACGAAGTTCCGGCACCCGGTGTTCGCCGACCGGCACCTGACCCGGATGGAACAGATCATGCGGGACGTGTGCCGCGACTTCGAGGCCGAGCTGGTCGAGTTCAACGGCGAGGACAACCACGTCCACCTGCTGGTCGACCACCCACCCAAAGTCGCCGTTTCCCGCCTGGTCAACTCACTCAAGGGCGTCCCGTCGCGCCGCCCGCGGCAGGAAGTTCCCCGAACTCGCCCGCCACTACCACCGGGCCAACAAACTCTGGTCGGGCTCGTACTTCGCCGGCTCCGTCGGCGGCGCACCACTGAGCATCGTGACGCAGTACATCGAGCAGCAGAACCGGCCAGTTTAGAGCACTGCTCGGGCCCTGGCGGCCCTCCCAGCGCGGGCCTTCACCCCCGGCCTGAAGGCCGGAGCACTGGCCCGCATTCCGGTAGCCGCCGACGTCGTAGCCGAACTTGGTGACGTTGCCGAGCGCGTCGGTCTGCGCCACCGGCCGGCCGCCGTTGACCAGGATGCACGACTGATGGCACGGCGCATGGCCGCCCTCCCCCGTGTACAAAGACTGTCCGACGTTGATCACGCCGACATCGGACAGTCTCCGACGGCGCTAGCGGATCGCACAAGCATCCGTACGGAGGGTTGACTTAGATCAACCCTCGGCGATTTAATCCCGGGCTCAGTCGTCGGCCGGGTCACCGACCGCAGCCACGACCAGGTCGCGTACCCGCTGCTGGATCGCGGCCGGCTCGGCGTCGGACACCACGGTCACGTTGCTGGCGTCGCCCGCCGACTGGCCCTCGGCGACGAGTACGAAGTCGACCTGCGGGTAGCGGGTGGCGTCCCCGACCGTCGCGGCGGTCGGCGCCTCGCCGACTGCCAGGACCAGCTGACACTGGCTGCCAGCGAGGCTGGCGAGGTATCCGGCGGCGTTGTCGGCGGTCTGCGGCCCGTTCACTTCGAGGAACTGCACCCTGGCCCGGGTCTGCAACGAGGCGTCCTGCATGCCGGCCCAGACCGGTGCGGCGGCCGAGTCGGTCACCCCGGCGGCCCCGGTCAGCAGGCACGCGGTGACGTCACGGTACTCGCGGGCGCGGGGCTCCTCGGGATCGTCCGGCCACAGCACCACCGTCAGCAGCACCGCCGCGACGACGACCAGCCCGGCACCGCCGGCCAGCAGGGCGATCCGCTTGCGCCGCTGTCCATCCTGGTGGTCCTGCGTTCGCTGCCCGTCCCGACCGCCCTTGCGCTTCGTCACGGTCGCACCCTACCCGCACCGGAACACAACGGGCGTACCGTCCACACTGATCCGCACCATCGGTCAGCTGTCGGCACCGGGTCCGCCGATGGTCGGGCCGGTCGGCCAGAGTGCCGTCAGGTCGGCCGGGGTCAGCGGGCCCTGGTACGCGGCCCGCAGCACCGCCGTACGGGTCTGCGGGTCGCCCCGGTCGGCGAGCGCCACGAACCAGTCGACGCCGGCCGGGTACGCCCACAGGTACGACCGCAGCTGCGGGTCGACGCCGCGGTCGGTCAGCGCGTCGCCGATCTCCTCGTCGGACCAGAACGGCACCCGCTGCCGGGCCCACGCCACGCAGTCGGCGACCGGCACGCCGTCGTCGACCGCCCGGTGCAGCCCGGCCCGGACCAGTTGGGTGTAGTGCGTCACCCGCACCCGTGCCACCGCCGCCGCGTCGTCGCCGGTGACGAACAGCGGCAGCGCCTGCGCCAAGCCTTCCAGCAGCACCTGGGTGTCCGTGTGCACCGACAGCAGGCGGACCGCACCGTCGTCCACGGTCGACCATTGGGCGTACCAGCTGGCCGACTGCAGAGCGTGGCCGAGCACCTCGTGCAGCGCGAACACCCGGGCCTGCGTCTCGGTGAACTCGGCGCGCTGCCGGTTCAGCCGCAGCCGGGCGGCGGAGCCGGCCCCGTCCAGCCAGTACGACCAGTAGGCGTCGACGTCGACCCGTTCGATTGTCAACTGGTACGGCGCGGCGGTGCCGGTCGCCGCGCGTACGAGGGGTTCCAGCTCGGCCGCCGCCTGCTCGATGGCGTCCGGGACGTCCTGGCGACGCAGGATCCCTTCGGCACGGGCCAGTTGGCCGGGGAGCCCGTCGTTCCAGTCGACGCCGAGGTCGGCCAGGCTCGCGCGGGCCCGGTCGCCGACCGCCGCGAGGTGGTCGTCCGGCCAGCCCGCCGCACCGCAGCCCTGGGTCCGCCGGATGTAGTCGGTCAGCGGCAGCCGCTCGCCGAGCATGGCCCGCAGGTAGGTGATGTCCGCGTCGACCCGGGCCCGCAGCCGGTCGTCGGCCCGGCAGTCCGGCTCGTCGGCGACGGCAGTCAGTTCGTCGGCGACGGCGGTCAGTCCGGCCAGTACGGCGAACCGGCTGGTCGCGGGGGTGGGCGGTGGGGCGGCCGGGTCGAGCGGCGCGCAGTCGTAGTCGATCACCGGGGTGGCACCACGTTGGCGCTCGTAGCCGTCCCACGCCCGCAGCGTCGCCTCGACCCTGTCCCGTACCGGCATCGTCGTCACGTTCCCCATCCTGGCGTACCGACTGGCACAGCCAACTTCCAGCTGGGATCCAGCGGGCTGCGGGCAACGGCGGTGAGGGTTGGTCGCAGATCCGCACGACACCCGACAGTGAGCCATCTTCACGAACGGAGAAACGGATGCGACGCGACTCCCGCCGGGACACCACCCCGCGCTACCAGGGCCGCCCGTTGCCCAGGCCGGACGAAGACGTCGTCGACCAGGGCCTCGGCTTCGACCTCGGCACCCTGCTGGGTCGCCGGCAGGTGCTGCGGGCGTTCGGCCTGGGGGCTGCGACCCTGGGCCTCGCCGCCTGCAGTGCGAACACAGCGGCCAGCGGCGGCACCTCGGCGGCGGCCGCGGCCGCTGCGGCGACCGGCGAGATCCCGGACGAGACCGCCGGGCCGTACCCCGGTGACGGCTCCAACGGGCCCGACGTCCTCGAACAGAGCGGCGTCGTCCGCAGCGACATCCGCTCCAGCTTCGGCGAATCCAGCGGAACCGCCGACGGCGTACCACTGACCCTCGAACTCACCGTCACCGACCTCGCCAACAACGGCACCCCGTTCACCGGCGTCGCCGTCTACGTCTGGCACTGCGACCGCGAAGGCCGCTACTCCATGTACTCCGAAGGCGTCACCGACCAGAACTACCTGCGCGGCGTCCAGATCACCGACACCGACGGCAAGGTCACCTTCACCACCATCTTCCCCGCCTGCTACACCGGCCGCTGGCCGCACATCCACTTCGAGGTCTACCCCGACGAGGCCAGCATCACCGACGCCGGCAACGCCATCGCCACCTCCCAGGTCGCTCTCCCCCAGGACGTCTGCGACACCGTGTACGCCGAACCCGCCTACGACTCATCGGTCACCAACCTCGCCCAGCTCAGCCTCGACACCGACAACGTCTTCGGCGACGACGGCGGGGCGAGCCAGCTGGCCACCGTGACCGGGGACGTCTCGGCCGGCTACGCGGCGACGCTGGCCGTGCCGGTCGACACCACGACGGCACCGACCGGTGGTGGCGCCGCTCCCGGCGGTGGTGGACCGGCCGGCGGTGGGCCCGGCGGGGCACCGCCCAGCGGAATGCCGTCCTGACCTGCCACGTACTGCCGCCGGGTCAGCCGCCCCCACCGTCGTCCGCTTCGCCACCCCGTAGCCGATGCCACCGTCGTACGGCAGGTCGCTGCATTTCCAGTCCCAGACCACCAGTTTTGCGTGGCATTCAACCGCGGCCACCGGCGGATCTACGAACGCATCGCCGCGCACGACCCGGAAGGCGCCGCGGCGGCGATGTTCACGCACATCACCGAAGCCTGGCTCGTCCGCCGCAGCGGGTTCGGCGAACCGGTCCGGCTGCAACGGTAGGGCCGGTCCCCCAACATGCCGCTGGCCGGGTTCCCGTACGGGAACCCGGCCAGCGCAACTGTCATCGGTCAGGCGGAGTAGCCGCGCTTGGCGGTCCAGTCAGCCAGCACATCGAGGCCCATCCAGTACTCCTGGCCCTCGAAGTACGGGTCAGCGATCTTCACCGTGTCACCACCATCGCGGTAACCCGTCACCGTCAGGTAGTGCCCACCCTCGTACGAATGCGCCACCCCGTCGACGTCCGACGCCGTGCCCATGATGTTCGCCACCACGGCCCGGTCGTCGTCCACCGCCTCACGCACATCCGCCTTCAGCTTCGCCACATGCTCCGGCTTCGCCGCGGCCGCACCGATCGACACCGTCTCGTACTCGTCACCACCGGTCACCTCGTTGAGTACCCGGGTCGTCTCCTCAGCCGAATCGGTACCGGCCTCGGTCGTCCCCAACTTCTCCGCCACCTCATCCTGCGACGGAGCATGACCCTGCGCCGTCAACGCGATCCGCGTCGCCACCGGCCCGCAGTAGTAGAAGTTCGGCTGCGCCTCGTACTGCACCGCCACCTCACGCGCACCGCCGTCGGCGGCACCCGGACCAGCGGCCTGCGCCGCCACCGCAGGAGCGGCCACCACACCACCAGCGGTCAGCAGACCAGCAACCGACAGAGCAAACTTACGGAAGATCGTGTTCATAGCAGAATCTCCGTTCCGAGGGGAATGAACCGGACACCAGACCACACCGGGTCGATGACCGGTCACGAACGGGACAGAACAGAACACGCACAAGAAAATCGAACTCAAATGATGCGCTCCAACCTGCGCACACCCGCCGGTCCAGGCGGGGGGCGGTCTCACCGGCGCACCGGATACAACCACCCGAGGATGCCCGGCATTCCGCACCCGGCGGGGCCGCGCAGACCCGGCCGCACCCGCACCGGGCGACAGACCAGGCGGACCAGGCGGATCAGGCCCGGCAGATCAGCCCGGCCACTCGCCTACTCGGTCCAACGCCAGGATCCAACGCCGCCCGGCCGGCCGATGTTCCCCCGCGCCCGGCACCTCAGCCACCCGCCCGCCGCGCCGCACCGAACCTCGCAAACGGCGCCTGACGCCCATCGGTGTCCTGCGTCCACCCGAAAACTGATAGCGACCTTGGCGGCGGGTTGCGTACCGTCCGGCGGCATGAGCGCCGAGTTGAGCCCGTTCATCCGCGAGGGACGTATCGTCTCGTTGCCGGCCCGGCAGGCGCGCCGCCGCCCGGTGCTGGCGCACATCGCGCAGGCGTGTTTCGAACGCGACGTGGTCTACGACGAGTCGACGGTCGACGAACGGTTACGCCGCTGGTGTGATGGCGGTGCGGTGGACCACGTGACGGTCCGCCGATACCTGATCGAAGCCGAGCTGATGGCCCGGGCCGACGGCCGGTACTGCCGCAACGCGCTGGCGTTGCCCTACCCGAACACCGCAGAGCGGTACGTGGAGTCGATGGGCCTGAGCTGAGCCGACCGGCCATCAGCTGCCGGCGGACTCGTAACGGCGCAGACCGGATCGGAAGATCAGCGCCGCCACTCCGACGCAGTAGGCGGCGATCAGCGGGGTGAGCCAGCCCAGCCAGGTCGGACCGACCCCGGCGCGGGCGGCATCGCCACCACCGGCACTGAGCACCGCGCTGGCCGGGAAGAATCCGACGAAGGCGAACGGCAGCCCGACCACCAGCACCAGCCGCACCCCGAACGTGTAGACCGACACCGGGTAGCGGGCCAGGTCACCGATCTGGTGCACCGCGTACGCGAAGATCGAATGCGGACTCTGCAGCCAGAACGCCGACGAGTTGGTGGCCAGGCTGATCGACAGCTTGACCGCCATGCCGCTGGCGAACAGCCCCAGCCCGCCGACGACCAGCGCCGGGGTCCAGGCGACGTCGACCCGCCACACCGCCCAACCGAACATCGCCCCACCGGTGACCAGGTTGCCCAGCCCGTTGATACCGACGTCGTCGCTGAGCACCTGCAGCACCACCGGGTAGGGCCGGACCATTTTGTAGTCCAGCTCCCCCTTGTTGACCAGCCACGGCAGCCGCCACACGCCCTCGAACAGCAGCGGCCCGACCGCGTCGGAGAGCACCACGATCGAGTAGATCAGGACCACCTCGGCGAACGTCCAACCATTGACCTGCGGCACCCGGGAGAAGACCGCGCCGAGAAATGCCAGGCCGACGAGCTGGGTCAGCGCCGACCCGGCGACCAGGATCCAGAAGTCCGCCTCGTACTCCAGGGTGGACCGTAGGTGGGCACCGAGGCTGCGCCGGTAGAGCCGCAACCCCCGGCGCAGGCCGGTCCGTGATCGCATGATCAACCCCCGTGTACGGTCAGTTGGCGCACCGCCGACCGCCAGGCCAGCCGGGCACCCCACCACAACGCCACCGTCCACACCGCCTGAATGCCGATCAGCAGCCAGGCGTCGGATCCGGTCGCCTGGCCGAGGTAGATCGTCGCCGGAGTGAACGTCATGCCGGCGAACGGCAGCACCGCGGCGATCGCCTGCAGCCAGCCGGGCAGCAGGGTCAACGGCACCAGCGCCCCGGAGAACAGGTTGGTGATCGCTCCCCGGGCCAACGAAACGCCAAGAATGTTCTGCGTCCAGAAGCACAGCAGAGCTGTCAGGTAGACGGTGGTGAACCGCAACGGCAGCACCAGCAGCGCGCTGACCGCGAACAGCGCCGCCTGGCCGGGCGGCGGCACCGGGACCGGCCCGGTGACCGCCAGCACCACGGCGCAGACCGCCAGCGAGAAGGCAACCTCGACGGCGGCGATGCCGAGCGTCTCGGCGAACCGGGCCCGCTGGTAGTCGACCGGGCGGGTCAGGTCGACCGCGACCATGCCATCGCGGATCCGGGCGGCCATCTCCCAGTCACCGAACGACATCAACGACAGTAAACATTCAGGTGGTGCGCGAAGAGTGACGGTCAGCGCGGGTTGAGTGACGGGGTTCGACCGGCTCGACGCCGTTCTGTCCGTTGTGGTTTGATCTTGGCGTGTCGGTGTCGGAGGATCTGTCTCGTGAAGAGTTGATCTCGCTGGCACGGACGCAGGACGCTCGGATTGCTGAGCAGGACGCGCAGATCGCGGAGTTGACGGCGGCGTACGAGGCGCTCGCGGTGCGGCTGGCGCGGGTCGAGCATCTGTTGTCGCGGAACTCGTCGAACTCGTCGTCTCCGCCGTCGAAGGATGATGATCCGGGGCGTACGCCACCTGCGGCGAGGAAGAAGCGGGACACCCCGGCGGGTACGCGGGGTAGGCAGCGGGGTGCGCCGGGGTCGAACCTGGCCTGGTCGGATGCTCCTGATCAGCGGCGGGACCGGTTCCCCGAGGGTAGTTGCGGGTGCGGCGCGGAGTTGGTGGACGCGCGGGATCTGGGTGTGGTGGACCGGTATCAGCAGGTCGAGGTTCCGTTGATGACCGCGACGCTGACCCAGTACGACCAGCATGCGGTGCGGTGTGGGTGCGGGAAGCTGCACACCGCGGCCCGGCCGGAAGGCGCGGGGGCCGGTCCGGTGGGGTACGGCCCGAACCTGCAGGCGTGGGCGGTCTATCTGATGGTCGTGCATTTCATCCCGGTGCAGCGGTGTGTACAGATGCTTCGGTCGCTGACCGGTGCGACACCGTCGCCGGGGTTCGTGCACGGCGTGCTGACCCGGGTCGCGGCGCTGACCAGCGAGGTCGACAAACGGATCCGCATGTTGATCACCCTGGCGTACGCGGTGTGCTGTGACGAGACGCCGCTGCGGGTCGGGCCAAAGAAACCGAGGCCGGGCCGGAAGAAGGCCGAGAAGTACCTGCTCGTGGCGTGTACCGAGTTGTGGACTCACTACCAGGTCGGTGACCGGGACCTGGCCACGTTCACGGCGTTCGTGGTCAAGGACCTGACCGGCTCGGTGGTCGTGCACGACCGGTACCGGAACTACGACTCGGCCGAGTTGGGCACGCTGGTCCACCAACTGTGTTGCGCTCACCTGTTACGTGATCTTGACGGTGCGGCCGAGGTGTACCCCGACGCGGTCTGGCCGAAGCAGATCTCCGACGCGCTGCGCGCGCTGATCCACGAGACGAACACGGCCCGTGAGCAGAACCGGCCGGGCATCGACCCCACAGTGAAGGCCGAGTTGCTGTACCGGCTGCACCACGGCGTGCTGGTCGGACTGTCCGACACCAGCACCATCGGCAACCGGCCGGGTGAGCGTAAAGCCCGCCTGCTGTTGGAAGTCTTCCGGGACCGACGTGCCGACGTGCTGCGCTTCGTTGACGACCTGTTGGTGCCGCCGACGTCGAACCAGGCCGAACGGGACCTGCGACCGGCGAAGATCCAGCAGAAGATCTCCGGGCGGCTCACCAGCGAGCAACGCACCAAGGATCGGTACAAGATCCTCGGCTACGTCTCCAGCGCGGCGAAGAACGGCCTCGACAAAATGGCCGTCCTGCGCGACGCCATCCTCGGACGACCCTGGATGCCGAACCTACCCGCACCCACCTGACCCCCACCCCACCCAGGTCAACATCAGCCGGCGGCCACCAACCAACCGGCCATCACGCTATGCCACCACGCGGAATCCCAGCGCGCACCACCTGAATGTTTGCCAACGACCCGGTGACATAGGCGATCAGCAGGTACGCCTTCATCTGCGGCCAGCTGAACCCGCCGACGCTGGTCCCGGAGCCGAGCAGCACCGCCCAGATGGACAGCATGGCGAGCAGCTGCAGCAGCACCCCGGCCATGCCGAGGACGAAACTCAACGGGTACGCGACCGCGCTGCGGGCCGCCACCCGGGCCAGCGCCCGGTACGGCCGGACACCGCTGGACCGGGCCGGGGCGTCGGTGGCGGCGACCGTGGTCACGGTGCCGGCACCAGCCGCAGCTCACCGGCGTACACCTTGCGGACCACGTCCTCGATGGCCGGCTCGTCGATGCGCAGGTCGCGTACCTCGGACACCGCCGACACGGCCGCGATCACCTGGCCGGCGGTGACCGCGAACCGGTCGAACCGGACGGTGAACTCACCCGGCGTCGCGCCGGCGGCTACCTGTGCGCTGCCGACGGCGGCGGCGACCGTGTCCAGCTCCACCGGGTCGGCCAGGTGCAGGTGCATCGAGCGGTGCCGGGCGAACTGGTCCTTCACCCCGGCCAGCGGGCCGTCGTAGATGATTCGCCCCTGGTCGATGATCACGATCCGCTGGCAGAGGTCCTCGATGTCGCCGAGATCGTGGGAGGTCAGGATCAGGGTGGTGCCGTCGGCGCGCAGCTCCCGCAGGAACGCCCGGACCCGGTCCTTGACCGCGATGTCCAGCCCGATGGTCGGCTCGTCGAGGTAGACCACCCGGGGACGGTGCAGCAGCGCGGCAGCCAGGTCGGCCCGCATCCGCTGACCGAGGGAGAGCTTGCGGGCCACCACCGGCAGCAGCTCACCGAGCCCGAGTACGTCGTCGAAGCGCTCCAGCTGCTCCCGGTAGGTGGCCTTGTCGACGTCGTACAGGTCACGCAGCAGGGCCAGGGACTCGCGGACCGGCAGATCCCACCACAGCTGGGTACGTTGGCCGAACAGCACACCGATCTGTCGGGCGTTGGCGACCCGCTGCCGGTGCGGCACCACCCCGCCGACCCGGACCTGCCCGGCGGTCGGCACCAGGATGCCGGCCAGCAGTTTCACCGTGGTCGACTTGCCGGCGCCGTTCGGCCCGACGTACGCCACCGCCTCGCCCGCCTCGACCCGCAGATCGACGCCGTCGACCGCGACATGGTCGGCGAACCGGCGTACCACCAGGTGTTTCAGCGCGCCGCGCAGACCCGGGTCCTTCACCGGCCGGCGGAACCGTTTGGTCAAGCCATCAGCTTCGATGAAGGCCATGCCCGGATGGTGCCGTACCCGTGCGTCGCCGCCCACCGAATTTCCGGCCGGCGGACCACCATGATCTCCGGCCGGCGGACCACCATGCGGTAAGGGCCGGCATCGCGGTACGGCACTGACAGCGGCGAGGGTAGCCTCACCGCCGTGACGACTGCGTTCGCCCGTCGACAGGCGCTCGGCCTGGCCATGGTGGTCGGGGCCAGCGCCCTGTTCGCGATCAACGGCACCGTTTCCAAGCTGGTGCTGCGAGCCGGGCTGGACGCCCCGCAACTGACCGTGCTGCGGGCGGTCGGCGCCTTCACCGGGCTGCTGGTACTCAGCGTCGTGCTGCGGCCCGGTGCCCGCCGGGTGCGGCTGCGCCGCCGCGAGGTTCCGCTGCTCGTCGCGTACGGGCTGACCGGTTTCTTCCTGGTCCCGATGCTCTACTTCGTGGCCATCTCCCGGCTACCGGTCGGCATCGCGCTGCTGTTCGAGTACACAGCGCCGCTGATGGTGGCGGTCTGGGCCTGGGCCGTGCAGCGCCAGCAGGTGCTGCCCCGGCTGTGGGCCGGGCTGGCGTTGAGCCTGCTCGGGCTGGCCTGCGTGGCGCAGGTGTGGGGCGGGCTGACCCTCGACCCGCTGGGGGTGGCCGCCGGGCTGGGCGCGGCCGTCATGCTCGCCGCGTACTTCCTGATCGGCGCCCGGGGCGTCCAGGACCGGGACACCCTGTCCCTGACCACCTGGGCGTTCGGCGCATCGGCGATCGCCGGGCTGATCGTCCGCGCCGCCACCGCCGGCCTGGACGGCTGGCAGCCGCTGCTCACCCGTACCGAGGGCGGGATGCCGGTCGCGTTGCTCTGCTGCTACGTGGTGGTCCTCGGCTCGATCGTGCCGTACCTGATGATCACCGGCGCGTTGCGGCACCTGCCGGCGACCAGCGTCGGCATCGTCGGCATGGTCGAGCCGGTGTTCGCCGCTACGGTGGCCTGGGTGGTGCTGGGCTCGGGTGAGACGTTGACCCCGGTGCAGCTGGCCGGCGGCGCGTTGGTGCTGACCGGGGTGGCGCTGGCCGAGACCGCCCGGACCGGCGCCGGCGTGCCGCCCGCCGTACCGCCGGCACCCGACGGGCCGCTGCCCCCCGGACCACAGCTGCCGGACGGCCGGCCGCCGTCGGCCGGCGTAGTGGCCGGTGCCGGCGGGTAAGACCGGCGGTATGAGTGCACCGAAGCGGGTCGCCGTCGTCGCCCACCGCAAGAAGACCCTCGGCGGCGGCCTCGACGAGTTGCGCGCGGCGATCGCCGGGCACGGCGCCGAGGACATCGACTGGTACGAGGTGCCGAAGAGCCGCAAGGCACCGAAGAAGGCCCGGCGGGCCGTCGAGCGGGGTGCCGAGCTGGTCTTCGTGTGGGGCGGCGACGGGATGGTGCAGCGGTGCCTGGACGCGCTGGCCGGTCGCGACGCCACCGTGGCGATCATCCCGGCCGGCACGGCGAACCTGCTGGCGGGCAACATCGGCGTACCGGAGGACCTCGGCGAGGCGGTACGGATCGGCTTCGAGGGCGAACGTCGCCGGCTCGACCTGGGCAGGGTCAACGGCGAGCATTTCGCGGTGATGGCCGGGGCCGGTTTCGACGGGCGGCTGATCCGCGACGCCGACCGGGACCTGAAGGACCGGGCCGGCAAACTCGCGTACGTCTGGACCGGTCTGCGCCACGTCGGCGGCGTCACGCCGAGGACCCGGATCAAGGTCGACGGCACGATCTGGTTCGACGAGCCGGCCAGCTGCGTCCTGGTCGGCAACGTCGGCCGGATCACCGGCGGCATCCACGCCTTCGACGATGCCCGGCCCGACGACGGCTGGCTGGAGGTCGGGGTGACCACCGCGCAGGGGGCCGCCGAGTGGGCGCGCACGCTGGGTCGGATGGCGGTCGGGCGCTCGGAGCGCTCCCCGTTCGTCCGGATGACCCGCGCCCGGCGGGTCGACATCCGGCTGGCCGAGCCGATGACGTACGAACTCGACGGCGGCGCCCGGGGTCAGGCCAAGAAGATGAAGGTACGGGTGGTTCCCGCCGCGATCACCGTCTGCGTCCCGGCCTGACTCCGCCCGCCGGGTCGACTGGCTGCCGGGCTCAGCGGGCTCAGCGGGTGACGGTCAGCCCGGTCACGAAGGCCGACCAGGCGGCCGGGCCGAAGGCGAGCAACGGGCCGGTGACGTCCTTGCTGTCGCGGACCAGTACCCGGCCAGGGAGATTGTCGGCGACCTCGACACAGGTGTTGCCACCGTTGCCGGACCGGGTCGAGGTACGCCATCGTGGTGTCACACTCGTACCGCTCATAGTTCCTTCACCAGACCTTCGATCAGCTCACGTGATGCTCGCTCGGGAAGCGCCTCGGTCAGCAGACTGTCCCAGATCCGCACCACCTGCTCCACACCGCTCGGATGGTCCACGGGATGCCCGAAGACCCCGTCCACATGCACCACGTCGTCGCCCTCGGGCAGCGTACCGATGACGAATCCACCGGACATGCCAGCGTACGCCCCAGCGCTGAGCGGCACCACGTACAGCTTGATCCGCCGCTCGTTCATCAGCGTAAGCAGATAGTTGAGCTGCTCGCGCTGTACAACCGTGTCGCCGACGATCCGGCGCAGCGCCCCTTCGTCGACCACGGCGACAAACACCGGTGGCTTCTCCCTGGCGAGCAGCCGTTGGCGATCCAACCGCATGGCCACCTGATCCTCGACCCCGTCTGCGGTGTACAGGCCGGTGCCGGTGAAAACCGCACGCGCGTATTCCTCCGTCTGCAGCAGTCCCGGCACCAGCAACGGCTCGTACATCCGCAGCTTGACCGCGCGGTCCTCGACCGCGCGCCATGACGCAAACCAGCTCGGCGCTTGCTTCTTGTTGATCAGATCCAGCATCTCGGCGAGAAGACCGCCGGTATCCAAGGCTTCGTCAGCACCCGCAGCCAAAGTCATCGTCGGCCGGCGCCGCCCCGTCTCCACCGCCGCAATGGTGGAGGCGCTGTAGTTGATTTTCGGGGCAAGCTGATCCTGCGAGACATCCGCCGCTGCCCTGGCCGCTTTGAAGGCCTTGATCCACATATCGACATCCACCAGCCGATCCGATCAGCAAAGAATGATCGAATCAATACGCTGTTGAGCTCTCGGATGGGCATCCTGTCGAACTGACCGAGGTGCGCCCGTCGTGGTCAGTGCGCGCGCGGCGGAACCTGAATTCGGAAGAGCGCGTGGCGGCGTACCGGGCCGTCGGGCACGTTCGGATGGTCGAAGTCGCCGTCCGGGTCACGGGTCATCCCGATCCGCCGCATCACCGCCTGCGAGCGCAGGTTGCCGACAGCGGTCAACGCGACGATCTCCGGCAGGCCGAGGGTGTCGAAGCCGTACGCCAGGCAGGCGCGGGCCGCTTCGGTCGCGTACCCGTTGCCCCAGGCGTCGCGGCGCAGCCGCCAGCCGACCTCGACCCCGCCGAACGGCATGTTGGCCTCCACCGGGCTCAGGCCGGTCATGCCGATGAACTCGCCGGTCGCCGCCACCTCGACCGCCCACCAACCCCAGCCACGCTGGTCCAGGCCGGCCTGGCAGCGGGCCATGGTGGCGGCGCTCTGCTCGCGGGTCGCCAGGCCCGGGAAGAACTCGCGCACCTGAGGGTCGGCGTTCATCGCCACCCACGGCTCCAGGTCGGACCCGCGCCAGTGCCGCAGCACCAGCCGCGGCGTGGTCAACTCCGCCATGCCGGCACTGTAGCGCCGGTGCCGCACGCCGAGACCGTCGAGCCCGATCACCGGCCGGGCAGGAGGATCACCGTACGGCCGCCGCCGACCGGCCCCTCCTGGCAGGACAAGCCGGTGCCCTGCAGCCATCGGCCGGTGACCGCCACCGGATAGGTGACCTCCACGGTCCGGCCGGCGTCGGTGGTCGCCGAGAACCGCATCGGCAGTGGCGCCGCCAACCGGTGCATGATCGTGTCGCAGTCGAAGGTGACCCGTACGTCGACGGATCCCACTCCTCCAGGCCGTACGCGGGTCTGCCCGCCCGTGTCGGCCACTGCCAGGCCGGGGGACTCCGTGTCGAGGACCCGTACGGTGACCTGCTGCGTTCCGGTGTTGACCACGGTCACCTTGGCGTTCAGCTGCCCGTCGCCCATGCTCCACACCTCGCCGGCGAACGCCACCATCGAACCGGCGGTGGCCGCCGCAGCTCGTTGCTGCTGGTAGTCGTTGAGCAGCCAGCCGCCGAGGCCGCCCATGGCCACGCCGGCCAGCAGCACACCGACGAGCCGGCCCGGTCCGCGAAAGCGTCGCCGCGCCGCGCCGCCAACCGGTGCCCCGGGCGCCGTCGCGCTGGTCGGCCGGTCGAGATCGATGAGCCGCCCCTCCGCCGTCACTGGACCAGGTTAGTCGCAACGCCGATCAGTCAAAGACGACGGTGGCTGCGTGCAGCGGACGCATCGTCACCTCCATCGGCCCTGGGGTGCCGGTCGGGCTTGATGCCACACGTGCATCTTGATGCACCTGTGGCATCAAGCCTGCGGAGGCACCTTGGGTCCCCGGGAGCCGGCACGGGGCACTCCGCTCGCGCGGCCGGCCGGCCGCGCGCAGTTCCGGCGTCGATGAGGTACCTGACGTTCGGCTCGTGCCGCAGCGGGCAGGCGTGCAGACGAAGCAGGGCGAGCGGGCAGGGCGGGTGGAGCGGCGAGCGGCTGAGTTCAGTGGCGGAGCAGGCCGCGTACCGGGACCGGGGTGACGTGGCCGCTCGGCGGGCGGGTGCGGTCGAGCTCCAGACCGACGTCGACGATCACCGCCCGGGTCAGCTGCGGCACCTGCGACAGCGGCACCCACTGTGCCAGGTCCGTGGAGCCGCCGACCTCGGGCCGCAACGCGCCGCCGACGACCCGTACCCGGTAGAAGACCCCCAGGTTGTGCCGTTCGCCGCGGCCGGGCAGCCGGCGCTGCGCGGGCACCGTACGGGAGTCGACGCCGAGCAGCGACTCCACCTCGACCTGGTAGCCGGTCTCCTCGGCCGCCTCGCGGACCACCGCGTCGACCGGGTCCTCGGCGTGTTCGACCTTGCCGCCGGGCAGCGTCCAGTGCCGCCGGGAGCCGCCCGGCGAGACGTAGCGGGCCAGCAGCAGCTGCCCCTGGTCGACACAGACCGCGTAGGCGGCCACCCGAAGCCGGTGGGCAGTCATGCTCGCACTCCTCCGCGCTAGATCCGCCACAAGGAGCATAACCACCCCAAATAGGGTGTAAATGATCCGGGCGGCGGCACGATCCGGGCCACGAGCAAGATAGAGGCCATGCAGACACATCCGAACGTGCAGGCGGTGCAGGACGCGTTGAACACCGCCGACGCCCGGGACGGCTCCGGCGCCAGCTGCCGGGTGCGGCTGCTGCCCGACGCGGTGCACACCGCCGCTGCGGCAGCCGCCGCCCTTGAGATCGAGGTGGGGCAGATCGCCAACTCGTTGATCTTCGACGCGGACGGTGAGCCGCTGCTGGTGCTCACCTCGGGCGCACACCGGGTGGACACCGCGAAGGTCGCCGCCGACCTCGGCATCGACGCGCTCCGCCGGGCCACCCCCGAGTTCGTCCGGGAACACACCGGGCAGCCGATCGGCGGGGTCGCGCCGCTGGGCCATCCCAAGCCGGTCCGTACCCTGGTCGACGTGGCGCTGCAGCAGTACCCGGAGATCTGGGCGGCCGGCGGCGTACCCCGGGCGGTCTTCCCGACCACCTACGCCGAACTGCTACGCATCACCGCCGGCACCGCCGCCGAGGTGGCGTGAACGACCCGGTCGGCCGTACGGCCCCGGTGCCCGAGCTGGTCACGCTGCACGTCTGGCGCGTCCCCCGGCGACGGCTGCCGCGAGTGCTGGCCCGGATGGCCGTCGACGCCCGCCGGCTGCGGCGCGTCGACGGCGTACGGTTCGCCAAACTGCTCGGCACCGGGACCGGCACCGGGTTCGGGCCCACCGACGTCGACCCGACCCGGTGGGCGGCGCTGGTGGTGTGGGACGACCCGGCGACGGCGACCGGGTTCGACACCTCGCCGGTCGGGCAGGCGTGGCTACGGATCGCCGACGCGCGGGTCCGCGTCGACCTGCGGCCGCTGCACAGCCGGGGCCGCTGGTCCGGCATCACCCCGTTCGGTGGGCCGGGCGGTGGGCCGGGCGGTGGGCAGCCTGGCGCCGGGCGACCGGTGCTGGCGTTGACCCGGGCTCGGCTGCGGCCCGCGAAGGCGGTCACCTTCTGGCGGGCGGTGCCGCCGGTCGCCGCCGCACTGGCCGACGCCGACGGGCTGCGCTGCCGGTTCGGCGTCGGCGAGGCACCGCTCGGCTGGCAGGGCACCGTCAGCGTGTGGCGGGACACGGCGGATCTGACCCGGTTCGCGTACCGTCACCCGCAGCACCGGGCGGCCATCACCCGGACCCCGGTGACACAGTGGTACGCCGAGGAGCTCTTCGCCCGGTTCGAGGTGCTCGGTGTCGCCGGCGACCGGGCCGTGCTGGGCTGGGCCGGAGAGGACGAGGATGGGACATGCGGTGCTGGCGGCGGATGAGAGGCGGACCCCGATGAGGCTGGTGCCGTGGCTGCCGGACGACCTGCTGCGGCGGCTCGACGACGTGGTCACCGTGTACGGCGAGGCGATGAACTACCGGGCCGAGCTGTTGGAGGTACGCCGGGGCTACATCGCCACCCACGTACGGCGCCCCGGATTCCGGGCGGTCGCCACGCTCACCGCCGAAGGCGCGCTCGCCGGGTTCGGCTACGGCTACCGGTCGGCCGCCGGGCAGTGGTGGCACGACCAGGTACGCGGCGCGCTGCCGAAAACCGCCCGCGGCACCTGGCTTACCGACTGCTTCGAAGTGGTGGAGCTGCACGTGCACCCGCAGGCGCAGGGGCACGGAATCGGCGCGCACCAGCTGCGTACCCTGCTCGGGATGGCCGCCGGAGCGACCACCCTGTTGTCCACCCCGGAGGCCGACGAGCAGCGGTCCCGGGCCTGGCGGCTGTACCGGCGGTTCGGCTACGTCGACGTGTTGCGCAACTTCCACTTCCCCGGGGACGAGCGGGCCTTCGCGGTGCTCGGCCGCACCCTCCCGCTGCCCCACCCGCAGGTAGCACCGGCTGCGGGGGCCGGACCGACGACGGACCCGCAGCCGCGCCGGTCATGAGCGCACGACGGGTGCTGCCCTGGGCGATGTTGGCGCTGCTGGTGCTGGCCCAGATCGGCTACCCGCTGACCGGCGGCGGCACCCGGGCCGGGCTGACCGTCGCCACCGTGGTGATCGGCTTCGTCCTGTCGGTCGGCCACGCCTGGCTGACCCGGGGGCCGCGCAGCGCCGCCGCGCTGCTGCTGGTCACCACCGGCGGCGGGCTGGCGGTTGAGGCCTGCGGGGTGGCGACCGGGTTCCCGTTCGGCGGCTACGACTACGCCGGCACGCTCGGGCCGAAGCTGCTCGGCGTACCGGTGGTCATCCCGCTGGCCTGGACCTGGATGGCCTGGCCGGCATGGCTGGTCGCGGTGCGGCTGGTCCGCCCGGTGGTGGCCCGGATCGCCGTCGGCGCGGTCGCGCTGGCCGCCTGGGACCTCTTCCTCGACTCGCAGATGGTCACCGAAGGCCACTGGACCTGGCTGGACACCGACCCGGCGCTGCCCGGGGTGCCGGACGTCCCGGTCGGCAACTACCTGGGCTGGCTGGCCGTGGCGGCGGTGATGATGACGCTGCTGCAGCGTACCGCCGGGGTCGCCGCCCACTGTGCCGACGGGCCGGTGGACGCCCCGATGTACGCGCTGTACCTGTGGACGTACGCGTCGAGTCTGCTCGCCCACGCGGTGTTCCTCGGACTGCCCGCCTCGGCCGGCTGGGGCGGGCTCGGCATGGGGCTGGTGGCGGTGCCGTTCGCGGTGACACTGATCCGCTCGCGACGGGCGACCGGACCTGCTGGACGCCCGCCGAAGCAGGCGGCTGGACCTGCTGGACGCCCGCCACGGCGGGCGACATGACCTGGTGGACGGCGGCTACGGCGGGTGCGCTCGGCATCGTCGCGGTGCTGCTGGCGCTGACCGCGGCGACGCTGGTCAACACGCTGCGCTGGCTGCGCCGGCCCGGCCCGGCAGCCCGGGTGACCGAGCCGGTGTCGATTCTGCTGCCACTGCGTGACGAGGCCGAGCGGGTGGCTCCGTGCCTGCGGGCGCTGCTCGCCCAACGGCAGCTGACCGACTGGCGGATCGTGGTGCTCGACGACGGGTCGACCGACGGTACCGCCGAGGTGGTCGCCGAGGTGGCCGGCGACGACCCCCGGGTACGGCTGATCACCGGCGCGCCGCTGCCGGCCGGCTGGCTCGGCAAGCCGCACGCCTGCCAGCAGCTTGCCGACGCGGTCCCCGCCGCACCGGCCGGGGTGCTGGTCTTCGTGGACGCCGACGTGGTCCTCGCCCCAGGGGCGGTGGCCGCCGCCGTCGGCACCCTGCGGTCGGTGCCGGCGCAGCTGCTCAGCCCGTACCCGCGGATCGTCGCCGGGTCGGTCGGCGAGCGGCTGGTGCAGCCGCTGCTGCAGTGGAGCTGGTTGACGTTCCTGCCGCTGCGCGCGATGGAACGTTCGCCGCGTACCTCACTGGCCGCCGCCGGCGGGCAGTTCCTGCTGGTCGACCGGGACGTGTACCGGCGGGCCGGCGGGCACGCCGCCGTGCGGGACCAGGTGCTGGAGGACATCGGGCTGGCCCGTGCGGTCAAGCGGGCCGGTGGGCGGATCGCCCTGGCCGACGGTTCGGCGTTGGGGACCTGCCGGATGTACGGGTCCTGGCGGGAGTTGTCCGCCGGCTACACCAAGTCGCTGTGGGCGTCGCTGCCGTCGCCGGTCGGCGCGGCCGCCGTCGTGGCCGGACTGTTGACGTTGTACGCGGCCCCGCCGGTGTTCGGCGTCGTCGGGCTGGCCGGGCTGGCCGCCGGGGCCGGGCCGGCGGCGGCGGTGCTGGTCGCGGCCGGTGCCGTCGGGTACGGGCTGGGGGTGACCGGACGGGCGCTCACCGCCCGGGCCACCGGCGGCCGGGCGATGCCGGACGGATTGGCACATCCGGTCTCGGTCACGCTGCTCGGCTGGCTCGTGATCCGGTCCTACTATCTGCGCAAGCGACGGCGCCTCGCCTGGCGTGGTCGCCCGGTGGCCCTGCCCTGACCGGTGGCCCCTGCCCTGACCGGCGTGCCGTGCGGTCGCGCCGGAGCCGAACAGCTGTGAGGAGGAGCGCCGATGAGCCGGGTGGTGGTGATCGGCGCCGGGGTCGGCGGGTTGGCCGCCGCGATCCGGCTGGCCCACGGCGGGCACGACGTCACCGTCATCGAACAGGCCGACACCGTCGGCGGGAAACTGGCCCGCTGGACCCGGCAGACCCCCGCCGGTGCGTTCACCTTCGACACCGGGCCGAGCCTGCTGACCCTGCCGCAGGTCTTCGCCGACCTGTTCGACAGCACCGGCGAACCACTGGAGAAGGTGCTGGATCTGGTCGAGCTGGATCCGATCGTGCGGCACCGGTTCCCGGCAGGGCCCGGCGGACTGGGCGGGCGGCCCGACCCGCGCTGGCTCGACTCGTGCGCCGACCCGGCGGCGTTCACCGAACGGATCGCGGTGGCCTTCGGCGACGAGGCCGCCGACGACTGGCAGCGGGTGTGGCGGCGGGCCCGACGGATCTGGGACGCCTCCTGGCGGGACGTACTGCGCCGGGAGGTCGGCTCGCCGCTGGCAGTGGCGCGGATGGCGTACCGGCTCGGCGACCTGGCGGCGGTCGCGCCCGGCCGCAGCCTGCGCGGGATGCTGCGTCGCGAGGTCCGCGACCCGCGGCTGCGGACCCTGCTGGAGCGCTACGCCACCTACACCGGCGCGGACCCACGGCGGGCGCCGGCGGCGCTGCTCGCGGTGCCGTACGCCGAGTTGACCTTCGGCGGCTGGTACGTGCGGGGCGGGCTGGGGGCGCTCGCCGACGCGCTGCTGTCCCGCTGCCTGGACCTGGGCGTGGTGGTGCGTACCGGGTCGACGGTCACCGCGATCGACGCGGCCGGCGGCCGGGTGCACGGCGTCCGGGTAGCCGGCGAGACCCGTCCGGTGCCGGCCGACGTGGTGGTGGCCAACGTGGACGCGTCGCGGGTCTACCGGGAGCTGCTGCCGCACGCCCGGCGGCTGACCCGACTGGCCGACCGCAGCCTCGGCGGTTTCGTGCTGCTGCTCGGGGTGCGCGGCCGTACCCCGGAGCTGGCCCACCACACGGTGTTCTTCCCGCGCGACTACGACGCCGAGTTCGACGCGGTGTTCGGCGATCCGGGACGGGGTCGGCCGGCCCGGCCGGCCACCGACCCGACGATCTTCGTGACGGTCGCCGACGATCCGGCGGCCCGCCCGGACGGCCACGAGGCGTGGTTCGTGCTGGTCAACGCGGCCCGCCAGGACCTGTCGCTGGCCGGGGTGGACTGGCACCGGCCGGGTCTGGCCGACGCGTACGCCGATCAGGTGCTGCGGGTGCTGGCCGACCGGGGGGTGGACGTGCGGGACCGGCTGCTGTTCCGCGAGGTACGCACGCCGGCGGACCTGGCCGCGGCGACCGGCACCCCGGGCGGGTCGATCTACGGTACGGCCGGCGGGCTACTGCGGCCGGCGAACCGGGCACCGGCGGCCGGAATGTTCCTGGTCGGCGGGTCGGTGCACCCCGGTGGCGGGCTGCCGATGGTGACCCTGTCAGCGCAGATCGTCGCCGACCGGATCGGCCCGGCCGGCCGCTGAACCAACGCCCAGGACCGTCAGGCCAGGGCGCGGCGGACGGCGGTGAACAGTTGGCTGAGCCCGAACAGGCCGAGCAGCACCCAGACTGCGGTGGCCAGGGTGAGCACCCCGGCGGCGAGATCCGGCGCGATCAGCGCGGCGGCACCGGCCAGCAGCAGGCCGACCAGGGCGATGCTGACCCGGGTCGGTCGCTCCCCGACCGTCACCGCGCCGATCTCCCGCATGCCGGCCGCCGCCGCCCGGGCCCGCAGGTACTCGTGCAGCCAGGACAGCGTGCCGGCGGCGACGACCAGCAGGCCGGGGGCGCCGGCCAGCCAGAAACCGAGCAGCCAGAACGCCTCACCCGCCCGGTCGGCGAGCGAGTCGTAGACGTAGCCAAGCCGGGTGGTCCGGCCGGTGACCACGGCCAACGCGCCGTCGACGGTGTCGGCGACCGCGGCCAGCAGCACCAGACCGGCGGCGGCGAGCAGACCGGGCCCGCCGCGCGGGGCGAGCACCGGCACCCCGAGGCAGAGCAGCACTCCGGCGGCGGTGACCGCGGTCGGGCCGACCTTGGCCCGGCCGAGCAGGTCGGCGACGGCGTGCGCGGCGCGCAGCCAGTACCGCACCACCGGGGTGGCGGTGCGGGGGTCGAAACCGCCGTGCAGCCGTGCCCAGGTGACGGCGTAGTCCTGCCAGTTGAGCCGGGTCTCCACGACAGCTCAACCGCTGCGGGACGGCTCGGGTGGCGGGCCGGTCACGCCCGGGAGCCGGCGGCTACGTTGAGCCACACCTCACGGGTGGCCGTCGACCGGTTCATGGTGATGAAGTGCAGGCCCGGCACGCCCTCGTCGATCAGCCGCTGGCAGAGCTGGTTGGCCTGGTCGATGCCGAGCCGGCGGACCGCGTCGGCGTCGTCGGCGACCCGGGCGAACTGGGCGGCCAGCGCCGGCGGGAACGGGGCCCCGGACAGCTGTTCGGAACGCTCGATGGTCGCCAGTTTGGTGACCGGCATCACGCCGGGCAGGATCGGGGTGTCGCAGCCTGCCGCCGCGACCCGGTCCCGCAGCCGCAGGTAGTCGTCGGCGTCGAAGACCATCTGGGTGATCGCGAAATCCGCACCGGCCCGGCACTTGCGGACGAAGTACCGGGTGTCGGTGGCGATGTCCGGCGAGCGCGGATGTTTGTACGGGAAGGCGGCCACGCCGACGCTGAAGTCACCCGACTCACGGACCAGCCGGACCAGGTCCTCGGCGTAGCGCACCCCCTGCGGGTGGGCCACCCACTCCCCGGTCGGGTCGCCGGGCGGGTCGCCCCGCACGGCGAGGACGTTACGCACCCCGGCACCGGCCAGCCGGCCGATGACGTTGCGCAGCTCGGCGACCGAATGGTCGACGGCGGTCAGGTGCGCCATCGGCAGCAGGGTCGTCTCGGTGGCGATCCGTTCGGTGAGGTCGACCGTGGTGTCCCGGGTGGTGCCACCGGCGCCGTAGGTGATCGACACGAACGACGGCCGCAGCGGCTCCAGCTCGCGGACCGCCTGCCAGAGCAACTGCTCGCCGGCGGGGGTCTTCGGCGGGAAGAACTCGAACGAGAAGGTCGGCTGGCCGGCGCGGATCAGCTCCCCGATCGACGGCTGCGAGCCGGGGAGTACGGACGGTAGACCGAGAGCCACGCAGCCGACTGTACCGGGTGGCCTGCGGGCGGCGCATCGACCAGCCGATAGCGTCAGGGAGTGGCAGACAGCATCACGGTCGCGCCGACCGACCGGGCCGACCTGCGTCGACGTGTCGACCGGGCGTTGGCCGACTTCCTCCAGGGCCGGCGACGCTGGCTGGGCGACGTCGACGAGGCGCTGCTGCCGGTGGCCGCGGCGATCGAGGACTTCGTGCTCGGCGGCGGCAAACGGCTGCGGCCGGCGTTCGGCTACTGGGGTTACCGGGGAGCCGGCGGCGGCGACTCACCCGAGGTGGTCGCGGCCCTGGCGGCGCTGGAGTTCGTGCAGGCCAGCGCCCTGATCCACGACGATCTGGTGGACGGTTCGGACACCCGGCGCGGCGAGCCGTCGATCCACCGGCGGTTCGCCGCGCACCACCGGCGCAGCGGGTGGCGCGGGCCGGCGGACGGCTTCGGTGCCTCGGCGGCGGTGCTGCTGGGCGATCTGTGCCTGGTCTGGTCCGACGAGCTGCTGCACGGTGCCGGGCTGACCGACGGGATGCTGCGGCGGGCCCGGCCGGTCTTCGACGAGATGCGCACCGAGGTCACCGTCGGGCAGTACCTGGACGTGCTCACCCAGTTCACCGGCGACACCTCGGTGCACCGGGCCACCCAGGTGGCCCGGCTCAAGTCGGCGAAGTACACCGTGGAGCGGCCGCTGCTGCTGGGCGCGGCGTTGGCCGACGCGCCGGCCGCCGTCGCCGCCGGCTACTCCGGGTACGGGTTGCCGCTCGGTGAGGCGTTCCAGCTGCGCGACGACGTACTCGGGGTGTTCGGCGATCCGGCGCTCACCGGCAAGCCGGCCGGCGACGACCTGCGGGAGGGCAAACGTACCTTCCTGGTGGCGTCGGCGTACCGGACGACGTCGCCGGCCGGGCGGGCGTTGCTGGACGACCGGCTCGGTGATCCGGCGCTCGACGCCGACGGGATCGAACGGCTGCGCGAGGTGATCGTCGCCAGTGGCGCGTTGGCCGTCACCGAGGCACGGATCACCGAGCTGACCGAGCGGGCGTTGACCGCGCTGGGGCCGGTGCCGGTCGAGCCCGAGGCCGGGCAGGTGCTCCGGGATCTGGCGGTGGCGGCGACCACCCGTACCGGCTGACCGCCGCCCACGCCAGACCGGCTCAGCTCAGCCGGTAACTGTTGGCGAAGTTGTTCGGGCTGCACGTGTTGAGCCGGTTGGTCACCAGGTCGTAGGTGTACCCGGACGGGACGGTGCAGGTGGAGATGTTGTCCCTGGGCAACCGCAGCCGGTAGCTGTTGGCGAACATGTCGAACCTTTCCCTTGACAATCCTCCCCGCACTAAGGGACGGGGATTCCCTGGGTCGCCCCAGGGGGTTCCTGCTTCGCCGACGACCGCCCCGTCCGAGAGGAGGACTCCCGGTGAGGTCTTACACCGCCTCCACAGGCAATCACGGAGAGCCCCTCCGCGAGAATGTTGCGGGCCGCGTTGACGTCCCGGTCATGGGCCTGCCCGCACCGGCAGGTCCACGACCGGACCGCCAACGGCATCCGGCCAGCCAGTTCGCCGCAGTCCGAGCACAGTCGGGTCGACGGGAACCAGCGGTCCACGACCACCAGATCGCGGCCGTACCAGTCCGTTTTGTACTCCAGCATGCTGCGGAACTGCCGCCAGGCCGCGTCGGAGATGGCGCGGGCCAGACGGTGGTTGGCCATCATGGTGCGGACGGTCAGGTCCTCGATCCCGATCGTTTGGGTTTCACGAACGAGCCGGGTGGTCAACTTGTGCAGGTGGTCGCGGCGGCGGTCGGCGATCCGGGCATGAACCCGGGCCACCGACAGCCGGGCCTTGGCCCGGTTCGCCGAGCCTTTGGCCTTGCGTGCGAGGTTCCGCTGGGCGCGGGCCAGCCGCCGCCGGTCACGGCGTTCATGTCTCGGGTTGGGGATCTTCTCCCCGGTGGACAGGGTGAACAGGCTGTCGAGGCCGGCGTCGACCCCCACCACGGCAGTGGTGGCCGGGGCCGGCTCGATCCGGTCCTCGCAGAGCAGGGAGACGAACCAGCGGCCCGCCGGGTCCTGCGACACCGTCACCGTCGACGGCGCCGCACCCTCCGGCAACGGTCGGGACCACACGATGTCCAACGGATCGGACATCTTCGCCAGGGTCAGCCGACCGTCGCGCCACCGGAACGCGCTGGCGGTGTACTCCGCCGACCGCCGCGACCGCTTCCTCGACTTGAACGTCGGGTACCGGGCCCGTTTCGCCCAGAAGTTGGCGAACGCGGTCTGCAGGTGCCGCAGCGCCTGCTGCAGAGGGACGCAGGAGACGTCGTTGAGGAACGCCAGGTCGTCGGTCTTCTTCCACCCGGTGAGCATCGCCGACGTGGCGTTGTAGGTGACCCGTTCCCGACGCAGGGTCCACGCCTCGCTGCGGGCGGCCAGCGCCAGGTTGTAGACCAGCCGGACACAACCGAACGTCCGGGCGAGCTCGGCGGCCTGCCCGGGGGTGGGGTAGAAGCGGTACTTGAACGGGTCTACGCATTTGATCGGGGTGAGGTGGTCGCTTGACCGCGTTGCGTGACGGCAACTGGTTGCAGACAGTGAGGCTCGGTCTGGCCGGGTCGGGCGTGTCGTAACGCAGGCGTACCCGCGACATCCAAGATCATGGTTCTTGTCTAGGGAATCATGATGAGTGGAAGGTCGCGGGTACGTGGTTCAGGATACTGCCGTGGACGCCCTGTTCGGGTTGACGGGTGTGCGGGTCGTCGAGGTCGACACCGAACCCGACGACAGCGTGACGGTGTATGTCCAGACGGCGGTGACCGTGGTGTGTCCCGGCTGCGCGACACCGGCGAAGCGGATCAAGGAACGCGTCACCGGCCGGATATGCGATGTGCCCTACGGTGGCCGCCGGGTCCGGGTGGTGTGGTGGAAACAGCGCTGGTCATGCCTGAACGAAGACTGTCCACGAAGAAGTTTCACCGAGTCCGTGACGGATCTGCCGACGCGTTCGCGGGTGACGCCCCGACTGCGGCAGTCCTGCGCACGGTCGATCAGTGACTCCGGGCGCACCGTCGCCGAGGTCGCCGCCAGTCACGGGGTGTCCTGGCACACCGCGCACGACGCGTTCACCGCCACCGTCGATCCGGTACTGGCCGGCGAACCGGAACCGGTCACCGACCTCGGGATCGACGAGGTCCGCCGGGGCCGTCCCCGGCTGGCCGCCGACCCGGACACCGGCCGGACACGGCAGATCGCCGACCGGTGGCACACCGGCTTCACCGACCTGTCCGGACCACAGGGACTACTCGGCCAGGTCGAAGGCCGCCGCACCGCCGACGTCACCGCCTGGCTCGAACAGCGGGACCCGGCCTGGCTGGCCGGAATCCGCACGGTGTCGATCGACATGTGCCCCGCGTTCCGCGCCGCCGTCCGCAAGACACTGCCCCACGCCCTGCTGTGCGTGGACCCGTTCCACCTGGTCCAACTCGCCAACAGGATGCTCACCACCGTCCGGTGGCGCATCGTCAGGAACAAGTACGGCCGTCGGGGCCGTAAGACCGACCCCGAGTACGGCATCAAACGACTCCTGACCCGCAACCGGGAGGACCTGTCCCCGACACAACTCGCGAAGCTGTGGAACACCATGGCCGACGACCCGACGCTGACCGATCTGCACCTGGCCTGGATCACGAAGGAACACCTCCGCGACCTGCTCGCCCTACGGATAACCCGCAGCCACACCACTCCCGCGCCCAGCCTCGTGCGCGACCGCTGGGCCAGCCTGTTGACCTGGTGCGCCGACCACGCCCACGTCGACGAGATCGCCGCGTTCGCCCGTACCCTCGACATGTGGCGCGACGAGATCGTCAACGCCGTCCTCACCGGCGCGTCCAACGCCGGCAGCGAAGGCATCAACCGGATCCAGAAACTCGACGCCCGCGCCGCGTTCGGCTACCGCAACCCCGACAACCAACGCCGCCGCGCCCGAACAGCGACCCGACGACCCCGCAAACGATCACCCAACGCAATCAGCCGCAATCGACTCTGGGTAACCGGACCACAACACCACCCCGGCTAAATGCGAAGACCCACTTGAACGCCCGCTTCACGGTCCTGGACACAGTCCACAGTCTAGCGATTCGGTCGTGAGCCGTGGGGTCGCGTGTGGGGTGGACGCCGATCCGCCTTGGCGGCGGATCGGCTTTCCCTGTCCTGCTCCGCAGGGGTTCCGTTTCCTCCCCGGCCGCAACGCCGGAGTATCCACGGAAGGCATCCGATGATAGATTTCTCCCCTTCGGGCAGAACAGAACGGGGGTATAGGCAGGTTCGCGCGACCGCAGTACGGACGATAGACGATCAGATGACGTAAATCAATGCGTCACATCGTGACGGACTTTGCCGTAAACAAATCGGTTGAATTGCATAGCAGTTTCCGGTCAGTGCTCGTCTCTGCCGGTGTCCCCGGGCCGGCGCCCCGGACGCCGCCGCAGCCGGGCGAGCAGCCAGTCGCCCTCGCCGGCCGCCGGGGTGCGCTGCACGCCACGCCGCCCCAGCCAGACCCACACCGAGAGGGTGAACAGCACCATCGTGAATCCGAACAGCAGATCCTCGACCGGCGCGTACGCGATCCGCAGCCCGACGATGGCGGCCGGGTCGTAGCGCACGATGGCACGGCCGGTCAGGATCCCGTTGGAGAGCAACTGGAAGCCGACGATGATCGGGTAGGTCGCCCAGAAGACCGCCCGCAGCACCAGTCGGGTGCGCAGCACCACGAGGTCGACCAGCACGGCGGCCACCACCCCGAGCAGCGCGGCGACGGTGTAGCTCACCGGACTCGCCGCCGGCCGGCATCGGCCCCGTCGCCGCCCCGACTGCGGTCGGCCTCGTCGCCCGCCGGCCGGTGGTCGGCCTCGTCGCCGGCCGACCAGCGGTCGTCGGGGCGGCGTGGGCGGCCGGGCGGGGTACGCACCGCGCGGACCGCCTCGAACCCCAGCACCGTGCAGATCGGCACGACCACGAAGAACAGCAGCTCGTCCAGTGGCAGCCGGCCGGGCAGCAGCACACCGGTGGTCTGGGCGGGGTCGAAACTCCAGTGCCCGGCGGCGATCGCGGCCAGGTCCCAGGCTGCGAAGACCACCACCACCGCCAGCAGGGTCAAAGACAGCCGACGCCACCGGCGGAGCACGTTGACCCGCAGCACCGGCTCCAGCCAGATCGCGGCGAACAGGCAGCCGGCCAGCACCGCCAGGTAGCTGAGCTGACCCATGCCGGTTAGAAACCCTCGGCCTGTGCCCGACGTTTCACCTCGCGGGCGCGGTCGCCGCCGAGCGCCGTCGCGGGCGTGCCGGGCAGCGAGTCGTCCGGCCGGTACAGCCAGCCCAGCATCTCCTCGTCGGAGAAGCCGGCGTCGTGCAGCAGGGTCAGGATGCCGGGCAGGTGCTTGCGTACGGTGTGGTTGGCCACCAACTCGGCCGGCACCCGGCGGACCCCGTCGCGGCGGACGGCGAGCAGCTCCCGGTCCCGGATCATCTGGTGGACCTTGCTGATCGTCACGTCGAGGCGTTCGGCGACATCGGGCAGGGTCAGCCAACCGGCCGGCTCGCCGACGGTCACCGGCCCGGTCCCACCGGGGGCCGGCGGCGCTGGGGTCGAGGCGGGATCTGTCACGTCACCACCCTGCCACGCACCAGCCCCGCCGGCACCACTGACCCCGTCCTGGCGCGCCAGGGGCCCGTCCGGTTGCGCCGCGCCGGGTCGCCGTTCGGTGGGCCTGGGCGGGTTGCCAGTTGGTTGCCGTGCGCTGCCGGCAGGTAACGGTTTGGCCCGGTTCGGCGGACCCGGCCTGATCGGAGTTCTGCCCTCCCCCTGCGGCCGCATAGACTGCCTGCCGATGGACACACAGGTCGCCGACTCGCTGCTGGGCTCGTTGATCGACGGGCGGTACCGGATCCGTGCCCGGGTGGCGCGGGGTGGCATGGCGACCGTGTACACGGCGACCGACGAACGGCTCGAGCGCACCGTCGCGCTGAAGATCATCCATCCGACCCAGCTCAACGACGTGCAGGGTCGCGATGCCGGGTTCCTCGACCGGTTCACCGACGAGGCCAAGACCATCGCCCGGCTGACCCACCCCAACGTGGTCGCCGTCTACGACCAGGGCACCCACCTCGGGCTGCCGTACCTGGTGATGGAGTACGTCCGGGGCCGGACGCTGCGCGACGTGCTGGCCGAGCGACGGCGGCTCAACCCGGGCGAGGCGCTGGCGATCCTGGAGCAGATGCTGGCAGCGATCGGTGCCGCCCACCGGGCCGGCCTGGTGCACCGCGACGTCAAACCCGAAAACGTGCTGGTCGCCGAGGCGCCGACCGGCGGCGCCGGGAACCTGATCGACAGCGTCGTGAAGGTCGCCGATTTCGGCCTGGCCCAGGCGGTGCAGGCCAGCGCCGAGGCCGGCGGCGGTCAACTGATGGCCACCGTGGCGTACGTGGCGCCGGAGCTCGTCACCCAGGGCCGGGCCGATCCGCGTACCGACGTCTACTCGGCGGGCATCGTGCTGTTCGAGATGCTCACCGGTCGGGTGCCCTACGACGGTGACCGCCCGGCGGAGGTCGCCTGGCAGCACGTCGACCAGGACGTGCCACCGCCGTCGCAGTCGGTGCCGGGTGTCCCGGCGATGGTCGACGACCTGGTCGTGCGGGCAACCCGCCGGGATCCGGGTGAACGCCCCACCGACGCCGGAGCGCTGCTGTCCGACGTCCAGGTGGTCCGCGACGATCTCGGCAACGCGAGCGCCAATACGGCGGTGCTGCGCCAACTGGCGCAGCCCACGATGGCGGTCTCGCCGGTGCCGGAGGCCGAGCGCCCGTCCTGGGCCCGACTGCCGGAGCCGAAGGACCGACGGGACCGGTCGGCACCGCGCCGACGGGCCGCCTCCAGCACCGTGGTCCGCTCGGCCGCCGCCGGTGGGCCACCGGTGATGGCCAGCGGCGGAGCCGACCCGGCTCCCGGCCGGCGGCGCAGCACCGAGCGGAGCCGGGCGAAGAGCACCGAGCAGCCCGGCGGCGCAGGCCTGGGCGGGCTGCGGGACCGGCTGGTGGAGAACCCGCGGGCCCGGCTGGCGGCGATCGCCGGGGCGCTGGTGTTCCTGCTGCTACTCGGGGTCGGCGGCTGGTGGCTCGGGGCCGGCCGGTACACCGTCGCGCCCAGCATGGTCGGCCTCGACCAGGCGCAGGCACAGGCACTGGCCGCGCAGCGCGGCCTCACGATCAGCGTCGCCGACCCCCGGCACGACGAGAACGTCGCCCGGGATCTGGTGCTGGCCCAGGATCCGCCCAGCAACGGCCGGATCGTCCGCGGCGGCGAGATCACCCTGACCTTCTCCCTCGGTCCCGAGCGCTACGCGGTGCCCGACGTGGTCGGCAAGACGCTCGACCTGGCCCGGGTCGACCTGGAGAAGGCGCAGCTGGTGTTGGAGCAGGCGGCCGACCGGTACGACGACAACCTGCCCGCCGGCGTGGTGGCCGCCGTCGACCCGCCGGTCGGCACCGAGGTGCAGGCCGGCGAGGTGGTGAAGGTGACGGTCAGCAAGGGCCGGGCCCCGATCACCGTGCCCAACGTAGTGGGGCTCGACGTCGACGAGGCCCGGCGGATGCTGGAGGAGCTCAAGCTCGAGCCGCTGGTCGCCTCCGAGGAGTCGGACAAGCCGAAGGACCAGGTCATCGGTCAGGAGCCGGCGGACGGCGCCGGGGTGGAAGAGGGTACGGAGATCAAGCTCAGGGTGAGCGAGGGCCCGCCGGCGGTCGTCGTGCCGAGGATGATCGACCGGCCCTGTCAGGAGGCGCTGGCCGAACTGCAGGGCCTGGGCTTCCCGGTCCGGGTCGACTTCAACCCCAACGGCACGGTCCGCTACCAGAGCCCCAACGACGGGTCCGAGGTGCCGCCCGGCACCGAGATCGTGATCGGCTGTCTCTGAGATGTCGGTCGACGGTTCCGCCGGGCACCGGCCGGTCGGCTCGCACACGCCCACCTCGGGCGGGCTGGCCCGAGCCGCGCTGCCGTACGCCGACGCGGCCGCCTCCGAGGTGGTGCAGGTGTACATCGGCAACTCGCGCGGCTGGGCGATGCCCGACGGCGACCCGGCCCAGGACGTGGCGTTCCGCGACGGCTGCGCCGAGCGTGGGCTGCGCGCGTACATCCACGCCTCGCTGCTGGTGAACCTCGGATCGCCGACCGCCGCCACGGTGGAACGCTCTGCCGCGACCCTGGCGCACGCGCTGCGCCGGGGCCGGGCGATCGGCGCCGAGGCGGTCATCTTCCACGCCGGCAGCGCCGTCGACGACGGGTACGCCGACACCGCTATGCGGCAGGTCCGCGAGGCGCTGCTGCCGTTGCTGGACGCCGCCGAGGCCGCCGACGGACCGATGCTGCTGGTCGAGCCGAGCGCCGGCGGCGGCCGGTCGCTGGCGTCCCGGGTGGAGCATCTGCGGCCGTACCTCGCCGCGGTGGACTGGCATCCCCGGATGGGCGTCTGCTTCGACACCTGCCACGCGTGGGCCGCCGGGCACGACGTGGCCGGCCCGGGTGGCATGACCGCGACGATCGACGCGCTGGTCGACGCCGTCGGGGCGGACCGGCTGCGGCTGGTGCACGCCAACGACTCCCGCGACGGTTGCGGGTCCACCCGGGACCGGCACGAGACGATCGGCGCGGGCATGATCGGCGAGGCGGCGTTCGCCGAGCTGATGCGGCATCCGGCCACTGCCGGCGTGCCGGTGCTGGTCGAGACGCCGAGCGAGAAGCACGTCGGGCACGCCGCCGACGTCGCGACGCTGCGTCGCCTGGTCGAGGCGGCGACTGTGCGCTAGCGGCGCAGAATGGCGCCGAGCACCTCGCCCGCCCGGTCCACCGCCGTGTCGTCGACGTCCAGGTGGGTGACCAGCCGGGCGGCGGTCGGCCCGAGCACCGACACCAGCACCCCGTCGGCCCGGGCCGCCTCGGCCAGTGCCGGGGCGTCCAGCGTGGTCTTGGTCAGATCGAGACCGACGATGTTGCTGCGCACCTGGTCCGGGCACGCCACACCGTACGGCTCCAACGCCTGCGCCAGTCGGGCCGCCCGCACATGGTCGTCGGCGAGCCGGTCCACGTGGTGCGCCAGGGCGTACCGCCCGGCGGCGGCGAGCACCCCGGCCTGACGCATCCCGCCGCCCATCCGCTTACGCAGGACGCGGGCGGCCGCGACCCGCTCGGCGCTGCCGACCAGCACCGAGCCGACCGGTGCGCCGAGCCCTTTGGACAGGCACACCGAGACGGTGTCGAACAACGCGCCGTAGTCGGCCAGCGGCACGCCGTCGGCGACGTGGGCGTGCCAGATCCGGGCACCGTCGCAGTGCAGCGCCACCCCGGCCGCGGCGGTCACCTCGCGGAGGCGGCGCAGCACCGGCGTACCGATGATCTGCCCGCCGGAGCGGTTGTGGGTCTGCTCGACGGCGACCGCCCGGGTCGGCACCGCGCCGAAGCCGGCCGGCCGGATCATCGCCGCGACCAGGTCCGGGTCCGGGTCACCGCCGGCGGCCGGCCAGGTCCGCGAGGAGATCCCGCCGTACGCCGCCGCAGCACCGACCTCGTAGGTGACCACGTGTGCGTCGGCGTCGCAGAGCAACTCGCCGCCGGGCGGCACCAGGGTCTGCAGGGCGACCTGGTTGGCCATCGAACCGGTCGGGGCGAACAGTCCGGCCTCGTGCCCGAACATCGCCGCGACCTCGGACTCCAGCGCGTTGACCGTCGGATCCTCGCCGTACACGTCGTCGCCGACCTCGGCGGCGGCCATCGCCGCCCGCATCCCCGGCGTCGGCCGGGTGACGGTGTCCGACCGCAGGTCGACCACCGGCCCGGCGGCGCTGCCGAGCGGGGTCGGCTCAGCCACGGAGCATCTCCGCGACCAGGAAGGCCAGCTCCAGGGACTGCTGGGTATTGAGCCGCGGATCGCAGGCGGTCTCGTAGCGGTCCGGCAGGTGGATGTCCTCGATCGCCTGGGCGCCGCCGAGGCACTCGGTGACGTCCTCACCGGTCAACTCGACGTGCAGACCACCGGGGTGGGTCAGCAGGCCCCGGTGCACCTCGAAGTAGCCGAGCACCTCGTCGACGATCCGGTCGAAGTGTCGGGTCTTGTAGCCGTTGGACGACTCGTGGGTGTTGCCGTGCATCGGGTCGCACTGCCACACCACCCGGGCACCGGCGGCGGTGACCTTCTCCACGATCGGCGGCAGCGCGTCGCGGACCTTGTGGTTGCCCATCCGGCTGATCAGCGTGAGCCGGCCGGGGATGTTGTCCGGGTTGAGCTTCTCGCACAGCTCGAGGGCCTGCTCGGGGCTGGTGCCCGGGCCCAGCTTGACGCCGATCGGGTTGGCGATGCGGGAGATGAAGTCGATGTGCGCGCCGTCGATCTGCCGGGTCCGCTCGCCGACCCACAGAAAGTGCCCGGACAGTCCGTAGGGGCGGTCACCGGAGATCCGGGTCAGCGCCCGGTCGTACTCCAGCGCGAGCGCCTCGTGCGAGCAGTAGAGGGTGACGGTCCGCAACGCCTCGTCGTCGGTCATCCCGCAGGCCTGGATGAACGCCAACGCCCGGTCGATCTCCCGGGCGATCGCCTCGTAGCGTTCGCCGGCCGGGGACCGCTTGACGAACCCCTTGTTCCAGTCGTGCACCGCGTGCAGGTCGGCCAGCCCACCGGCGAGGTAGGCGCGGAGCATGTTCATCGCGGCGGCGGAGTTGGCGTACGCCCGGATCATCCGCTGCGGATCGGCGATCCGGGCCTGGGCCGTGGTGTCCAGCGAGTTGATCATGTCGCCGCGGTACGCGGGCAGCCCGAGCGCGTCGGTCGGCGCGGATCGGGGCTTGGTGTACTGACCGGCGACCCGGGCCACCTTGACCACCGGCAGCGACGCGCCGTACGTCAGCACCACCGCCATCTGCAGGATGGTACGGGCGTTGGCCAGCAGGTGGCTCTCGGTGTTGTCGGTGAAGGTCTCGGCGCAGTCGCCGCCCTGCAGCAGGAAGGCCTTGCCGTCACAGACCAGCGCCAGCCGCTCCCGCAACTGGTCGACCTCGTACGGGGCGACCACCGACGGGACGTTGCCCAGCACCTGGCACACCTCGTCGACGACGGCCGGATCCGGCCAGGGCGGTGTCTGTGCCCGGGGCAGGCCACGCCACCGGTCCAGTCCGAACGCCTCGTCCTCGACCGAGTTGGCGGCGGGACGGCTGGTCTGCAGGCTCGGGTGCCCGACCGACGGGTAGCTCAACTGATGCCATTCTTGGCCCATGGCCAAAGCCTAGACCGGCGGCGCGGCGACGGACCCGCCGGCCGGGCCGGCACCGGGCTCACCCCGCCGGGGCGGTGCCGGGCTCGCCCGCCGGGGCGGGAGGTGGTCCGCTAGCCGGGGCGGTGCCGGCACCGCTGGGCTGGTCCGTCGGCGCCGTTGTCTCGTCGTGGATGCACCAGTCGCCGTCACCGGCGCCGACCGGCGTCACGGTGAACACGAGACGGACCTGGATCGTCTCAGGCCCGGCCCGGAGCGTGGTGGATCCGACGGCAGCGGTGACGGTGGCGGTGACCTCGTGGCCGACCGGGACCGGCCGGGAAGCCACGATCTCCCCCTGCTCCACCATCAACGACTCGGCGAAGTCGCCGTTGGGGCCGGTGGCGCTCGCGTCGAAGATCTCCTGAGTCGCGGCGCAGAGTTGGGCGCGCCCTTTGTCGAGGTCCTTGGCGACCATCGCGTCGAGGTAGTCCTGCACGAGCCGCCGGGACTCTTCGGCACCAATAGGCACGTCCGTCCCGGTCGGTTCCGGCTGTGGTTGCGGGCTGACGGTGCAGCCGGTGGCCGTCGATATCAGCAGGGCCAGGGTGCCGACGGCCATGCCGCAGGCTGGTAGCGACCTGGTCCGCATCCGCAGCGCGCTGGTCCGCATTCGATCCCTCCCGTGCCGCTGGCCGATGTCGCGGCAGGCCGCCGTCACCAGCCGCCGAGTCTACGACCGGACCGGCGGAAACTGATCCGTCATGGGATTGACATGCCGTCAACACAGTCGTAGCTTCCTTGTCGAATCGCTTCGTCGAAGCGTTTCGACAACCAAGTCGCCCCCTTCACCGATCAGCCGCGTTCGAGCCCCCGCCGCCAGCGGGCGGCCTCACCGCGGTCCGTGACCTTCACCCGACCCCTGTCCCCGTGGCGGCGCCCGCACCGCGCCGCCCCTGCGGCACACCCGCGAGGAGGCTGGAAATGTTCCGTCGACAGATAACAAGCACCCGCACCCTGATAGCCGCCGCACTCACCGCTACCGCCCTGACCCTGTCGGCCTGCGGCGCCGATGCCGACGACAGCGGCGACGGCAGCACCCTGCGCCTGTGGCACTACGAAGGCGTCAACAGCGCCATGGGCATCGCCTGGGCCGAAGCCATCAAGCAGTTCGAGGCCAGCCATCCCGGCGTCACCGTGGTCTACGAGGAGAAGGGCTTTGAGCAGATCCGGCAGAACGCCGGCATGATCCTCAACTCCGACGAGGGCCCGGACATCCTGGAGTACAACAAGGGCAACGCGAGCGCCGGTCTGCTGTCCAAGCAAGGCCTGCTCACCGACCTCAGCGACGTGGTGGCCGAACGCGGCTGGGACGAGATGATCTCGCCGAGCGTCGCCACCACCTGCAGGTACGACGGCAACGGGGTGATGGGTGGCGACACCTGGTACGGCATCCCCAACTACGGCGAATTCGTGATGGTCTACTACAACAAGGACATGTTCGCCGAGTACGACCTGTCGGTGCCGACCACCTTCGCCGAGTTCGAAGGCGTCCTGGACACCTTCGTCGACAACGGCGTCACTCCGATCTCGGTCGGCGGCGCCGAGTACCCGGCCCAGCAGATCCTCTACGAGTTGGCGTTGACCCGGGCCGACCGGTCCTTTGTCGACGACTTCCAGCTGTACGCCAACCCGGTCGACTTCCACGGTCCGGAGTTCAGCTACGCGGCCACCACGTTCGCCGAGTGGGTCGACAAGGGCTACATCGGCGCCGACTCCGCCGGCATCAAGGCCGAGGACATGGGCGTCGCCTTCACCCAGGGCAGCTTCCCGATCATGATCTCCGGCAGCTGGTGGTACGGCCGGATGAGCGACGAGATCACCGACTTCGAGTGGGGCACCTTCCTCTTCCCCGGCAGCGACCTGCACCCCGGCTCCGGCGGAAACATCTGGGTGGTGCCGAGCAACGCCAAGAACAAGGACCTCGCCTACGACTTCATCGACATCACCATGCAGCCGGACATCCAGAACCTGCTCGGCGAGTCCGGCGGGGTGCCGCTGGCCGCGGACCCGGCCGCGATCACCAACCCGAAGGCCAAGGAGCTGATCGAGAACTTCAACACGCTCAACGACTCCGACGGGCTGGCCTTCTACCCGGACTGGCCGGCACCGGGCTACTACGACGTCCTGGTCGCCGGGGTCCAGCAGCTGATCAACGACAGCAAGTCACCGGACGAGGTGCTCGACGAGATCGCCAAGCCGTACAACGACAACCTGGCCAGCATCGGCGAGTGAGCGACGACCGCGCGTCGGGGACGCCGGTCCCCGACGCACGGTCCGCTCCGGGAGGTTCCATGGCTAAGCCGCTCACCCGCCCCCACCCCCGCGCCGGCACCGGCGTTCGGAAGGCGGACTACGGATACGTCGCCTTCCTGCTGCCCGGGATCGCGCTGTTCCTCGCCGTGATCGTCGTGCCACTGCTGATGAACATCGGGATCAGCTTCACCCGCTGGTCCGGTGTCGGGACGCCGGAGTGGATCGGGTTCGACAACTACGATCGGCTGCTGCGCGACACCAACTTCTGGGTCTCGTTCCGCAACATCGGGTTCATCATCCTCGCGATGGCGGTGCTGCCGACGCTGCTCGGCCTGTTCCTCGCCGCGGTCCTGTTCGACTACGTGGCCAAACGCATCGGCCCACGTACGGCCAGCGTCTTCCGGTCCGGCCTCTACCTGCCGCAGGTGCTGCCGGTCGCGGTGACCGGCATTGTCTGGGGCTGGATCCTGCACCCCAGCTACGGCGCGCTGAACTCGATCCTGGACCGCGTCGGCCTTGGCGCCCTCGCCCAGAACTGGCTCGGCGACCCGGCCTACGCCCTGTTCAGCGTCATGGCGGTGATGGTCTGGTTCCAGCTCGGCTACCCGGTCGTGATGTTCATGGCCGGCCTGCAGCGGGTCGATCCGGAACTCTACGAGGCGGCCGATCTCGACGGTGCCGGCTGGTTCCAGCGCTTCACCCGGATCGCGGTGCATCAGATCAAGCCGGAGATCTACGTCGTACTGGTCACCACCACCATCGCCGCGCTGAAGATCTTCGGGCAGATCTTCGTGCTGACCCGGGGTGGTCCAGGCAACGCCACCCTGGTGCCGTCGTACTTCGCCTACCAGAACTTCTTTGAGAAGGCCAACGCCGGATACGGCGCGGCGATCGCCACCGTACTGACCGTCATCATCATGATACTGACCTATGTGTTCCTGCGGATCCAGACCCGCGATGAGCGCCTGGAAGGGAGCTGAGATGGTCGCCGCCACCCCACCTGCCCGGCGCGGCCGGCCCGGCCGGCTGACCGCGTCGACCGTCCTGACCGCATTGACCGTGCTCACCCTGCTGGTGCTGGCGCCGTTCCTGGTTGTGGCCCTCAACGCGGTCAAGGCGCCGGCCGAGTACGCCGCGGATGGTCCACTCTCGCTACCCGGTGAGCTCTACCTGCGCGGCATCGTCGACTTCTGGTTCCGGGTCGACTTCGGCGAGAAGCTGTGGAACAGCTTCCTGATCAGCGCCACGGTCGCCGTACTAGCGGTGCTGATCTCGGTGCTCAACGCGTACGCTATCGGGATCGGTCGCCTGCGGGGTCGGATCGCGTTCCTGATGTTCTTCCTGCTGGCCAACCTGCTGCCGCAGGAGGCGCTGGTCTACCCGCTCTACTATTTGTCCAAACAGGTTGGTCTGTACAACAGCCGGATCGCCGTCATCATCATCTTCACCGCGATCCAGGCGGCGTTCGGCACCTATCTGCTCTCCTCGGTGTTCCGGGACTTCCCGCGACAGTTGCTGGAGGCCGCCGCGATGGACGGGGCGGGCAAGTGGCGGGTGCTGTGGAAGGTGGTGGTGCCGACCAGCTGGCCGACCCTGTCGGTGCTGTTCACCTTCTTTTTCATCTGGACCTGGAACGAGTTCTTCCTGCCGCTGATCTTCCTGATCTCCAACGACAAGCAGACGGTTCCGGTCGCGCTCGGCGTCCTGCAGGGAGACCGGATGATGGACGCCACCACCACCAGCGCGTCAGCGCTGCTCGGCATCGTGCCGGCGGTGCTGTTCTTCCTGATCTTCCAGCGCACCCTGACCCGGGGTGTGATGGCCGGCGCGGTCAAGTAGGACCTGACCCGAGAGAGAGTGCGATGAAATTCAGCAACGGCTACTGGCGGATGCGCGACGGCGTACGGCCGCTCTATCCGGCTCAGGTGCACGACGTCGAGGTCGAGCCGTCGGCACTGACGGTGTACGCCCCGACCAGACGGATCACCGGTCGCGGCGACACCCTCAACCAGCCGCTGCTCACCGTACGCTGCACCTCCCCCGCTCCCGACGTGATTTCCGTCCAGGTGGGACACTTCCTCGGCCGGCGGCGCCGGCATCCGGACTTCGCCCTGGCCATCGAGCCGGACACCGACGTCCAGGTGACCGATGAGGCCGAGTACGCCAGCATCACCTCGGGTGAGTTGACCGCCCGGTTCGCCCGGGGCGACAGCTGGCGGCTCGAGTTCGTGGCCGCCGGCCGGGTGCTCACCGGCAGCGGCTACAAGAGCATGGCCGCGTTGGACACCGACGACGGGTCGTACGTGCGGGAACAGCTCAGCCTCGGCGTCGGCGAGACGGTGTACGGACTCGGCGAACGGTTCGGTCCGCTGGTCCGCAACGGTCAGGTGGTCGACATCTGGCACGAGGACGGCGGCACCAGCAGCGAGCAGGCGTACAAGAACGTCCCGTTCTACCTCACCACCGGCGGGTACGGGGTGTTCGTCAACCACCCCGGACTGGTCTCGTTCGAAGTCGGCTCCGAGGTGGTCTCCCGAGTGTCGTTCAGCGTCGCCGGGCAGAGCCTGGAGTACCTGGTCATCTACGGCCCGACGCCGCGCGAGATCCTGCGCAAGTACACCGCCCTGACCGGCCGCCCGGCCCTGCCGCCGGCCTGGTCGTTCGGGCTGTGGCTGAGCACCTCGTTCACCACTTCCTACGACGAGCAGACGGTCAGCTCGTTCATCGACACCATGGCGGAGCTGGAGTTGCCGCTGTCGGTGTTCCACTTCGACTGTTTCTGGATGCGCGAGTTCCACTGGTCGAACTTCGAATGGGATCCGCAGGTCTTTCCCGAGCCTGAGCTGATGCTGGAACGGCTACGCAAGCGGGACCTGAAGATCTGTGTGTGGATCAACCCGTACATCGCGCAGCGGTCGGCCCTGTTCGCCGAGGGGGCGGCGCGGGGCTACCTGGTCCGGACCGCCGACGGCGACGTCTGGCAGTGCGACCTCTGGCAGGCCGGGATGGGTCTGGTCGACTTCACCAACCCGGACGCCCGGCGCTGGTACGCCGACAAGTTGCGGGCGTTGCTGGACATGGGTGTCGACGCGTTCAAGACCGACTTCGGTGAGCGGATCCCGACCGACGTGGTCTGGCACGACGGCGCCGACCCCGAACGGATGCACAACTACTACACGCACCTGTACAACCGGACGGTGTTCGACCTGCTCCGGGAGCACCGCGGCGAGGGCGAGGCGGTGCTGTTCGCCCGGTCGGCGACCGCCGGCGGGCAGCAGTTCCCGGTGCACTGGGGCGGTGACTGCGAATCCACCTTCGAGTCGATGGCGGAGAGCCTGCGTGGCGGGCTGTCGCTGGCGATGTCCGGATTCGGCTTCTGGAGTCACGACATCGGCGGTTTCGAGGGCCGGCCGGCGCCGGAGGTGTTCAAGCGCTGGATCCCGTTCGGGCTGCTCTCCTCGCACAGCCGGTTGCACGGCAGCCAGACCTACCGGGTGCCGTGGACGTTCGACGAAGAGGCGGTCGACGTGCTGCGGGTCTTCACCCGGCTCAAGGCCCGGCTGATGCCGTACCTGTTCGGTCAGGCGGTACTGGCCCATCGGGACGGGATCCCGGTGATGCGCCCACTGGTCGCCGACTTCCCGGACGACCCTGCGGTGACCCATCTGGAGCGGCAGTATCTGCTCGGGGACAGTCTGCTGGTGGCGCCGGCGTTCCGGGCCGACGGGCAGGTGGACTTCTACCTGCCGGCCGGCACCTGGACCCACCTGCAGACCGGTGAGGAGGTCACCGGCCCGGGCTGGGTGCGCCGGACGGTCGGGTTCGACCAGGTGCCGGTGCTGGTGCGCCCCGGCACGGTGCTGCCGCTCGGGGCGAACGCGGACCGACCGGACTACCCGTACGTCGACGGGGTGACCCTGGCGGTGTACCAGCTCGCCGACGGGCAACAGGTGCAGGTGTCGGTGCCGGCGTTGGACGGGTCCGAGGCCGCCCGGTTCGTGGTCGCCCGGCACGGCACGGCGGTCACCGCGGACCGGGTCGCCGGGCCGGCCCTGCCGTGGCGGGTGCAGCTGGTCGGCCACGGCGAGGTCCGGGAGGTGGCCGCCGACATCAGCCGGTGGCAGGGGGAACTGACGGACCGGTAGCCGGGTTGGCCGCCGGGTCCGTTGCCGCCCCGGCGGTGAGGGCACCGGCGACCGAGGCGGCCAGCCGGGCGACGTAGCCGCGCGGCAGCGGGGTACGGGCCACCGCGAGCCGCCAGTAGAGCGGGCCGACCATCAGGTCGACGACGAAGTCGGGATCGGTGTCGGCGGGCAGTTCGCCCCGCCGCACCGCCCGGTTCGTCACCAGGGTGCCGATCCCCCGCTGGTTGTCCCGCAGGGCTGCCTGCAGGGTCTGCGCGATCGCCGGGTTGCGGGCCGCCTCGGCGAGCAGGTCCGGCACGATCTGCCCGGCCAACGGATGCCGCAGCGCCCGGGCCGCGATGGTCAGCACCAGCTCAAGGTCACCGCGCAGCGAGCCGCTGTCCGGCACGGCGGTCACCCCGACCGCGACCTCGGAGACGATCCCGATGACCATCTCCAGTTTTGAACCCCACCGCCGGTAGACGGCGGTCTTGCCGACCCCGGCCCGGCGGGCCACCGCTTCGATCGACATCCTGCCGTAGCCGACTGCGGCCAGTTCCTGCAACGCGGCAGCCCGGATCGCCTGCGTCACATCCTCCCGCAGTACCGCCGCGCCCGCCGGCGGTCGCTTTCCGTCGCCCTGCATTCGAGCCAGTGTAACCGCACGACGGTACGGTTGCGTATCGTCGTCGCCTCCCCTACCGTTTCCGTCAGGACGCGACGGTATCGTTCCGTGCCATCGGACATGAAAGATGAGCAGCCGGGCATGAACCGGCCTCACCGGTCCGGCACCACCCGTGCCATCGGGTCGCGCGGCACCGTCGTCGCGGCGTCCGGGACGAGAGGTACCCGTCGGAGAGGGGCACGGGTGTGCACGAGCGGCAGCGTTGGCTGATGGAAGGACAGATCGGATGCGGCAGCCAACCAGTGGCACGACCGTGACGCTGGAACCGGACAGCGGGCCCACCCTCGCCGAGCTGGCCCGACAACACGGCCTGGCGGTGAGCGGTGCCCGCCCGTCGCTGGGTGCCTACGTCAAGCAGTTGTGGTCACGGCGGCACTTCATCTGGGCGTACTCCAACGCCCGGCTGATCGCCATGTACACCAACGCCCGGCTGGGTCAGATCTGGCAGGTGATCACCCCGCTGGCCAACGCCGGGGTCTACTTCCTGGTCTTCGGGCTGCTGCTGGGCACCGACCGCGGCATCGACAACTACATCGCGTACCTCTGCACCGGGATCTTCATCTTCACCTTCACCCAGCAGGCGGTGACCACCTCGGCCCGGTCGATCGGCGACAACATGAACCTGATCCGGGCGGTGCACTTCCCCCGGGCCAGCCTGCCGTTGACCTCGGTGCTTGTGCAGGTGCAGCAACTCGCCCCGTCGATGGCCGTGCTGGCGGTGATCATGCTGGCCACCGGTGAGTGGATCGACCTCAGCTGGCTGCTGCTGATCCCGGCGCTGCTGCTGCAGACGCTGTTCAGCGGCGGGCTGGCCATGATGGTGGCCCGCTGGGCGGCCCGCACCAGTGACCTCTCCCAACTGCTGCCGTTCGTGATGCGGACCTGGCTGTACTCGTCCGGCGTGTTCTACAGCATCGACCGGTTCACCGGCGACCTGCCCGGCTGGGTGGTCACCGTGCTGCAGTTCAACCCGATGGCGGTATACATCGACCTGGTCCGCTACGCGTTGATGGATTCGATGGGCAGCCCGCCCGGGTACCTGTGGCCGGCGGCCGGCGGCTGGGCCGTGCTGGTGGGTGTGGTGGGCTTCATCTACTTCTGGCGCGCGGAGGAGGAGTACGGCCGTGGCTGACCTGCTGGACGCACCGGCTTCCGGGGCCGACACCCGGGTGCCCACCGTGATCGTCGACAACCTGCACGTCGTCTACCGGATCAACACCGGCGGCGGCGGGCGCAACAGCCCCGTCGCGGCGCTGCGGCGGATCGCGACCCGCAAGCAGGCCCCGACGGTACGCGAGGTGCACGCCATCCGCGGCGTCAGCTTCGTGGCGCACCGCGGCGAGGCGATCGGGCTGATCGGCAGCAACGGCTCCGGCAAATCGACCCTGCTGCGCGCGGTGGCCGGCCTGCTGCCGCCGCGCCGCGGCAAGGTATACACCCAGGGCCAGCCGTCCCTGCTCGGGGTGAACGCCGCTCTGATGAACGACCTGACCGGCGAACGCAACGTGGTGCTCGGCTGCCTGGCGATGGGGATGAGCCCGGCGGAGGTGCGGGCGAAGTACGACGGGATCGTGCAGTTCTCCGGCATCAACGAGCGGGACGACTTCGCGTCGCTGCCGATGCGGACCTACTCGTCGGGTATGGCGGCCCGACTGCGGTTCTCGATCGCCGCCGCGAAGAGCCACGATGTGCTGATGATCGACGAGGCGCTGGCCACCGGCGACGCCGCGTTCCAGCGGCGCAGCGAGGAACGGGTCCGTGAGCTGCGGGCCGAGGCCGGGACCGTCTTCCTGGTCAGCCACAGCAACAAGTCGATTCTGGACACCTGTGAGCGCAGTATCTGGCTGGAGTCCGGCGTGATCCGCATGGACGGGCCGAGCACCGAGGTGGTCAAGGCCTACCAGGAGTACGCCAACCGCAGGTGACCCGAGCCGGGTGTCCGGGGGCGGCGTACCCGCCGCCCCCGGACACCCGTGCGGGTGGTGGTTTCAGCCTCAGCCGAGACCGGTGCGGATCGCGCTGACCAGTTCACCGTTGCCGGTGTCGCCGGACAACTCCCAGAAGAACGCCCCGCCGAGGCCCTGCCCCTTGGCGTAGTTCATCTTGCCGCCGATGGTGGCCGGGGTGTCGTAGCTCCACCAGTTGTTGCCGCACTTGGCGTACGCGGTGCCGCCGACGGTGCCGGTCGCCGGACAGGTGTTCTTGAGCACCTTGTAGTCCTCGATGCCCTGCTCGTAGGTGCCCGGCGCCGGACCGGTGGCGGTGCCCCCCGGAGCGCTCTGGCTGACGCCGCTCCAGCCCCGACCGTAGAAGCCGATGCCGAGCAGCAGCTTGTTCGCCGGGATGCCCTTGCTCTTCAGCTTCTGAATCGCCGCGTCCGACCAGAAGCCCTGCTGCGGGATTCCCGGGTACGAGGTCAGGGGCGAGTGCGGGGCGGTCGGTCCCTGCGCGTTGAAGGCACCGAAGTAGTCGTACGTCATCGGCATGATCCAGTTCAGGTCGCCGACCGCTCCGGCGTAGTCGGCCGCGTCGATCTTGCCGCCGTTGCTGCCGTCCGCGGTGATCGCCGCGGTCACCAGCGCGCTCGACCCGAACCGGTCACGCAGTGCCGAGATCAGGTTCCGGAATGCCGCAGGACCGCTGGAGTCGCAGGTCAGGCCGCAGGCGTTGGGGTACTCCCAGTCGATGTCGATACCGTCGAACACGTCCGCCCAGCGCGGGTCCTCGACCAGGTTGTAGCAGGACTCGGCGAACGCGGCCGGGTTCTGCGCGGCCTGGGTGAAGCCGCCGGACCAGGTCCAGCCGCCGAACGACCAGATCACCTTCAGGTGCGGATACATCGCCTTGAGCTTGCGCAGCTGATTGAAGTTGCCCCGCAACGGCTGGTCCCAGGTGTCGGCGACCCCGTCGACGCTGTCCGCGGCGGTGTACGCCTTCTCGTAATCGGCGTAGCTGTCCCCGATGGCGCAGCGCCCACCGGCGGTGTTGCCGAAGGCGTACATGATGTGAGTCATCTTCGACGCCGACCCACTCGTGTGGATGTTGCGCACGTGGTAGTTGCGGGCGTAGACCCCCCACTGGGTGAAGTACCCGACCACCTTCTGCCCACCGGGCGGCGGGGGCGGAGTCGTCGGCGGTGGCGTGGTGGGCGGCGCGGTGGTAGGCGGCGCCGTCGTCGGAGGTGGCGCGGTGGTCGGGGCCGGGCCGCCTGCGCAGGAGACCCCGTTGATGGTGCAGTTCTGCGGTGCCCGGAAGGCGCCGGTGCCGATGTATCCCCAGCTGAACGAGGCTCCTGGCGCGAGACCACCGGCCCAGCTCTTCTTCACCGCGGTGTACCGGTTGCCGCTGCGCGTCACGTCGGCGTCCCAGAAGCTGCTGATGGTGGTACCGGCCGGCAGGTCGAACTCGATCCGCCAGGTGCCGACGGTGGCGTCGGAGCCGTTGGCGACCGTCACCCGGACCTCGTGTCCGGTACCCCAGTCGGAGCTGGCGACGAAGCTGGCGGAGATGGTGCCGGCGCCGAACGCCGCAGTGACCGGCACCGCCGCCGCAGCCGTCACCACGGCCAGCGCCCCGGCCCAGACGGCGCGGCGCAGTGATCTTCTCATCAGGCGTCTCCCCATTTAGTTAGGAAACTTTCCATAAAGTGCCTGAGACGCTACTCACACATCGACCGGTTCGTCAAGATGTCGATATCTCGATGGCTGCGACTCGACCAGGTGTCATCCCGACAGCAGCGGGGACCGCGCGGGACGAACCCGGGGCTCAGATCCGGCGGCGGCCGGAGAACCCGCACTCCAGGCGGTGGTACCAGCGGATCTCGCCGTCGCCCTCCAGCCAGCACCACAGGACCGGACGGTCGTCCAGCTCGCCCGGGAAGTCGAGCAGCACCGGGGCGACGCCCTTGACCTGGATCTCCTGCTCGTTCAGCTCGTCGAGAATCCCGTAGATCCGCGCTTCCAGCCCTTTCACCTCGGCCAGACCGCCGTGCGGGCTGTCCGATCCGGCCGCCAGATCCGCCCGCAACTCAGCCAGGTCAGCGCGGAGCAGGACCAACTCGTCGATCCGTGGACGGAGGGTTGCCATCAGGTGGCGTGCCTGGGCGAGGGTGAACACGTTCGCCAGTATGGTCCATCACCACTCTTCGTGGGTCGACCGGTCACCGGAGGACTGCGGCCGACCGTTACACAAGGCCGCCGGACTGCGGCCCGACCGCCCGGCACGGCCACTGACCCGGACGGCTGCCCCGGGCCGCCGCCGGTCGCCGTGCGCCGGCGGCGGCACTGGGCGCGTCGGCGGAACGCGCCCGGCAGCCGGCCGCAGGGGGGCAGCCAGGGCCGGCTGTCGACGTCGCCGCAGGGGAAGTCACGACACGACGCCGGTGCGGCGGTCGCTCAGCTCCGGCGGGCTTCATTCCCGTCGAGCCACCTACGACCACCTATGTCGCAAACGGTAGCCACACCGACACGTTCAGCGGAAGAGGGTGAGCGTGAATGAATACCTCAGCCGTGCTGCGCGGCCAACTCCCGAGCACGGTCGCGGGCCGCTTCCAGGGCGGCGAGCAGCGCCGCCCGGACCCCGTGGTTCTCCAGCTCGCGGATGGCCGAGATGGTGGTGCCGGCCGGCGAGGTGACGGCCTCGCGCAGCTTGACCGGATGCTCGCCGGAGTCCCGCAGCATCACCGCCGAACCGATCGCCGTCTGCACGATCAGGTCGTGCGCCACCTGGCGGGGCAGCCCGAGCAGAATTCCGGCGTCGATCATCGCCTCGACCAGCAGGTAGAAATAGGCCGGGCCGGAACCGGACAACGCGGTGACCGCGTCCTGCTGGGTCTCCGGCACCCGGATCGTGACACCGAGCGGCTGGAACATCTCCTCGGCGAGGGCCAGATGCGCGGCGGTGGCGTGCCGGCCAGCGGAAATGGCGGTCATCGCCTGGTCCACCAGCGCCGGGGTGTTGGTCATCACCCGTACCACCGGGGTGCCGTCCGGTAGCCGGCGGGCGAAGAACTCGGTCGGCAGGCCCGCGCAGAGCGAAACGACCAGCTTGTCCGCCGGCACCTTGGGGCCGATCTGGTCCAGCAGGGTGGCGGCGTCCTGCGGCTTGACCGCCACGGCCAGCACCTCCGCCTCGGCCACTGCGGTGTGGTTGTCCACCACCGACACGCCGTAGCGCACCGCGACGTCCTCGGCCCGCTCCCGCCGCCGGGTCGTGGCCAGCAGTTGATCGGCCGGCCAGCCGGCCCGCAACAGGCCGGAGAGGACCAGTTCGCCGATCTTGCCGGCACCGATCACGGCTACCTTGTGCGCGCCGGGAGACATCCGTACGTCATCCTCTCTCGAACCGGTCCGAACCGAACCGCGACGAACCAGAACCGGACCGAACCGAACCGCGCCGGACCGGGCGGAGCGGCGCCCTGGCGAGAGCCGCCCATCCCGGCCCGAAATCGGTCGTCAGCTGCCGAAGAAGACCTCGGCCTCGGTGTAGCGCTCCAGTGGCACGGTCTTGAGCTCCCGGGTCGCCTCGGCCAACGGCACCCGGACGATGTCGGTCCCCCGGATACCGACCATCTTGCCCCAGTCTCCGTCGTTGGCGGCGTCGATGGCGTGCAGGCCGAGCCGGGTGGCGAGCACCCGGTCGAAGGCGGTGGGGGTGCCGCCGCGCTGGATGTGCCCCAGCACGACGGTCCGGGCCTCCTTGCCCGTCTTGGCCTCCAGCTGCTCGGCGAGCCACTGGCCGATGCCGCCGAGTCGGACGTGGCCGAAGGAGTCAAGCTCCTTGTTCTGCAGGACCATCTGGCCCTCCATCGGGTGGGCGCCCTCGGCGACCACCACGATCGGGGCGTACTGCTTCTGAAAGCGCTTCTCGACGTAGGTGGCGACCTGCTCGACGTCGAACTCGCGCTCCGGCAGCAGGATCACGTTCGCCCCGCCGGCGAGTCCGGCGTGCAGCGCGATCCAGCCGGCATGCCGACCCATGACCTCGACCACCAGGGTGCGGTGGTGGCTCTCGGCGGTGGTGTGCAGCCGGTCGATGGCCTCCATCGCGATGTTGACCGCGGTGTCGAAGCCGAAGGTGTAGTCGGTGGCGCCGAGGTCGTTGTCGATCGTCTTCGGCACGCCGACCACCTGGACGCCGAGTTCGTGCAGCTTGGTGGCGACGCCGAGGGTGTCCTCGCCGCCGATCGCTACCAGGGCGTCCACGCCCTGGGACGCCAGGTTCTCCTTGATCCGCTCGACCCCGCCGTCGATCTTGAACGGGTTGGTCCGGGACGAACCGAGGATGGTGCCACCCCGGGGCAGGATGCCCCGTACCTCGTTGATACCGAGAGGCCGGCTCAGCCCCTCCAGCGGTCCGCGCCAGCCGTCGCGGAATCCGATGAACTCGTGACCGTAGCTGGCGACGCCCTTACGCACCACCGCCCTGATCACTGCGTTCAGGCCGGGGCAGTCGCCGCCGCCGGTGAGCACGCCGATACGCATGATCCGCTCATCCTCCAGGAAACTGTGCGGTAGACCCACTCGAGCCCCAGGAACGAAGTCCGGTCAGACCGTCGGCATCATTGCCGGCCCGGGGCGGGCCGTCAGTGCGCACTTTATCGGCCCGGCCAGCGACCGGGCGAGCAGACCCCGAGGATCACCGGACCGTCGGTGGCCCGGTCACCGCAGGTACGCCCGGCAGATCACCTGCCAGCGGGCGAGATTGTGGCGTGCGTCGACGAGCGCGTCGTGCCGGTCGGCGGCGGACGCCGGCAGATCCGGCCGACCGACGTCGTCCCACCGCTGCCGCAGGTCCTTGGTGAACCGGGGGATCTCCCGGGGCAGGGCCGGCATGGCCCCCCACAACTGGGCCAGCGCCACATGGTCGTACGCGGCGTACCAGGCCCACAGCTCCAACTCGGTGGCCGAACCGTCGCGCAGCGGCGCGACCAGGAAGGCGTACAGGTCGTCGCGGATCCGTGACCGGGACCGCCAGGCCGGATCGGCCGGTGACGGCAGCTTGTCGAGCACGTGACGACGCACCCACGGCACCGCCCGGGCACCGTCGAACTCGGTAGAGACCGCGTAGAACTCCCGGCCGTGCTCGTCGACGACACCGATCGAAACCAGGTCGACGAGGCGCCCGTCCTCGATGAACTCGCAGTCGTAGAAGTAGCGGTAGATCATTACCGCCATCCTCGCCGATACCGGAAATAGACCCCCATCGGGGTACCGGCCGGAGCGTCGCTGTCGACCAGCTCGCTCCGACCGGTACCGCATCCCCACGGCCGGATCCGCCGGGCCCCCGTGTCGGCCCCCACCCGCCGGTGGATCTGGCCGCTAGCCTGCCGGTTTGTCGGGCACAGGACTGTCACAGAAATGATTGTGGGGGTGTACACCACGCGACACGGCAGCCATGATCTGATGTTGACACCGTTGTCCGAACGGTATCTATTTCATGTTCGCCTGGGTCGGGTGATGCACCCCGGACGGGCACGATGGTGCCCCCGGTGGGATGGTGCCCTTGGTGGGGAGGGGTTGGACCGTGGAGATGCGCCTGCCGGAGCCGGGTGACGCGCTCACCGGCGTGGACATGTTCGCCGGGCTCGAACCGGAGGTCCGGCAACGGGTCATCGCTGCCGCCGTACCCCGCACCTACCGCAGGGGTCAGTTGCTCTTCGTCGAGAACGACCCGGGCGAATCGCTCATCGTGCTCAAGAGGGGTGCCGTCGCGGTCTTCCGCACCGCGCCGACCGGCGAACGTGCAGTGCTGTCCGTCGTCCGCCCACCCGACGTGCTCGGCGAGGTGTCGCTGCTGGACGCGTCGACCCGGTCGGCGTCCGCCGAGGCCATCGAGGACTGCACCGCGCTGGCGTTGTCCCGGGGCGCGTTCATGGATCTGGTGCACTCCAACCCGCGCATCCTCGACGCGGTGATGCGCTCGCTCGGTGGGCTGATCCGCCGGCTCACCGAGCAGAACGCCGATCACGTCTTCCTCGATCTGCCCGGTCGGGTGGCCAAGACGCTGGTCCGGCTGGCCGGGGAGAGCCAGGCACCGATGATCACCATCGAGTTGAACCAGAGCCAACTGGCGGAGATGGCCGGTGGCTCCCGGCAGAGCGTCAACCAGGCGATCGGATCGTTCAGCAACCGAGGTTGGCTGCGTACCGAGGGTCGGCGGATCGTGGTGACCGACGTGGCCGCGCTGCGCCGCCGGGCCGGGATGGCCGACCGCTGAGCCGGAGTGGCCGACCGCTGAGGACGAAACCGGCGGCACGCGCGTGGCGCGCGTACCGCCGGGTCTGACGTCTGCCGCCGTCAGGGCTGGCTGCTGGTCGGGCCGATCCAGTTGGTGCCGACCTTCTCCCCGGTCGGACCGATCCACTCCTCGGCCACGACACCCTCCTCCTGCAACTTCGCCAGCGTGCCGGCGTCGAGATCGATCATCTCCCCCGCGCCGTGGCTGGCCCCGGACGGATCCGTCCAGTCCTGCTCCAACTTGACGTACACCATGTCAGGACTCCCCTGCTCGGTCTGATCTGGCCAGATGAATGTAGCCCGGTACCACCCGTAGATGGACTGTCCATTAGCCAACAGCCCGGTTTTGGACAGTTGACCGCACCGGCGATACTCGGCCTGACGCACCCGCCGTGACCTGTGAGTCCGGCCACCCCGGCAGGTCGGGTCCGGCACCACCACGCCCGGCCAGGCGAAGCCGCTGGCCAGGGCAGGTGGCCAGATGCGACAGTAGGCTCCCGACTCGACGTTCCCGCGAGGAGGCTGGCATCGCTGCCCCGTGCGAAAAGTGTGGCCGGACCGCGGCCGACGACGACCGCTACTGCGGCGGCTGCGGTACGGCGCTCATCCCTGTCTGCGCGCACTGCGAACGCCCGCTGGCGGCCGACGCGAGCTTCTGCACCTCCTGCGGGCAGCCGCAGGGCGGCCGACGGCCGACCGAGCCGAGTCAGGAGGACCGACGTCGGGTCAGCGTCCTGTTCATCGACCTGATCAACTTCACGCCGTACGTGGAACGGGTCGATCCCGAACAGGTCCGGCGGATGCAGACGAACTTCTTCTCCATCGCGCGTCGGGTCGTCGGCCAGTACGGCGGGGTGGTGGAGAAGTACATCGGCGACGCGGTGATGGCGCTGTTCGGTGCGCCGGTGGCCACCGAGAACGACGCCCTGCGCTGCGTCCGGGCCGGGCTCGACCTGCGCCGCGCCCTGACCGAGTTCACCGCTTCCGCCGGCGAGGGACTCCGGTTCCGTATCGGCGTGGCCACCGGCGAGGCGCTGGTCGACACCGGTGCGGCCCGCGACGGTGGCCAGGCGTTCCTGGCCGGCGACGTGGTCAACACCGCATCCCGGATGCAGTCGGTGGCACCGACCGACGGATTGCTGGTGTGTGGCGTCACGCACGGGCTGACCAAGGAGGCTATCCGCTACGACCCGCAGCCGGCGGTGACGCTGCGCGGACGGTCGTCGCCGACCGAGGTGTGGCTGGCACTGGCCCCGTTGCGTCCCGTGCCGGCCGACCGGCAGACCGACGCGACCCCGCTGATCGACCGCGAACACGAACTAGGGCTGCTGGTCAACGCGCTGTACCGGTCGATCCGCGACCAGCGGCCCCAGGTGCTCACCGTGCTCGGCCAGGCCGGCATCGGCAAGAGCCGGCTGGTCCGGGAACTGCTGCGGCACACCAAACGGCTGGTCGACCAGCCGGTCACCTGGCGGATCGGCCGGTGCCCGCCGTTCGGGGAGAACGTCACGTTCGCCGCGCTCGCCGACATCGTCAAGGCCGAGGCCGGCATCCTGGACACCGACCTGGCCAACGTCGCCGAGCAGAAGTTGGCCACCGGGGTCCAGGGGCTGGTCGGGCCGGAGGCGGACCGGCTGGTCGACGCGCTGCGCCCACTGGTCGGGCTGCCGCACCGCAACCTGCCGGCCGAGGAGACCGAATCGGCGTGGCGGCGCTTCCTGCTCGCCCTGGCCGCCCGGCAACCGACCGTGCTGGTCTTCGAGGACCTGCACTGGGCCGACGAGGCGATGCTGCGCTTCGTCGAGCTGCTCGGCGCCTCCGCCCGGCAGGTGCCACTGCTGCTGCTGTGCACCGCCCGGCCCGAGCTGACCAGCCGTGAGCCGGCCTGGGCGGGCACCACCCCGGGCGCGCTGACCATCACCCTGCCGCCGCTGCGCGACACCGGAGTGGCCGCGCTGTACGCGCACATGTTCGGCGCGGCGCCGTTCTCGGCCGATCTGCTCGGCCCGTTGATCGAGGTGGCCGACGGCAACCCGCTCTACGCCCACGAGTACGTGCGGATGCTGATGGAGCAGGGGGCGTTGCGGCGCAGCGGCCGTGGTTGGGCGTTGACCCGCAGCGGACGGCTGCCGATCCCGGACAGTGTGCACGGGGTGATCGCCAACCGGATGGATCTGCTGGACGCCACCGACCGGGCGGTGCTGCTCGCCGCCGCCGTGGTCGGGGTGCAGTTCTGGCCCGGCGCGGTCGCCGCCGCCCTCGGCCAGCCGGTGGAGCTGGTCGACCGGGCGCTGCGCCGGTTGGAGCAGCGCGACTTCGTCCACGAACAGCCGGATTCGACGATGGCGCAGCAACCCGAGTTCCGGTTCCGCCACGTGCTGGTCCGCGACGTCTGCTACCAGCGGTTGCCCCGTAACGAACGGGTCGCCCGGCACGCCCGGACCGCCGACTGGTTGGACACCCTCGCCGGCGACCGGGACACCGACCTGGCCGAGGTGCTGGCCCACCACCGGTGGGCGGCGCACGAGATCGCGGACACGCTGGGTCTGGAGACCCACGGGTACGCCGGGGCCGCCCGGGACGCCCTGCACCGTGCGGCCCGCCGGGCGTACGCCCTACACGCGCTGGACGTGGCGAGCGGGCACGTGGAACGCGCGCTGCGCCTGGTGACCGTCGCCGGCACCGACGGGCTGGGTGAGCGGTTGCAGCTCGAACTGCTCGGTGCCGAGCTCGCGTTTCTGCGCGACGGCCCGGGTTTCCTCGCCGACGGGGGCACCGAACGGCTGAGTACGCTCGCCGACCAGCTGGCCGACGTCGACGATCAGGGGTGCGCGGCCCGGGCCTGGACCCTGCTCGGGCGGGCCGCCTGGCTGCGGACCGACCGGGACGAGGCGCTGCGCTGCCTGGACCGGGCGGTGGAGCTGTTCGACGCGCTGCCGGACACCGATCAGAAGGCCGACGCGTACGCCGAGCTGGGCCGGCTGCACATGCTCAACCTGGAACGGGATCCGGCGGTCGCGGCGGCCGGCGCGGCGGCCGAGATCGCCGACCGGCTGGGGCTGACCGAGACGCTGGTCAACGCCCGGATCACCGTTGCCATGGCCCGGTACCAGTCCGGGGACCGGTCCGGGCTCGACGAGCTGCGGGCGGCCACCGCGATGTGTCGCGAGCACCAACTGCTCGCGCTGCCCCGGGCACTGCAGAACCTGTCGTACGCGTTGTGTGAAGAGGGCGACTGGTCCGGCGCCCAGGAGCTGATGTCCGGTGCCGCCTCCGGCTCCGGGCTGAGCACCGGATACTCCGGCGAAGCCATGCGTGCCTACTTCGCCGGGGACTTCGCCGCCTTCCTCGCTGCGGCCGACGCCTTCGTCGCGACGCCCAGTGGCCGGTGGGACATCCAGGTACGGGGCCTACGGGCGTGTCTGCGGGTGCTGCGCGGCGATCCGGTGCCGATGGCCGACCAGAGCGGGGTCGACGACGTCGCCGACGCGGTGCGCGCGGCCCGGGACAGCGGCTTCCGTCGGCCGTACTGGAACAGCCTCGGGTTGGGCGCACTGTGCCGGGCGCTGCAGGGACGGGGTGTGGAGGCTGCAGCGCTGCTCGACGAGCTGGACCGGTCCTGGTCGAAGGTGCCCGCGCTGGCCAGCGGCGAGTGGATCGCGGCCGCCGCGTTCGCCGCCGCGTTCGCCGGGCGTGGCGCGGCGGTGCAGGTCCGGGCGATGCTCGACCGGGTGCAGCATCGCACCCCGTGGGCCGAGGCCGCGCTGCGGACGGTGACCGCGGCGGTGGCGGCGGCCGACGGCGAAAACCGCGCGGCAGGTGAGCTGTATGCTGCCGCGGCGGCCGGTTTCGCCGACATCGACGCGACCACCGACCGGATGATCGCGTTGGCGTTGGCCGTGGCGGCGTGGCGGCGTGGCGGCGACCGCGATGCCGACGCGGCGGCGCTGGCCGAGGTGCGGAGCTTCGCGCTGCGCAACAAGGCACCCGGGTTGCTGCACCTCGGCGATCAGGACGCGGGCGGCTACCGCTGGTCTCCGACCCTGGCGTCGTGACCGCAGGCGGCGAGGTTCACGGGCACGGCACCGCACAACGCACTCCCACAACCACCTACCGGCGTGTCACGATTCAAGGGCACGGCACGCCCCCGGCCGGGGGTCCGCCGGCGGACAGGGCCCGACGGCGGCCGGTGAGGAGTTGATTCGGTGTCTGCGGGTGGCGCGCGTCGAGGGCGGCGGGACAACGGCCTCGACGCATCCGAGTACGCCGTGGCCGGCGACGTCGACCCACGGGTCGGCGAACACCTGCTCGACGTGCTCGCCGCCGGTGGGATCGCGGCCTACCTTCAGCCGTCGTCGGACGTCAATCCGGTCACCCGCACGACCACCGTGCCGGCCCGGCCGGTGGACCGGCTCTTCGTCGACCGGGCGCACCTGGACACCGCCCGGGGCTACCTGGTGCAGTTGGCCGAGGACGGCCCGGTCGCGCCGGGCAGCCGCTCCGGTTCCCCGACGACCGGGTCCGGGCAGACCACGTCGCCGGCGTCGGACCCGGTTGTTCCGGCCGGCGCGGGGCAGCAGGCCGGTCGGGACGCCGATGTCGACGCCGTCTGGGCCGGCATCATCGCCAACTACCACGTTCCGGCTCCAGCGGACCCCACCGCCGCGCCCTGGCCGGCCGCCGAGAATCTGCCGCCGGTCGAGAACCTGCCGGTGGAGGGCCGGTCGACCGGTCGGGATCCGCTCGCCGACGGTCCACGCCGGGACGGGACCGCAGGCGAGGGCGACGGCCGTGAGCCGGCCGGCCGGGACGCCACCGATCGCCGGGGCACGACCGATCGGGCCGGCCTCAACCGGGACAGCGACGGCCGGGACAGCGACGACGGTCGCGGCCGCGCCGAGCCGGAGATCACGGCCACCGGCACGCCGGACCCGTTGCCGTGGGCGGTCGGCTACACCAACATCTCCGTCGGACGGCGAGACGACGAGCCGTCCCTACTGGATGGGCTGGACACCTTCGGTGCCCGGTTACCCGACGAGCCGGAGGAGGGATACACCCCTCCCCTGCCGCCTCCGCTGCCCCGGTTGTCGTCGGCTGCGGTCCTCGGGGTACTGGCGATCATCGCCGGCTTCATCCTCTTCGTCTTCCCGACGGTGCTTCCGGTGGATCGTGGACTGGCCATCCTGCTCGGTTTCGCTGGCGTGGTCGGTGGGTTTGTCACGCTGATCTGGCGGCTGCGGCCGGATCACGACGAGGATGACGATCTGGACGACGGCGCGGTCGTCTGAAACCTGACCAACGGATGGCGAAAATTCGGATTCATTGACGACTGTGGTCACTCTGTAACACTCGCGTAACTTGGTCTCAGTAGGAATAACTCTCGTAGCCGATCCCCCCACGAGTTCGTGATCACTCGCCATGCGCGGCAACCGCCGCAGCGAAACGAGGTCCCCTCATGCGTCAGAGTTCTCTCGTCGTGGTGGCGAACCGACTGCCGGTGGACGACAGCGTCGCGCGCGACGGCGCGTGCGAATGGCGTCGCAGCCCCGGTGGTCTGGTCAGCGCCCTGCACCCGATCCTGCAGCACACCCCGGCCACCTGGGTCGGCTGGGCCGGTGGCGCCGGCCCGGCACCGAGCCTGCCGGACATCGACGGCGTACGGATGCACACCGTCGCTCTGTCCCATGAGGACATCAGAGACCACTACGAGGGGTTCGCCAACGCCACACTCTGGCCGCTGTACCACGACTCCGTCGAGCAGCCCGCATACCACCGTAGGTGGTGGGAGGCGTACCAGCGGGTGAACCAGCGCTTCGCCGAGGCGGCGGCGGCCGCCGCCGAGCCGGGCGCGCTGGTCTGGGTGCAGGACTACCACCTGCAACTGGTACCCGGAATGCTCCGGGCGCTACGGCCCGACCTGCTGATCGGATTCTTTCTGCACGTTCCGTTCCCGCCGCCGGAGCTGTTCATGCAGCTGCCCCGCCGGGCCGAGCTGATGCTCGGCATGCTCGGCGCCGACCTGGTGGGGTTTCAACGCGCCCAGGCCGCGCACAACTTCGCCCAGCTGGCGACGAAGGTGCTCAAGGTGCCGGCCACCGACCGGCGGATCGCCATCGACGACCGGGTGGTACGCATCGGCGCCTTCCCGGTGTCGATCAACATGTCCGAGATGGAGTCCCTCGCCGGCCGGCCGGACGTGCTGGACCGGGCCCGTCAGCTGCGGTCCGACCTCGGTGACCCGCAGCACGTCATCCTCAGTGTGGACCGGATGGACTACACCAAGGGCATCGAGCAACGGCTCAAGGCGTACAGCGAACTGATCGCCGACGGGCACATCAAGGTCCGCGACACGGTGATGGTCCAGGTCGCGGTGCCCAGTCGGGAACGGGTCGAGCAGTACCGCATCCTGCGCGACCGGGTGGAACGCGAGGTCGGACGGATCAACGGCGAGTTCGGCCGGGTCGGCGAACCGGCGATCCACTACCTCAACCAGTCGTTCAGCCGGGCCGACCTCGCGGCGCTGTACCGGGTCGCCGACATCATGGCGGTCACCCCGCTACGGGACGGGATGAACCTGGTCGCCAAGGAGTACGTGGCAGCCCGGGTCGACAACGACGGTGCGCTGCTGCTCAGCGAGTTCGCTGGTGCCGCCGCTGAGTTCCAGCAGGCGTACCTGGTCAACCCGCACGATCTCGACGGGCTCAAACTGACGCTGATGCACGCGCTGGAGGCGTCACCCACCGACGTGGCGGACCGGATGCGTTCCATGCGCGAGCACCTGCGCACCCACGACATCCGGGCCTGGGTGCACGGCTACCTCACCGCGCTGGACCGCACCGGTTCCCTCGCCGCCCGGCTCACCGCCTGATCCTACCGGTCTACCGTCGCCGGTCAGCCGGCTCCCTTGTCCAGCCAGTCGAGGATCGCGTCGACCGGTTCCGTCCACCGCGCGTCGAGCATCAGATCGTGGCCCATCCCGGGGAACAGCAACGGAGCACCCCCGTACCGCCGGGCCGCGCGGTCCAATACTGACACCGGCACCACCCGGTCGTCCGGGCTACCGAGAACGAGCACCGGCGGGTCGCCGACCGGCGGCTCGACCCGCTGGCGGGCCAGCAGCTGCCACTGGGCCCGGGCCGACGCGCGCCCCAAACGGTTTACGTAGGACAGCGCGACGGCCTCCGGAAGCTCCCGGCTGAACAGCTGACCGGCGCGCAGCCGCACCGCCCCGCCGAAGACGGCCGGCAGGGTGCCGAACGGGTTGCGACGCAGCGCGGCGCCGAGCAGCGGCCAGCCACCGAGTACGGGAGCGGCCAGCACCGCGGCCCGCGCCGGGTAGCGGGCCAACGCGTGACCGACCACCAACGCCCCAGCGCCGTGCCCGATCAGCACCGCCTGCCGGGGCAGGCCGGCCGCAGCCTGCACCACGTCGTGCACGTACGCCCGCAGGTCGGCCTGCGGCGCCGCCCCGCTGTCCCCGTGCCCGCGCAGACTGACCGCGTACGCCGGGAATCCGCGCTCGGCGGCCCGCTCCAACCAATGCTCGGCGAAAACCCACGCACCGTGCCCGAAACCGGGCACGAACAGCAGCGGCGGCCGGCCCTCGTCGCGCGACACGTCGGCGTGCAGCACCTCGCGACGCACCGCCGGGACCGGTCTGGCCCACTCCCGGGTACGGACGATGCGGGGGGCCGCAAGGGTACGACTCATCGGGCCGCCACCTCCAGACTGTCCAAGGTCTCCTGCAGCGCGCGCAGGTAGGTGTCGTGACTGACCTCGAACCAGCGCCGAGCCGGGTCGGCCACCTTGGCGTCGTGCCAGGGCCGTCCCGCGCCGGCCTCGATCCGGCCGGCCAGGGCAGCGGTGACCGCCGGATCCGCCGACCGGGCGCGCAGCCACCGGGCGACCACCACGCTCTGCCAGTGGACCACCGGGAAGACCCCGAACTCCGCCTGCACCAGCCCGACCACCGACAGCGTCGGGTGTCCCGGGGCGAAGGCGTGCAGGTGCAGGCGGGGCCGACCGTCCGCGTCGACGCCGAGCACCCGCGGATCGAGAAAGTCGAACTGGGGCTGGTAACCGGTGGCGAGCACGACGAGGTCGGGATCCACTTCGGTGCCGTCGGTGAGCTCTACGGTATGCCGGCGGAACCTGGCCACGTCGGGCACCGGGCGGACCGTACCGTGCCCGATGTGCAGGACGAGTTGGCTGTTGACCACCGGATGGGCGTCGAACACCCGGTGCTCCGGAGCCGGTAGCCCGAACCGGGTCTGGTCGCCGACGACCAACCGGAGCAGCCGGTGGAGAACTCCCTGGCGCAGCCAGCGTGGCAGACGCCGGGCGAGCAGCCCCGCGTTGACCTGGTCACTCGGCCGGCCGAACAGGTACTTCGGGGTGTACCAGTAGCCGCGACGGGTGGAGTGCCAGCAGCGGGCCGCCTGTTGCCCGGCCTCGACGGCGATGTCGCAGCCGGTGTTGCCGCCGCCCACCACCAGTACCCGCCGGCCGCGCAGCTGAGTGGCGTCGTGGTAGGCCGACGCGTGGATCACCTGCCCGGTGAAACCGGACAATCCTTCGTAGTCGGGAAGCCGGGGTGCCCAGTTGTGTCCGTTGGCGACGACCACGGCGGCGTAGCGCTGGGTGCGTTGGGCACCGTTGCCGCCGGCGCTGCGGGTCGTCACGTCCCACCGGTCCCCCGGCGCCGGTTCGACCCGTACCACCTCGGTGCCGAACCAGATGTGCCGGCGCAGATCGAAGTGGTCGGCGTAGCGTTCCAGATAGGCCAGCAGCTGGCTGTGGTGCGGGTAGTCGGGCCAGCTGTCCGGCAGCGGGAAGTCGGGGTACTGGCTGAACGGCTTCGACGAGATCAGGTGGGTGCTGGCGTAGACCGGACTGCGGTCGTGGCGCCAGTTCCAGGCACCGCCAACGCCCGTCTCCCGTTCGTAACAGTCGACCCCGAACCCCTGTTCGCGCAGGTTCTTGACCGCGCACAACCCGCTCGCCCCGGCACCGATGACGCAGACGTTCTCACCCTGTTCGGAGATCGGGCGGTCGTCCCGCCACCGGTCGGTGCCGGTGATGGGGCTGTCGTAGTCAGCGGAAGTAGACACCGGCAATCTCCTTCGTACGGCTGCGAAATCGTGCCGGCTAGCCGCCCCGCTTGTCCAGTCCCGGTGCCGGATCGGTGAGCACCAGATCGGCAACGACCGGAAGATGGTCACTTGCCCGCCGCGCCGCCGGGGTGTCCACCACCCGGCAGCCGGCCACCTCGATTCGCGGATCGACGAAGATCGCGTCGATCCGTCGGCGGGGGTCGCGGCCCGGGAACGTGCCGGCCCGGTCCGCCCCGACGGCGGCAGCGGCGTCGGTGAACCCGGCGGCGGCCAACTGCCACGCCGCACCGGTGTCGCCCGGCGGTCGGGCGTCGGTGCCGGGCGCAAGCCGGGCGTCGATGCCGGGCGACGGAGGGTCGTCGGGGTTCGCCGGCTGGTCGTTGACGTCCAAGCCGAGAATCACCGATCCGTCGACGTCGGCGCAGGCCTGACGTAGCAGCCGGGCCTGCGCCGGCCGCTCCGTCGGATCAGTGGACAGATGCGATCCGGCCACCACGAAGCGGGCCGGGCCGACCGCGCAGCGGGCGAACACCGCGCCGCGCAGGTGCCGACCGGGTGTCAGCGGGAACCGGACCGACCAGGTACCCGTCACCCGTACCCGCAGCGTGGTCAGCACCAGGTTGCCCAACGGCGGTGGCCCACCGGCTCCGACGACCATGTCGAACGCGTTCGCCAGCGCGGCGGACCTGGTACGCCACCGCCACCGGCGCGGTGCCTCCTGCAGAATCGCCACGTCCGGTGCGACCTGGCGGACGACCTCGGCCAGCGCGGCCCGGTCGTCACGCTGGCCGTGGATGTTGTACGTGAGCACCCGCAACCGCACGCCGGCCCGCTGTGGCGCGGTCGTCTGGTCAGCCGTCACAGTCCCCTCCTCGGCCCGATGGGCTCAGATCCGGCGGGCGAGGTCGGCCGCACCGACCACACCGGCAGCGTTGCCCAGCTCGGCCGGCCGCACCTCGGCCACCGGAATGCGGACCCGTTGGGCCAGCGCGTCGGTGTACGCCCGTTGAGCGGGGCCGAGCAACAGGTCACCCGCGTCGACGACGCCGCCGCCGATCACCAACACCTCGGGATCGAGGATCTGCGCCAGGTCGGCCAGGCCGATGCCGAGCCAGCGCCCGATCTGCGCGAACGCCTCGCAGGAGACCGGGTCACCGGAGCGGGCCGCGGTGGTGACCATCGGTCCGGTCACCGCCTCGGCGTCGCCACCGGCCAGGGCCAGCAGTTTGATTGCCCGGTCCGGTTCCTGCCGGGCACCGGCGCGGGCGAACCGGACCAGTGCGTTGCCGCTGGCGTACTGCTCGATGCAGCCCTGCCGGCCGCAGCCGCACTGGTGTCCGTCCGGAACCGCAAGCATGTGGCCGAGTTCTGCGGCGATGCCGTGCGCGCCGCGGACGAGTTCGCCGCCGTACACGATGCCGCCGCCGATGCCGGTGCCCACGGTGAACATGACCATCGAGTCGGCGGCGGCCCGGCCGGCGCCGTGCCGGAACTCTGCCCAGGCCGCGACGTTGGCGTCGTTCTCAACGATCACCGGCAGGCCGACCGCCGCGCTCACGTAGTCCCGCAGCGGCTCGTCCCGCCAGGCGAGGTTCGGGGCGAACAGCACAGTTGAGCGACGCTCGTCGATCCAACCGGCGGCCCCGATGCCGACCGCGCCGACCGAGTGGTTCGCCGCCAGCTCGAGCACCACCTCGACGATCACGTCCCGGGTCTTGGCCACGTCGTCGGCCGGCGTCTCGTGCCGGGTCCGGGCCAGGACCTTTCCGTCCGGATCGACGACCCCGCCGGCGACCTTGGTGCCACCGATGTCGACTCCGATGGTCAGCGTCACCGCTGCCGCTCCCCTCTGCTGTGCTCTTCGCGCGCCGGTGTCCGCACCGGGTCCCCTCCGGCGACGGTCCACCGCTGGACGGTGGTCCGGCCGGACGGTGCCGGATCAGGCCAGATCAGGTCCCGGCCGGCCGTGGTCCGGCCGGGTGGCACCCGACCGGTCCGGCTCCGCCCTGTCGGCATCCGCGCCGGGTGTCACCGGGGCGGTCACCGCCGGACCACCGGGGCGGCCCCGGGCTGGTGGTTTGCCTGTCCCGGCGACGTCGACGGGGGCGTTCGTCGCGGCCGACCAGACGTCCCGATCACCCGCTGAGTCCGAATCATCCATGGTCCAGGTGGCCTGGCGCCAGACCTCGTCGTCCGAGGTCATCCGGCCGGTCGGCGGATCGTGCCGGTCCGGCGGCGGGCCGGCGGGATCCGCAGCCGGCGAACCAGCCGCAGGCTCCGGCTGCGCTGCGGGGTCAGCCGTACGGTCCGGGGCCGCCGCGGGGTCAGCCGTACGGTCCGGGGCCAGGGCACGCAACAGGCTGGCGACTCCGGCGGCGAAGTCCCCGGCACCGGCGGCCAGCCGGTCGGCCAGCTCCGGACTGGGATCACGCAATGCCGTGATGGCCCGGCAGACCGGGCAGACGCAGCAGGCCGGGTCGCCGGTGGCGACCGGACCGGTGCCGCCCAGCAGGTCACGCAGCAGGCCGAGGCCACTTGCGGCACCAGCGCCGAGCCGCTGGCCGCGCGCCGCCAGCTGCGCCATCGCCAACGCGGTCGCCACCAACCGTTCCGCCTCCGCCCGCGCCGAGCGAGGATCCGTTCCCACCGTCGGCCCGCCCCCTAGCCTGTCTCCGTCGTACCGAGCTGTTCCACTCGGTGCTTGAGCTGTGTCAGGGCAGCATCCATGATCATTTTTTCGGCTTTGCGGCGGAACATCCCGAGCATCCCGACGGAGAGCTCCACCTCCAGCGTGTAGGTCACCGTGGTGGACCCGTCCCCGTTGTCCTCGATGTCGTACGCACCGTCCTGCCGACGCTGCATCCGGGACGGCTCAGCCAGCCGCCACTCGATTCGGGACAGGTCCTCGGAGTACTCGTAGATCAACGTGTACTCGTCGGCGAGCACTCCGGCATCCAGCACGAAGCGGACCTCACGCGCGTATCCGTCCTCGTACTCCTGGCGCACCTCGACCCGGTCCAGCGCCTCGGTCCACTCGGGGTAGCGCACGAAGTCGCAGATCACCGCCGTCACCCGGGACGCGGGTGCGGCGACGACGATCGACTTGGTGGAGGACTCCGCCATGTGGGGCAGGCTACCCGGTGCCGGGCAAGATCAAGCCAGTGGCCGACAACCATCCGGCCGCCCCCGGCAGCGGGCTGACCGCGCAGGTCATCGGCCGCCCGGTAGGTTGCGGGTAGCCGGACGTGCACCGCCGGTCCGGTCCGCCTCAGCCCGCGAGCGCAAGGAGTGCAGGTGCGCGAGTTCTCCGTACCACCGGTCGTCACGGTCGGTGATGCCGCCAACCTGACCGATCCGGTCTGGGACAACGCCGAGTCAGCACCCGACGCGGTGCAGTTCACCAGGCCCGGCCCCCACGGGCAGCAGGAAGTGACCTGCCGGGAGTTCCGCGACGAGGTGGTGGCGGTCGCCTGCGGCCTGATCGGCGCGGGCATCACCGCCGGCGACCGGGTCGGTCTGATGAGCCGGACTCGGTACGAGTGGACGCTGCTCGACTACGCGATCTGGTCGATCGGCGCGGTGACCGTGCCGGTGTACGAGACGTCCAGCGCCGAGCAGGTCGCCTGGATCCTGGCCGACTCCGGCGCGGTCGCCTGCGTGCTGGAGACCAACGGACACGCGATCACCCTGGCCTCGGTCCGCGACCGGCTGCCCGCGCTACGCGAGGTGTGGCAGCTGGAAACCGGTGGTCTCGACGAGATCCTGGCCCGGGGCGGGACCGTCGACGCCGCTCAGGTGCAGCACCGCCGCCAGCAGCTGACCTCGAACGACATCGCCACGATCATCTACACCAGTGGAACCACCGGACGGCCGAAGGGCTGTGTGCTCAGCCACCGGAACATGTACGCCGACATCGCCAACGCGGTGCCCGGCCTGCCGAACCTGTTCCACGAGGGTGCCGCCACCCTGCTGTTCCTGCCGCTGGCGCACTCATTCGCCCGGCTGATCCAGATCGGCGCGGTGCACGCCCGGGCCACCATGACTCACGCCGCCGACCCGAAGAACCTGGTCGACGACCTGGCCAGCGTCCGCCCGACGTTCGTGTTGTCCGTACCCCGGGTCTTCGAGAAGGTCTACAACGCGGCCCGGCAGCGCGCATACGACGGCGGCAAGGGCGCCATCTTCGACCGGGCCGACCAGGTGGCCGTCGCCTACAGCGAGGCGCTGGACACCCCTGGTGGGCCGGGGCTCGGGCTGCGCGCCCGGCACGCGGTGTTCGACCGGCTGGTCTACCGGAAGCTGCGGGCCGCGCTCGGCGGCCGGTGCCGCACCGCGATCTCCGGTGGTGCCCCACTGGGTGCCCGGTTGGCGCACTTCTTCCGCGGCATCGGGGTGACTGTCTACGAGGGGTACGGGCTGACCGAGACCTCCCCGGCGGTGTCGGTCAACCTGCAGCACGCGATCCGGATCGGCACCGTCGGCCGGCCGCTGCCCGGCGTCAGCGTCCGGATCGCCGACGACGGCGAGGTGCTGGTCAGCGGCGATCTGGTGTTCCAGGGGTACTGGAACAACCGACAGCAGACCGACGAGGTGCTGACCGACGACGGCTGGTTCCGCAGCGGGGACCTCGGCCGGCTCGACGACGACGGCTTCCTGACCATCACCGGTCGCAAGAAGGAGCTGATCGTCACCGCCGGCGGCAAGAACGTCACGCCGGCCGTGCTGGAGGACCAGTTGCGAGCCCACCCGCTGGTCAGCCAGTGCGTGGTCGTCGGCGACCGCCGGCCGTTCATCGCCGCGCTGCTCACCGTCGACGAGGACGCCTGGCCGGCCTGGCTGGAACGCAACGGTCACCCGCCTGGCCGCACCGTCGCCGAGCTACGCGACGATCCGGCGTTGCTGGCTGAACTCCAGCAGGCCGTGGACGAGGCGAACCGCGCCGTCTCGGCCGCTGAGTCGATCCGGCGGTTCCGGGTACTGGCCCGGGACTTCACCGAGGCGAGCGGCGAGTTGACCCCGTCGCTGAAGGTGAAACGGGCGATGGTGCACGCCAACCACGAAGCCGAGATCGCCGAAATCTACGGGAGCTGACTACCATCCGTCACGTGTCCGCACCGACGTCCGACGCGCCCCGTCCGCATCCACTCGCCGCGGTGGCGCGCCTGGTCATGCTCGCGCTCGTCGCGGTGCTGACCCTGATCACCACCCGGGATCTCGGCGAACTGCGCTGGGTGGCGCTGCTGGCGGTCGCCGGCGCTCCGGCGGTGCTCGTCCCCCGCCACCCGGTCATCAGCATGCTCGGCCGCCTCGCCGAGGTCGTCATCGTCGGCCTGGCCACGAGTGAGGTGGCCGCCGCCGCCAACCTGCGCGGCTCCATCGGCGCCGGGCTGGGCGCCTCGGCGATGCTGCCGTACCTGTCGGTGCCGTTGACGGTGGCGGTGCTGCAACGGCGGACCCGCGAGGCGACCGCGCTGCTCGGCGTCACCGCGCTCACCCTGGCCCTCAGCGGGTTGTTCACCACGATCGACGGCCGACCGCAGCTGGCCCAGCTCGGCTTCGTCGCGGTCTGCACCCAGTGGCTGATCCTGGCCAGCCTGGGCATCCTGGCCGCCGGCACGCTGCAGCAGGTGATGCAGGCCCGTGGGGAGAGCAAGCCCGCCCCGTACGCGGAGGCGACCCGGCTGCTCACCCAGCTGCGCAGCGTCGCGCGGCAGCTGCCCGGTGCCACGCTCGACCCGGGCAGCATCTCGGAGCATCTGATCGAGGAGCTGCGCGCGGTGGCGCCGACCGGTCGCACCGCGGTGCTCTCCGGCAGCGGTGGGGGGCGGCTGGTGGTGCTCGCCCAGGCCGGCCTGGACCGGGTCGACTGGGAGACGACCCTGGACGCGGATTCGGCCATTGCCGACGCCTGGGCCAGCCAACTGCCCCAGACCGCGGCCCGGTCCCAGGCCCGATCGCACCCCGGCGGTGACGTGTCGGCGCTGGTGGTGCCGCTGGTCGCCGGGGTGCGCACGGTCGGTCTGGTGATTCTGGAGACGGACAGCGCCAACGCCTACCCACCGCCGGTGGTTGCCCGGATCACCGCGTTGACCCGCCCGGCAGCGCTGCGGCTGGAGGCCGCGCTGCTGTTCGACGAGGTTCGGTCGCTGGCCACCAACGAGGAACGGCAACGGCTGGCCCGGGAGATCCACGACGGGGTGGCCCAGGAGTTGGTGATGGTCGGGTACGGCATCGACAACGCCCTGGCCACCCTGCCGGAGGGCAGTGACGAGACCGCCGAGGACCTGCGGACACTGCGCGGCGAGGTCACCCGGGTGATCACCGAGCTGCGGCTGAGCCTGTTCGAGCTGCGCAGTGAGGTGGACCGGCACGGCGGGCTGGCGGCCGCGATCGCCGAGTACGCCCGTACCGTCGGATCGTCCGGCCGGTTGCGGGTGCACCTGTCGCTGGACGAGTCCGGGGCCCGGCTGCCGGCTGCCACCGAGGCGGAACTACTGCGCATCGCCCAGGAGGCGATTACCAATGCGCGCAAGCATGCCGGCGCCGCGAATCTGTGGGTCACGTGCGACATTGACCCGCCGTACACGCAAATAGAAGTGTCGGATGACGGTCAGGGGATCGCCGACCAGCGTCCGGATGGGCGGTACGGTCTTGCGATCATGGCAGAGAGAGCGGAACGTATCCGGGGCCGGTTGGAGATCAGGCCACGACACCCGAGCGGAACGACCGTGGCAGTGGTGCTCGGAACCTCGCCCCGGCGCGATAGCGTGCGCGATAGCGTGACAGCACCAGAAGGGGAGTAGCCACAGCATGACCACCAGCCCCACACCGACCACCCGGACCAAGGTCCTGCTTGTCGATGATCACGACCTCATCCGGAAGGGCCTGCGGCACGCTTTCGAGCGCGACCGCCAGTTCGAGGTCGTCGGTGAGGCCGCGACGGCGGCCGAGGGTGTACGCCAGGCGGGCGCCCTGCAACCAGATGTTGTGATCATGGACCTGCGGCTGCCGGACGGCAGCGGCCTTGAAGCGACCCGGGCGCTGCGAAAGTCCAGCTCCACGATGGGCATCGTGGTGTTGACCATGTACGCTGGCGACGACCAGCTGTTCGGCGCCCTCGAGGCCGGGGCCAGCGCGTTCGTGCCGAAGACCGCACCGGCGGACGAGGTGGTCGCGGCGGCCCGGCACGCGGCCTCGTCGCCGAGCGCGTTCACCGCAGCTGACCTGGCCGAGGCGATGAAACGCCGGCTCGCGCCGTCCGGGCCGCAACTGTCCCCCCGGGAGGGCCAGGTGCTGCGCCTGCTCGCCGATGGGATGAGCGTGGCCGGGATCGCCAAGCAGTTGTTCGTCAGCGAGTCGACGGCGAAGACGCATATTTCCAAGTTGTACGAGAAGCTCGGCGCGGCGAACCGGGCCCAGGCGCTGATGACGGCGCTGCGGCTCGGTCTGTTGGAGGCGCCGGACGCTCCGAAGTTCTGACCTGGTCACGTGGTGCCGGCGGCGGGTGGGCCGGCCCACGTCGACCGTGGCGGCTCTGATCGGTGCGGGCGGGAACCTCGCGGGTCGGACGCTCTGGATGCCCGGGCACGCAGCGGGCACAATGGCTAGCTAGCGCCAGCAGCCAGCCAGCAAACGGTCAGACAGGGACAAAAGGGGCGAAGATGGATCGGCCGCACTGGGCACCGGAGAGCATCGACGTCGAGCGGCCGAGCGTCGCCCGGATGTACGACTATTATCTCGGCGGCTCACACAACTTCGCCGCCGATCGGGCCGCCGCCCAGGCGATGATCACGGCCGTTCCCGAAGCCCCGTTGATGGCCCAGGCGAACCGAGCCTTCATGCGCCGCGTCGTGCAATTCCTCGTCGAGTCGGGAATCCGGCAGTTCCTCGACATCGGCTCCGGGATCCCCACTGTGGGCAACGTGCACGAGATCGCTCAACGGCTGGCACCGGAATCGAAGGTCGCCTACGTGGACGTCGATCCGGTCGCCGTCGCACACAGCCGGGAGATCCTCGCCGGCAACGACCGGACCACGATCCTGCAGGAGGACCTGCGCAACCCGGAACGGATCCTGCACGATCCTCAGGTGCGCAAGCTACTCGACTTCGACCAGCCGGTCGCGGTGCTGATCGTCGCGGTCCTGCATTTCGTGCCGGACTCCGACGACCCAGCCGCGATCCTGGCCGAGCTACGCGCCGCGCTCGCGCCCGGCAGCCATCTGGTCCTGTCCCAGGCCAGCGACGACGGCCGCAGCGATGAGGAACGCCGCGAGGCGGACCAGATCTACCGGCGCACCGACAACCCGCTCAACATCCGGTCCCGGGCCGCGCTGACCAGCTTCTTCGACGGGTTCGACCTGCTACCGCCGGGCGTGGTCTGGGTGCCGCAGTGGCGCCCTGAGTCGCCCGAGGCGGCCGAGGACGCCGAGCGTGCCGTCTTCATGGGCGGGGTAGGCCGACTCGGTGGCTGAGCAGTCCGACCCGGCCGCCGATCCGCCCGGTGGACGGCCACCGGGCGTCGCCGCCGTCGCCCGGGCCTGGGCCAAAGCGGTAACCGGGACCAGCTACCTGCCGCTGGCCCAGGAGCAGCTGGAGGCGTTTCTCGGCGACCTGACCGTACGGCTCGTCACGGCACTGCGCGCCGAGCCGTTCACCGTCCGGGTCGGCTACCAGGTCGGCTCGGACCTGGTCGCCGCGCACATCGCCTCGGCTGAGGGGCTCGGCCGCACCATCGAGGTACTCGACCTGCGACTACTGCGCGACCTGGACATCGACGACCCGGACATGCCGGACCGGATGGCACGGCTGCTCGGCAGTATCGCCACCGGCTACACCCGGGCACTACGCGACCGCACCCTGGACGAGCAGGAGACCATCCGCCGCGCGGCGTTGGTCGCCCGGGAGCAGGCCGAGATCGCGCTGCGGGAGAGCGAGGCCCGATACCGGCACCGGGCCACCCACGACCCGCTCACCGACCTGCCCAACCGGAGCCTGTTCACCCAGCGGCTGGACGACGTGTTCAGCACGGCGGGTCGTACTGGCGGGGACGGACGCCGACTCGGCGTCTGCTTCGTCGACCTCGACGGCTTCAAGATCGTCAATGACACCCTCGGCCACCACATCGGGGACCTGCTGCTGGTCTCGGTCGCCGAGCGGCTGCGCCGTGGCGTCGGCGAACACCTGGTGGCCCGAATCGGTGGCGACGAGTTCGTCATCCTGGTCGCCGACACCACCTGCACCGACGACGTGCTCAAGGTCGCCGAGGCCGCGCTCGCCGCGATCGGCGAACCGGTCGTCGTCGACGGTCACGAGCTGACCGTGACCGCCAGCATCGGCATCGTGGAGCGCACGGTCGCAGGCACCACCCCGAGCGAGGTGATGCGGGCCGCCGACGTCACTCTGCACTGGGCGAAATCGGCGGGCAAGGGCCGGTGGGCGCTGTTCGATCCAGTGCGCAACGATCGCCAGCTGGCGCGGTACGCGCTGTCCGCGGCGATGCCCACCGCTCTCGACCGGGGCGAGTTCTTCCTGGACTACCAGCCGCTGGTCGCGCTCGCCGGCGGCGCGCTGCTCGGCGTCGAGGCGCTGGTCCGCTGGCGGCACCCTACGATGGGGGTACTCGGTCCGGACCGGTTCATCTCCCTCGCCGAGGACTCCGGGCTGATCGTCCGGCTCGGATCGTGGGTGCTGGCCGAAGCCTGCCGGGAGGCCCGGCGCTGGCTGGACCGCAGCGCGAACGCCCCGTTCGTCAGTGTCAACCTGGCTGTGCGGCAGGTCAACGACCCCGGTCTGGTCCGGTACGTGACCGAGGTACTCGCCGACACCCGGCTACCGGCCGGCCGGCTGCAGCTGGAGATCACCGAAAGCGCCCTGATGAGCACCGCCGACGGACCGGTCCGTACCCTGCGCGAGCTGGCCGATCTGGGCGTACGGATCGCCATCGACGACTTCGGGACGGGCTACTCCAACCTGTCCTACCTCCGCTCGCTGCCGGTGCACGAGCTGAAGCTGGCCGGGAAGTTCGTCGAAGGGCTCCGTGCCTCGGCAGGCACCGACCGCACCGACGAGAGCATCCTGCTCACCTTGGTGACGCTGGCCCACACGCTGCGGCTGACGGTCACCGCCGAAGGAGTGGAGACCGCCGGGCAGGCCGAGCGGCTCCGGGCGATCGGCTGCGACGCCGCCCAGGGCTGGCATTTCGGCCGTCCTGGACCAGCCGACGGGATCACCGAACGACTCGGCTGACGCCGCAAGCAGCCGGACACCGCAGGAGGGCCAGGCGCGCCGCCGGGGTCACGCCGCTCAGCCGGCCAGCAGCGACGCCATCCGCTGCGCCTGGGTGTCCCAGCGCCACTCACGCTCCACCCAGGCCCGACCGGCGGCGCCCATCCGCCGGGCCAGCTCCCGGTCGGTCAGCAGGACACCCAGCCGGTCGGCCAGCTGGCTCGGATCCCGGCCGTTCACGACGTACCCGGTCTCGCCGTCGCGGACCGCATCCGGCGCGCCGCCGGAATCCCCGGCCACCACCGGCAGCCCGGTCGCCGACCCTTCCAGGTAGACGATGCCGAGGCCTTCCACGTCGAGCCCGCCGCGCCGGGTGCGGCAGGGCATCGCGTACACGTCCCCGGCGGCGTAGTGCGCCGGCAGCTCCGCCCAGGGCACCGCCCCGGTGAAGGTGACGTCGTCGGCCACCCCGACGCGCCGGGCGAGCCGTTGCAACCGGTTGCGGTCCGGACCGCCGCCGACGATCAGCAACGCGGCGCCCGACACCCGACGCCGTACCAGCGGCCATGCCCGGATCAACGTGTCCTGACCCTTGCGGGGCACCAGCCGGGACACGCAGACCACCACCGGCCGGTCCGACAACCGGTGCCGGCGGCGCACCTCGCCGCCGTCGACGCCCGGATGGTAGGCATCGGTGTCCACACCCGGGGCGAGCCGACGCAGCTCGGTCAGCCCGCCGACCGCACGGTCCAGCCGCACCCGGGTGTACTCGCCCAGGTAGGTCACCACGTCGGTGGCGCGGGCGATCCGGCGCAGCATCGACCTCGCGCCGGGCAACGCGGCCCACCCCACCTCGTGCCCGTGGGCCAGAGCCACCGCCCGGCTGATCCCGGCCCGTCGACGCAGGCCGTCGGCGAGCAGCCCGAGCGGCGCGGCCGCGCCGAACCAGACCGTGTCGCAGCCCCTGGCCCGCGCCAAAGCGGCGGTCTGCCGGGCCACCGCCGGTGTGGGCAGCAGCATGCCGGTTGGGTCACGGACCACCTCGAACGGCTGGTCGGCGTCGAACCGCTCGGCACCGTCGTAACTCGACGCGTAGACCACGATGGTCTGCGCGGGCTGCCGCAGCGCCAGATTGTGCACGAACGACTGGATGCCGCCGGGTCGCGGCGGGAAGTCGTTGGTGACCAGCAGGGTGCGGTTCATCGGCCCGCCCGGTCGGCGTACCTGCGGGCCGCCGCGATTCGTTCCACTGTCGACGGGTGCGTGGCGGAGTAGAGGTACTCCCAGCGGGGCGGATCCGGATCGGCGAGATTGATCGCGGACAGCCGGCGGTGCACCGCCGCGTACGCCGCCGGATCACCGTGCAGCGTCAGCGCGTGCGCGTCAGCGCGGACCTCGACCCGGCGCGACACCAGTGCCTGCACCGGTGTCGCCGCCAGGCCGACCAGCGTGACCACCGCCAGCAGCAGGGCGATCGCCCTCGGCTCGGCGATGTCCGCGACGCCGGCCGCCCGCAGCACCGGCCGCCAGCCGCCGAGCAGGTACAGCCCGACCACGGCTGCGGCGGCACCGAGCGCGCCCAACAGAGTGCCGGTCAGCACGTCGCGCGCGCGGGCGTGGCCCAGTTCATGGGCGACCACGGCGGCCAGCTCCGCCGGGGGCGCCTCGCGCAGCAGGTTGTCGTAGACGACGATCCGCCGGGTGGGACCGAACCCGGACACGTAGGCGTTGACCGCGCGGGTGCGCCGGGACGCGTCGGCGACCAGCACGTCCCGCACCGCGACACCGTCGCGTTCCGCCAGCTCCAGCAGTTGCGTGCGCACCGGACCGGCCGGCATCGGGGTGAACTTGTTGAACACCGGCTCGACCAGCACCGGCAGGACGAACGACAGCAGCACCACCAGGGCGGCCGCGCCGGTCGCGGCCAGCGCCCACCACCAGCGGGGGGCGAGCCGGACGACGGTGTAGAAGCCGAGCAGGGCCACCGTCGCGATGACCGCGCCGACCGCGTACGACCGGACCAGGTCCACTCCCCAGCCGGCCCAGCCCTGGGTGGCCAGTCCGTGCTCGGTCAGGATCCGGTGCCGCCAGGCGGCGAACGGCAGGGTCAGCAGGTCGGCCAGGAACACCACGAGCAGCCCGCCGAGCAGCGCCTGGGCGACCCAGTGGTCGCCGAACGGCCGGCCGGCGACCAACACCAGCCGGGCACCGACCGGGGTGAACCCGAGCAGCAGCGCCGCCAGCAGGCCGACCAGCATCGCGCCGTAGCGACCGGGACGCAGCGCCGCCCGCAGGGCCCTCCCCCGCTCGACCTGGTCGACGGGCAGCTCACGCAGGGCGGCGAGCTGATCGGCGCGGGGCACCGGCGGCCGGTGCCACGGCACCAGCACGGCCGCCGCGACGACGACCGCCACCCCCAGGACGACGAAGGTCACCAGCGCCCATGCGCGAGGCGTCATCGGGCTCCTTCCGCCGACCGGTCGCCCGACCATCCTAGGTGTGCCGGCGCGGCCCCGGTCCACACTCGGGCGACCGGATCCTCTCAGGCGGACCGGTCGATCGCTCAGGCGACCTGTCTTCGGGACCGGGGCCGGCGCTGCCGGCGGCCGCGCGCCGCTGCCGGCGACTCGCCGAGCACCTCGACGTCGAACCCGGCACGCGCGAACACCTCGATCGCGTACCGCTCGCCGGCGTCCAGGTGGGCCACCGTGTCCGGGCTGTCGATCAGGGCACTGACCAGGCAACCCCGGCAGCTCGGGCCGCGCTCGACGGCGCAGGTGTCACAGTCGATCAGCATGGTCGTCTCCTCACGTGGCGGTGCCGTCGAACGGTCGGCCGGCGGTGATCGGCCCCCGTACGACGCAGCATCGCCGACCGACCACCGCCAGTGACATCGACGATAGGCGTCAGGTACGACAGTTCCGCGTGACCGGGTGTCGGCTCAGGAACGAGCCAGTCGACGCAGCAGCGAGTCGGCGCCCATCGGGTACGCGCCGTGCCGCCGGACCCCGTCGGCCACCTCCCGGTCGGAGGAGACCACCACGATCACCCGGCCGGACGGCTCGGCCCGGACCAGCCGGCGGATGAGTTCGTCGGCCGTCTCCCCTTTTCGGGAGAACAGCACCCGCACGCCACGTGGAGCCGGCGGCAACCCGTGCATCCGCTCAGCGCCGTCGAAGACCACTGTCACCTCGTCCCCGGTCTGCGCGGCGATCCCACCGAGCCCGGTGATCAACCTCTTGCGTTGCTGCTCCAACGGCATCTCGCCGAAGCCCCGCTTGGTCACGTTGTAGCCGTCGACGACGAGGTGCGCCCGGGGTAGGGCGAGCAGGTCGTCCAGCCGGGCCGGGTCGTCGGTGTCGCGGGCCCGGGTCGACGTCGCCGCCGCCGGTCGGTCGGTGAACGCGTCGGCGACGTAGTCGGCCGGCAACCGGTCGGCCGGGTCCAGGGCGAGCTCCCGCCGCAGCCCCTGGGCTGCCTGCCCGATCGTCTCCAGCAACAGCCACAGCCGGGCGTCGTCGACCGCCCGGGCCTCCTTCGCCGACTGCCGGGCGGTCCCGGCGGTCAGCTCCGCGTCGGCGAGCTTGGCGCGCAGCCGCCGCAGCTCGGCGTCGTGGTCGGCGGCGGCCCGCGCGGCCCGGCCGCGTTCGGTGGCGAGCAGCTCGTTGGCCCGCCGCTGCTGCGCCTGTGCCTCACGCAGCGTGCGGGACAGCTGCCGGGACTCCTCGCGGAGCTGGCCCAGTTCCTCCCGTACCCGGGCCAGCTCGTCGCGGAGCTTCTCCACCTCGACCCGGGCGACGGTGCGGTCGTGTTCGGCTCGGTTGGCGCGGGCCTCGGCATCGCGGATCAGCTCGGCGACGGCGGCCCGGTCGGCCTCGGCCCGGACCGCCGCACCGGCGGCGTCGACCAGCTCACGCCAGCCCGCCGGCCGCATCAGGTACGCCAGGGCGGCGACCTCGACCGGGTCCGCCGCCGCGGGTGAGACACCTTCGCTGACCGCCGCACCCAGTTCGCCGGTCTCGGCCAGCGCGCGGGCGGCCACCCGCTGCCGCAGTGACGGATCGTTGGTGAGCGCCGCCGCGATCGCCGCGGCACCGTAGCGGGCCCGCCGGTTCGGCGCGAACTTGGCGACCTTGCGCAACGGAGGCGGCATCTCGTCGGTCGGGATCTCGGGCAGCGCGGCGGCGGCGAGCACGACGATGCGCGACCGCACCGGCTCGGGCAGCACCGGCTCGGCGGGTGGACCACCGGCCGGCTGGTCGGCGGACGGGGGCAGGGCGCCGGTCGTCGGCGCCGCCCCCTCGGGACGAGCGTCGGTCGGATCCGGTGCGGCCATGCACCCCAGTCTCCCACCGGGTGGCCGCCGCGTGCCCGACAGGAAGAATGATCTCGCAGAGTCGATCGGATCGTTACCGGTGGTACGCATGGGACGGCTGTGTCGTACCCACGTCCTATCGTCTGCGCCGTGGCACCGCCTGATCCCGTACCTCGACCGGCCTACACCCAGGGCTCGATCGACTCGCTGCTGTCAGCCGGACAGGGCGGGCCGCTGTCGACCGGCGCGGACCGGTCGCTACGGGAGACCACCTTCGTCGTGCTGGATCTGGAGACCACCGGCGGCGCGCCGGACGGTGGCGGCATCACCGAGATCGGCGCGGTGAAGGTGCGCGGCGGCGAGGAGCTCGGCGTCTTCGCCACGCTGGTCAACCCGGGCCGACCGGTGCCGCCGTTCATCACCGTGCTCACCGGCATCACCGAGGCGATGCTCGTTCCCGCGCCGCCGATCGAGCAGGTGCTGCCCAGCCTGCTGGAGTTTCTCGGTGACGCGGTGCTGGTGGCGCACAACGCGCCGTACGACGTGGGTTTCCTCAAGGCCGCGTGCGCCCGGCACGGCTATCCCTGGCCGGCGCCGACGGTGCTGGACACCGCGGCCCTCGCCCGCCGGGTGCTGACCCGCGACGAGGTGCCCAACCGCAAGCTCGGCACTCTCGCCGGCTACTTCCGCACCCCTCGGCGGCCCACCCACCGGGCCCTGGCCGACGCCCAGGCGACGGTGGACGTGCTGCACGGGCTGATCGCCCGGCTCGGCGGGCACCAGGTGACGAGCATCGGCGACGCGGTCGAATTCAGCCGCGCGGTCAGCGACGTCCAGCGACGCAAGCGGCACCTCGCCGACGGGTTGCCCCGCTCCCCCGGGGTGTACATCTTCCGGGCGGCCGACGACCGGCCGCTGTACGTCGGCACCTCCGGCGACGTCGCCACCCGGGTACGCAGCTACTTCACCGCCGCCGAGCGGCGGGCGCGGATGTCCGAGATGCTGGCCGCGGCGACGCGGGTCGACGCGGTCGAGTGCGCCCATCGGTTGGAGGCCGAGGTACGTGAGCTGCGGCTGATCGCCGCCCACGCGCCGCCGTACAACCGCCGGTCGAAGTATCCGGAGCGGGTGGTCTGGTTGAAGGTCACCGACGAGGTCTATCCACGGCTGTCCACGGTCCGGGCGATCTCACCGGCCGACACCACCGTGCTCGGGCCGTTCGCCTCCCGCCGGGCGGCCGAGCTGGCCGCCGCCGGCATCCACGACGCGCTGCCGCTGCGTCAGTGCACCCACCGGTTGTCCGCCCGGACCCGGACCCCGGCCTGCGCGCTGGCTGAGCTTGGTCGTTGTCCGGCACCGTGCGAGCACCGGATCGACCCGCAGCAGTACGCCGAACTCGCCGTCGCCCCGCTGCGGACGGCACTCGAGACCGACCCGCAGCCACTGGTCGACACGTTGCTCGCCCGGATCGACCGGCTCGCCGCCGCGCAGCGGTTCGAGGAGGCGGCGGTGGTCCGGGGCCGGTTGGCCGCATTCCTGCGGGCGACCGTCCGAATGCAGCGGTTGACCGCACTGACCAGGATCGCCGAGCTGGTCGCGGCGCGACGGGCCGGGCACGGTGGCTGGGAGCTGGCGATCGTCCGGCACGGTCGGCTCGCCGCTGCCGGCGTGTCGCCGCCACGGCAGCACCCCCGGGCCACCATCGACCTGCTGTGCGCCACCGCGGAGACGGTGCCGGCCGGGCACGGCCCGGTGCCCCGGGCCAGCGCGGCCGAGAGCGAGCGGATCCTGTCCTGGCTGGAGCCGGAACAGACCCGGCTGGTCAGGGTGAGCGGGGACTGGGCCTCACCGGCCGGCGGCGCCGGCCGATTCCATTATCTGCTGGTCAAGGCCGAGGAAGCCGCCCGGACGACGGCCGGGGTCGACGAAGCAGACCAAAGACTCGACCGATCGATCACCCGCAAGTAGCCGATCGTACTACGCTCGCTCGCTTAGGCTGTTAGAGAAGTGCAGTCCTGTCAGCCAACGCCCGATTCGTGGCGTGCGTCCGGGCGGTCGACCCGCCGGGCGATGGGTGAGGAGGTGTCTCCGCGTGGACGTCGACGCCGGTCCCGGCGCCGCCATCGGACGTTTCCTGCCCACCACGACACCCCTGTCCGCCCGCCTGCGAGCCTGGCTGTCCTGGTCTCCCGGCTCACCGGACCCGGTCGCCGAGCTGATCCGCGTCCACCGGTCGATCCACCCGTCGGCGGACCCGGCGGTGCTGCGCCGCGGCTACCAGATCGCCGACAGCATGCACGCCGGGCAGTACCGCAAGAGCGGCGAGCCGTACATCACCCACCCGTTGGCCGTCGCGGAGATCTGCGCCGGGCTCGGCATGGACACCACCACCCTGGTGGCCGCGCTGCTGCACGACACCGTCGAGGACACCACGTACGACCTGCCGACACTGGCCGCGGACTTCGGTGACGAGGTCGCCCACCTGGTCGACGGGGTGACCAAGTTCGACAAGGCGTTCTACGGCAAGGCCGCCGAGGCGGAGACCATCCGAAAGATGATCATCGCTGCGTCGAAGGACGTCCGGGTGCTGGTCATCAAACTCGCCGACCGGCTGCACAACATGCGGACCCTCGGTGTGCGCTCGCCTGCCTCCCGGGCCCGGATCGCCAAGGCGACCCTGGACGTGCTGGTCCCGCTCTGCGACCGGCTCGGCATCCAGAAGCTCAAGCGGGAGCTCGACGACATCGTCCTGTTCCACCTGGAGCCGGAGGCCTACCAGCAGATCGAGGAGCACCTGGCCAACCGGCCGGGCTGGGCGACGTACCTGGACGCCGTTTGCGGACAGGCACGGGTGACGCTGCGCCGGGAGAAGGTCGCCGCCCGGGTCGCGCCCCGGCCACGGCACCGCTACTCGATCTGGAAGGACACCGTCACCGGCGGCCACCGGGCACCGTTCGACCTACCCCGCATCGAGGTCGTGGTCACCGGGCCGGACACCGACTGCTACGCGGCGCTCGGCGCGGTCCACTGCCGCTGGCGACCGGTACCGGGCAGGTTCAAGGACTTCATCGCGGCGCCGAAGAACAACCTCTACCGCTCGCTGCACACCACCGTCATCGGCCCGGACGAGCGTCCGCTCGAGGTGCTGATCCGGACCGACGCGATGCACCGGTCCGCCGAGTTCGGCATCGCCGCGCCGTACCACTTCCCCAAGCCCGGCCGCAGTCGTGCCGCTGCCCGCGCCGACGAGCTGGCCTGGCTCCGCAGGGCGATCGACTGGTCGCAGGAAAACATCGACGCTGACCAGTTCGTCCACTCGCTGCGCTGCGACCTGGTCGACGCGCAGATCCAGGTCTTCACCGACGGCCGCCCGATCGTGCTGCCGGCCGGGTCGACGCCAGTCGACCTCGCATACGAGCTGGATCCGCGCAAAGGCGCGCACTGTCTCGCCGTACGGATCAACGGCCGGCTGGCCCCACTGGCCTCCGAACTGACCGACGGCGACGTGGTCGAGATCTTCACCGAGACCGACGACCAGCCGACCGGGACGGCACCGACGTCGGCCGGGCCGCGAAAGGAGTGGCTGGGTTTCGTCAAGTCGCCGCAGGCCCAGATGCAGATCAACCGCTGGTTCGCCGAACACTCCGAACCGGGCATCAGCATCAGCGACAAGGTACGCCTCGGCCGCGCCACTGTCAGCCTGATCCTGCGCAAACACGACCGGGCGTTGTCCAACGACAAACCACTGCGCCAGCTCGCGGAGAACCTCAAGTACCCGGACATGGAGACCCTGCTGGTCGCGGTGGTGGACCGGACCATCGAGCCCGAGGCCGTCGTCGACCAGCTCATCGCCCTGGTCGACCAGCCGGGCTGACCTGACCCGGCGCCGACGACCGGCTACCTCTAGCCTGAACCATATGATCACCCGCCGATCCCCCGCACGCGCCCTGTTGTACGGCGTGTTCTACCGGTTACCGCACCCGGTCCGTCGGCGGTTGGTCCGGCTCGCCGTGCAGAAGTACATCGTCGGCGCCGTGACGCTGGTGACCGACTCCGAAGTCGGCCCGTCGACACCCGCCCGGCTACTGCTGCTGCGCCAGCCGCCCGGCCGGGGCTGGACACTGCCCGCCGGTCTGCTGCGACACCGCGAGGCGCCGGTGGTCGGCGCGGCCCGGGAGCTCGCCGAGGAGACCGGCATCCGGCTCGCCCCGGACCAGCTACGCCCGGCGGTGCCGAATGCCGTGGTGCACGCCAAGGGTTGGGTGGACGTGGTCTTCGAAGCCTCCGTGGCAGCGTCGCGAACCCAACTGGTGGTTGACGGGGCCGAGGTGTACGAAGCCGCCTGGCACCGGCTCGACGACCTGCCCCGGCTGACCCCGGCGACCGCCCGGCTACTCGCGCGCTACGGCATCGGTCCACTCGTCAGCCCGCCAGCGGCCCAGGAGCCGGGGTGAGCGCACCGGCGGCCGGACCGGACCGGATCTGCGCGGTGATCCTCGCCGCCGGTGAAGGCCGCCGGCTGCGGCCGTTGACCGGTCTCGTCCCGAAGGCGCTCTGCCCGGTCGGGAACGTACCGCTGCTGGACCGGGCGCTCGCCCGGGTCGGTGCCCTCGGTTTCACCGGGCCGGCGGCGGTCGCGGTCAACGCCTGCTACCTCGGCCGGCAGGTGGTGACCCAGGTCGGCGACCGGGCACAGCTGTCCGTGGAGCCAGGAGACCCGTTGGGCACCTCCGGCGGCGTCGGCCGGCTACGGGACTGGATCAGCGGTCGCGGCGTGCTGGTCGGCAACGTCGACGGCTATCTCGCCCATCCAGAGCTCGACCCTGGGCCGGACATCGCGGCACTGCTCGACGGCTGGGACGGCGAGACCGTCCGGCTGCTCGGCCAGCGGTTCACCCACCCGGCCGCCCGGGGCGGCTTCGACGGGCACCGGTTCGCCGGCTTCTCGCTGCTGCCGTGGCGCTACGTCAGCGGTTTAGCGGCCACTCCCGGCGAACTGGTCCGTACCGTCTGGCGGCCGGCGGAGGCCGCCGGCGCGCTGCAGGTGATCAACTACTCGGGGACCTACCTGGACACCGGGACACCACCGGACTACCTCGCGGCCAATCTGCACGCGGCAGGTGGCCGGAGCCTCGTCGACCCGTCGGCCACGGTGACGGGCCCGGTCGACCGCTCCGTCGTCGGCGCCGACGCGGTGGTACGGGGGACGCTGGTCCGCTCGGTGGTGTGGCCCGGCGCACAGGTGCATACGGGGGAACGGCTGACTGACGCGATCCGGGTGGACAGCGATCTGACGGTGTCCGCCGGCTGAGCACCCGGCTTGAGTAACATCGGCGGCGGACGCCGGTGAGAGACGGAGGACCTGCGTGATCACTGCCATCGTGTTGATCGACTGCGCCACGGACTCGATCCCGGAGGTGGCCGAGGCGCTCGCCGGTCTCGACGGGGTGAGCGAGGTCTACTCGGTGGCCGGGCACGTGGACCTGATCGCGATCGTCCGGGTGCGGGAGTTCGACCAGATCGCCGACGTGATCGCCGGACGGATCTCGAAGGTTCCGGGGGTGCTCAACACCGAGTCGCACATCGCCTTCCGCGCCTACTCACAGCACGATCTGGAGGCGGCCTTCGCCATCGGGCTGGCCGACGCGGACTGACCGACGACAGCGCTGAGCCAACAGCGGGAACTGGCAGCTGCCGCAGGCAGAGCCGCCCAGGAGACATAACGACGCGGCTGGTCGTCGGGGGCCACAGACCCACTGGCGACCAGCCGCGTTACCGTTCGGTGTCTGACGTCGACTGCCCGTCAGCAGACGGGCGGTGAGGTCGACGGTGCCCAGCGGAACGAGGTGATCTGATCGTTCGCGAGCGGATCAACGTTGCCACCGCCGCTGTACGGCGGGACGAAGATGTACCAGTTGCCATCGTAGTTGAGGTCGGGATACAGGCAGACGCCCCGGGCGGAAGTGTTCCGGACCGAGCTGATCTTGTCGTCGAAGCTCCATGCCCGTAGATCCGGCTGATTGCCGGTGTTGACCGATACCCAGACCATCAGGCCGTTACCTCCGCTGTGCTCCCACATGCACATGGCGTTGGTCGGACAGTCCCAGTACGCGGCTTGCGCAGGCGACGGCGTCACGACTACCAGGGCCATGGTGGCGCCCATGGCCCACGTCAGCAACTTCCTTGCCAGCTTCACGTAGCTCCTCCTCCGAGCGACTACCTTGCGGTTGATCGATCGCTGTCGACCATGACGCTACGTCGAGAGGAAACCGTCACCAATGGATCACCGCAGTCTCTTAGGGATACCGCTACTACCGTGGCGACAGGGCTTGTGGGGACGGCCGGTGCAGGTGTGAGATCACAGAGGCGCCCGCCGATCTGCTCGGCGGGCGCCTCTGTCGACTCCGGGTGCGCGGTGGTCAGCGGCTGCCGCTGCTGATCTCCTCGCGGTCGGCCGGCTGCTTCTCCTTGCCAGCCGACCGCAGTTCGGTCGGCTGTTCCTCGGCCGGGTCGATCGCCACATGCGCCGGCGGCGGAACCTGTGCCGGCTTCTCGATCGGGAAGAAGAAGCCCTTGACGGCCGGGCCGAGCGCGCCGAGCCGGTTCATCTTCTTGGGTACCACCCAGCCGACGTACTCCAGCTTGCCGTGGCCGTGCTCATCGGTCGGCCCGAGCGGCTGGTGCACCTCGACGAAGCGGCCGTCGGGCAGCCGGCGGATGATTCCGGTCTCGACGCCGTGCGCCAGCACCTCGCGGTCGTGCTGCTGCAGACCGAGGCAGATCCGGTAGGTCACGTAGTAGGCCAGCGGTGGCAGCAGGATCAATCCGATCCGACCGGCCCAGGTCATCGCGTTCAGGCTGATGAAGAACTTGTCGGCGAACACGTCGTTGCCGCCGGAGATGGTCAGCACGATGAAGAAGGTGACGGCCATGGCGCCGACGGCGGTACGGGCCGGCACGTCCCGGGGCCGCTGCAGCAGGTTGTGGCTGGCCTTGTCCTTCGTGTACCGCGCTTCGAGGAACGGGTACGCCAGGGAGAGCATGACCAGGATGCCGGGCAGCACCACGGTCGGCCAGAACAGCGGCGGGATCACGTACCCGTCGCCGATCGGGATGGTCAGCTCCCAGGCTGGCATCAACCGGGTGGAGCCGTCCAGGAACATGACGTACCAGTCGGGCTGGCTCGCCGCCGAGACGACGGCGGCCTCGTACGGGCCGAACAGCCACACCGGGTTGATCTGGAAGACCCCCGCCATCAGGGCGACCACCCCGAAGACGATCATGAAGAAGCCGCCCTGTTTGATCGCGTAGCGGGGGAACATCCGCTCACCGACCACGTTGTCGTTGGTTCGTCCCGGGCCGGCCCACTGGGTGTGCTTCTGCTTGAAGACCAGGCCGAGGTGTGCGCTGATCAGCGCCACCAGCAGACCGGGGATCAGCAGCACGTGGGCGATGTAGAACCGGCTGATGATGATCGTGCCCGGGAACTCGCCGCCGAAGATCGACGAGGTGACCCAGGACCCGATCACCGGGATGGACAGCATGATCGCCGACGCGATCCGCAGCCCGGTGCCGGACAGGCCGTCGTCGGGCAGCGAGTAGCCGGTGAAGCCGGCGAGGAAGCCGACCCAGAACAGCAGCGAGCCGATGATCCAGTTCGCCTCACGCGGCTTGCGGAACGCGCCGGTGAAGAACACCCGCAGCATGTGCACCACGATCGACGCCATGAACAGCAGCGCCCCCCAGTGGTGCATCTGCCGCATGATCAGGCCGCCCCGGACGTCGAACGAGATGTCCAGCGTCGACGCGTACGCCGCCGACATGGGGATCCCGCGCAGCGGAGCGTAGCTGCCGTCGTAGACGACCTCCTCCATCGACGGGTCGAAGAAGAAGGTCAGGTAGACACCGGTGAGCAGGACGACGACGAACGAGAAGAGCGCGATCTCGCCGAGCAGGAACGACCAGTGGTCCGGGAAGACCTTGTTCAGCAGCTTGCGTAGCGGCGTAGCTGCCTGGAACCGGTCGTCGAGCTGCCCGGCGGCCTGGCCGGGCAGCGCCCGGGCGTCGAACTTACGGCGTTTCATGGCCGCTCCCAGAAGTCGGGTCCGACGATCTCGGTGTAGTCGGAGGTGGCGACGAAGAAGCCCTCGTCGTCGACGGAGATGGGCAGCTGCGGCAGCCGACGGCTGGCCGGGCCGAAGACCGGCTTGGCGTTGTCGGTGATCAGGAACTGCGACTGGTGGCAGGGGCAGAGCAGCCGGTTGGACTGCTGCTCGTACAGGCTCGCCGGGCAGCCCGCGTGGGTGCAGATCTTCGAGTACGCGATGTAGTTGCCCCACATGTAGTCGGGCTTGCCCGCCGCCTCGTTGTTCTGCCGGGCGGTCTGGGCGTCGTCCAGCCGCAGGTGGATCAGCAGGGTCGGCGAGTCGGCGTACCGGTTGGTGTGTCCGCCGGGAATTCCGGGGAAGACCGTCATCTGACCACCGACGCTGACGTCAGCGGGCCGGATCGGTGAGCCGTCCTCCCTGGTCAGCCGGACCAGCTCGGTGCCGCCACCGGTCGTCTCGACCGGCTCCCAGCCGGTGGTGGCCATCTGGTTGTCGGTGTGCGGATCCCGGATCAGGCCGCCGACCAGTGGAGCGGCCGCGACCGCGGCGACCGGAGCCAACCCGGCCAGCAGCGACACCCCGAGCAGCGGCCGGCGCTTGACCCCGAGCTCGTCCACCATGTAGGTGAGCGTGCCGCCGGTGATCTTGCGGTCGTCCGGGCTGGACGGACCATCGTGCCGGTCCTGGATCGCCACCTCGTGGGGCAGCAGCTTCTTGCCCCAGGTGAGGATGCCGACGCCGATGGCCAGCAGGGTCAGCCCGAGGCTGACGCCGAGCAGCGGGGTGTAGAACTTGCTGATCCCGGTGCCGAGTTCGTACTCCCAGGGCCACCAGATGTAGACCACCAGGAACGCGGTCGCGGTGAGCCCGGCGAGCAGGAACAGCCCGGCGACGAACCGGCTGATCCGACGCTCCGCCCTGGTGCCGGGCACCGGGAACGGCGGCTCGTAGTGCACGATCTCGATGTCGTCGCGACGGGCACCCTCGCGCAGCACGTCGAACGGCGTCAGCCGAGGGTCGTCCAGGCTCACCTGCGCTGACTGGCGGTGCTGCTGGGTGGTGTCGATGTCGGTGCTCATGACTTCCCCGCAATCCACAGGCTGGCGAAGACCAGCGCGGTGATGCCGACCAGGAAGATGGCGATGCCCTCGGTCACCGGACCGTACCGGCCGAGGTTGGCCAGCCCGCCGGGGTCGCCGTCGGTCTTCAGCCCTTCCTGCACGAAGGCGATGATGTCGCGCTTCTGCTCGGGGGTGAGCTGGTTGTCCCCGAAGACCGGCATGTTCTGCGGACCGGTCAGCATGGCGGCGTACAGCTGCCGGTCGGTGGCCGGCTCCAGGCTCGGTGCGTACTTGCCGGAGGACAGCGCGCCGCCGCCGCCGCTGAAGGCGTGGCAGGACGAACAGTTGATCCGGTAGAGATGGCCACCGACGGCGATGTCACCGCCGGTACGCAGCATCTCACCGTCCGGCAGCTGCGGGCCGCCGCCCAGCTCCTGGATGTACTGGCCGAGCTGGCGGATCTCCTCCTCGGTGAAGACCACCGGCTTGCGCTCGGCCTGGGCCTCCTGCCGGGCCATCGGCATCCGGCCCGTGCCGACCTGGAACTCCACCGACGCCGATCCGACACCGATCAGGCTGGGGCCGCGTCCCTCGACGCCCTGGGCGTTGCGCCCGTGGCAGGAGATGCAGCTCTGGTCGAACAGCGCCTTGCCGTCCTCGGCCGCCTGGGACAGCTGCGGGGTGTCCTGCGCCTGCAGGCCCGGAGCGAAGACGGTGTACGCACCGCCGGCCAGGAACAGCGCGGCGAGCAACCGGACCGCGGTGCCCAGCCGACGGCGGCCCCGGCCTCGCGGCGTGGCCCGCCCGCTGCGCAGCCGGGCGAGGAGACCGCGTCCACGGTCGGCTCGCCGGTCGGCGGGGGTGTCAGATGTCATTGACCTGAATCCTTGTCGGTTTTGCGACCTGCCTGGTCGGCACGACGCCGCACCATCACGGTGAGTGACCGCTTGATGATCATTGCAGCCAGTAGATCATGAAGTAGAGGCCGATCCAGACCACGTCGACGAAGTGCCAGTAGTACGACACGACGATGGCCGAGGTGGCCTGCGCCGGGGTGAACCGCCCCATCGTGGTACGGACCATGTAGATCAGAAAGGCGACCAGGCCGCCCGCCACGTGCAGGCCGTGGAAGCCGGTGGTGAGGTAGAACACCGAGCCGTACCCGTCGCTGTTGATCTTGATGCCGTGGTGGACCAGCTCCCGGTACTCGTTGATCTGGCCGAGCAGGAAGATCAGGCCCATCACGAAGGTGATCGTGAACCACCGCCGCAGCGCGTGCACGTCTCCCCGCTCCGCGGCGAACACCCCGATCTGACAGGTGACCGAGGAGGCCACCAGGATCGCGGTGAAGACCGTCGCGTACGGGATGTTCAGCTGTGGGGTGTGCTCCTCCCACATGCTGTAGTCCGCCGCACGGATGGAGAAGTACATCGCGAACAGCGCCGCGAAGAACATCAGTTCGCTGGAGAGCCACACGATCGTCCCGACGCTGACCATGTTCGGTCGGGTCAGCGAGTGGATCCGGCTCTTGTCAATCGCTGGGGCCGCAGTCACGCGGTCATTATTGCTGCCGGTCAGTGCCCACGGACGGCGGGGTGGCAAACCCGACCCGCCGGTGGGCCGGATAACGTCGACCGGGGCCGCTGGCCTAGCCTCGTCATGTGGCAGATGTCGCTGCGATCGCCGTCCCGCCGTTCACGGTCTCGGCCCTGTTCACCGAGATCCAGCTGACCAGTTGGCTGGCGCTGACACTCGTCGTGGCCGCCGGCCTCTACCTGTACGGGGTGCACCGGCTACGACTGCGCGGCGACCGCTGGCCTGTGTCACGCACCGTACTGTTCCTCGGCCCCGGACTGGGTGGCATCGCCGCCGTCACCGTGAGTGGGCTGGGCGCCTACGACACCACGCTGCTGTCGGTGCACATGGTCCAGCACATGGTGCTGTCGATGATCGCGCCGATCTTCCTCGCCCTGGGCGCACCGGTCACCCTGGCGCTGCGCACCCTGCCCGGCGCGCCGCGGCGTCGCCTGCTCGCCGTCCTGCACAGCCGGTACGCCCGGGTGCTCACCTTCCCGCTGGTCGCCTTCGGCCTGTTCGTCATCAACCCGTTTGTGCTGTATTTCACTGATCTGTACCGGTTGACCCTGGAAAATTCCCTCGCCCACGAGTTCGTCCACGCCCACTTCATCATGACCGGCTGCCTGTTCTTCTGGCCGCTGGTCGGGCTCGACCCGCTGCCCGGCCGCTGGCCGTACCCGGCCCGGGCGCTGCTGATGGTGCTCTCCGTGCCGTTCCACACCGTGCTCGGGCTCACCGTCATGCAGAGCAACACCCTGTTCGGCGGCGACTGGTACCCGTCGCTCGGGCTGACCTGGGCCGACCCGTGGGCCGACCAGGAGGTGGCCGGCGGCGTCCTGTGGGCCGGCGGGGAGTTCGTCAGCGTCACCATGCTCGCCGTACTGGTGGTGCAGTGGATGCGCCAGTCCGAGCGGGAGGCCCGACGCGTCGACCGGGAACTCGACCGTCAGGAGGCACGGCAGGCCCGCGCGGCGGCCGCCGCCGACTGACCCGCTCGCCGGACGCGACGCGGTCGGACGGTACGATCAGCGCGCAGCTACGAGGTGGGAGTCGAGCGACAAGATGACCGAGCGCGTACACACCGTCCTGCTCTACAGCGACGACCCGCAGGTGCGGGACCGGATGCGGCTGGCCGTCGGCACCCGCCCCGCCACCGACCTGACCGTCGAGTTCGTCGAGGCGTCCGACTACGCCGGGTGCGTCCGGCTGGTCGACGAGTACGAGATCGACCTGATGCTGCTCGACGGTGAGGCCACCCCCGGCGGCGGGCTCGGCATCGCCCGGCAGATCAAGGACGACCGCGCCGACGCGCCGCCGACCTGCGTGGTGATCGCCCGCGCCGCCGACCGCTGGCTGGCCTCGTTCGCCGAGGTCGACGCCACCCTGATGCACCCGCTCGACCCGGTGACCACCGGCCAGACCGTCGCCGGCATGCTGCGCGGCCGGTCCGGCAAGCTGCCCGCCGCCTGACCCACCCCCGCACCGCACCTGCACCGGGCTGCACCGTCCACGTTCCGCCGCACCGTCCCGTACCGCATCGCGCACACGCCCCATCGCACCTGGGAGAGACCCCATGGGTGAACGGTCCTGGCCGAATCTGCTCAGTGCGCTGCTCGCCGGCGAGCAGCTCTCCACCGCCGACACCACCTGGGCGATGGGCGAGATCATGGCGGGCTCCGCCACCCCGGCCCAGATCGCCGGGTTCGCCGTCGCGCTGCGCGCCAAGGGCGAGACCCCGGCGGAGCTGGTCGGTCTGGTGGAGGCGATGCTCGCCGACGCCGTACCGGTCGACCTGCCGGAAGCGCTGCGCGCCGACGCGGTGGACGTGGTCGGTACCGGCGGCGACCGGGCCCACACGGTGAACATCTCGACGATGGCGGCGCTGGTGGTGGCAGCCGCCGGTGCCCGGGTGGTCAAGCACGGCAACCGGGCCGCCTCGTCGTCGTGCGGGGCCGCCGACCTGCTGGAGCACTTCGGCATCCCGCTCGACCTGGGCCCCGAGGGGGTGGCCCGGTGCGTCGCCGAGGTCGGCATCGGGTTCTGCTTCGCCGCCCGGTACCACCCGGGAATGCGGCACGCCGGGACGACCCGGCGGGAGATCGGCGTACCGACTGCCTTCAACTTCCTCGGCCCGCTGACCAACCCGGCCCGGCCTCAGGCCGGGGCGATCGGCTGTTTCGACACCCGGATGGCGCCGGTGATGGCGCAGGTGTTCGCCAGCCGGGGCGACACCGCACTGGTGATGCGGGGTGAGGACGGGCTGGACGAGCTCAGCACCGCCGCCCCGACCAGGGTCTGGTTCGCCGCCGACGGCGTGGTGCGCGCGATGGTCGTGGACGCCGCCGAGGACCTGGGGGTTGCCCGCAGCGCCCCCGGCGATCTCCGGGGTGGGGACGCCGCCTTCAACGCCGATGTCACCCGCCGGCTGCTCGCCGGACGGTCCGGTCCGGTCCGGGACGCGGTGCTGGTCAACGCCGCAGCGGCGCTGACCGCTCAGGCGGTACAGACCGGCGCCGCGCCGGCTGACGGGTTGCTGGAGACGATGCGGGCGCAGCTGGGCCGGGCCGCCGAGGCGGTGGACAGCGGCGCGGCCGCCGCGCTGCTGGACCGGTGGGTGCAGGTGGCCCAGTCGGCTGCGGGTACCACCGCCGGCTGACCGCCCGCTGCGACTCCTGTCGTCCACGCGCCCCGGGCCACCGCGCTGTTGCAGGACCCGACCTCGCTGCGGGACTGGTACAAGCAGAATCTGCGCTGGCTCTGGGGCACCTTCCGGGGCATCCTCGGTCACCGGGTGGGGCGGCAGGTCAGCACCTTCGACTACGCGTACCTGCTGCTGATCCTGCGCTGGGTGCTGTCCGCCTGGCGGCTACACCACCGGCAGCTGCTGCTCCTGCTCCCGCTGATCATGGTCGCCGACGTGATCTACCGGGTGATCTTCGTCCACGCGGCGGTCAAGGCCGTCCGCCAACCCACCGTCGACCGCTGTGTCTGGTCCTCGCCGGAGCGGATCGGCACCCCGGTAGCTGTCGGCGGCGCCCCGACAGCCGTCGCCGGCTGGGGCGCCAAGCTGCGCCGCCGCAACAGCCGGTGACGGTCGGCCGGCTCAGCCGACGCCGGCGACGAACCGGCTCAGTGCTCGGCCCGGCTCAGTGCTCGGCGGTACGCCGGGTGCCGGTGTAGTACTCGAACAGCAGACCGGCTGCGGTGGCGATCACCGAGAGCAGCCCGAAGATGAGCAGCCACCACTGCCAGAAGACCAGGCCGAGACCGGCGACGGTCGCGGCCAGCGCCACCCCGAACGGCCAGTAGCTGCCCGGGCTGAAGAAGCCGACCTCGCCCGCTCCGTCGGAGATCTCAGCGTCCGGCCGGTCCTCGGGGCGCAGATCGATCCGGCGCGACACGAACCAGAAGAAGCCACCACACATCGTGCAGAGCAGGAAGGACAGGATCAGCGCCGTGGTGCCGATCCACTCGACGTGCCCGAGCTGCCCGTAGGTCCACGCCGGGTAGACACCGGACACGACGAGCAGGAACGCCGCGACGATGCCGAACAGTCGCCACTCGGTCTTCATGACCGGCCCTCAGCTTCCCGCGCCCTGGGCGCTCGCGTTCCCGAAGTTCTGCGCGTCACGCTTGGTGTCGAACGGGAAGGTCGTCACCGCGTACGGCTCCTCCCCGATCGCGGCCAGCGCGTCCGGCGTCGAGCTACCGGCCTGCTTCGCCGCGATGAACTGGTCGTACTGCTCCGGGTCGACCACCCGCATCTCGAAGTTCATCATCGAGTGGTACGTGCCACACAGCTCGGCGCACCGGCCGACGTAGGCACCGTTCTGTTCGATGGTCACCTCGAACTGGTTACGGATGCTGCCCGGGAAGACGTCCCGCTTGAACAGCAGCTCCGGCACCCAGAACGAGTGGATCACGTCGGTGCTGGTCTCCTCGAACCGGATGGTCCGCTCCGACGGGACCACCAGCACCGGGATGATGTCGGAGGAACCGACCGTCGACGCCACCGTGTTGGCGTCCTCACCGACCCCGTCGCGGTAGTTGAACTGCCAGTTCCACTTGAACGCGACGACCTCGACGGTGACGTCCGGGTCCTCGCTGAGCCGGTCGACATCGGTCTGCACGACGGCCGTGTAGTAGAACAGCACCGAGACGACCAGGATCGGCGCGATGGTGTAGAGGAACTCCATCGGCATGTTGAACCGGGTCTGCACCGGCAACTGGTCGCCGCGCTTGCGGTACCGGATGATGCACCAGAAGATCAGACCCCAGACGAAGACGCCGACCGCGAGCGCCGCGATCACCGAGGCGATCCACAGGTCGTACATCCGGTGGGCCTGCGGTGTGATGCCCTGCGGCCAGCCGAAGCCGCCGAACGCCTCCCCGACGTCGCAGCCAGTGAGCAGGGTGAGCAGTGCCGCGCCGCCGAGACCGAGCCCAGCGGCCCGGAACCGGAGCTGTCGCCGACCGGGCGCGCGCCGTGCGTGCGTCGGCTGCCGGCCGACGGCCGACGGCTGCCCTGCTGAATCGCTTGCGACCACCTGGTCCTGCCTCCCTCGCGGTGCCACCGATGCCACCTGTGGCAACCGGATCGACCTGGCCACGCGTGACGACATCGGCGATCAAAGGCGTCACCGACGGTCGCAGATTACTCGACCCGACGGGTCACCATCGGCGTGGGGTCTGGTTTGTCACCCGCCACGACCACCGGCGGGCCAGCCCACGGCCGGTACCGTCGACGGCTGTGGACTATCTCGACGCCGCGACCGCCGCACCGCTGCACCCGGTCGCCCGGGAGGCACTGTCGGCGGCGTTGACCGACGGCTGGGCCGACCCGGCCAAGCTGTACACCCGGGCCCGCCGGGCCGGTCAGCTCCTCGACGCGGCCCGCGAGGTCACCGCCGACGTGCTGCGGGTCCGCACCGACGAGATCTCCTTCACACCCAGCGGTACGGTCGCTGCACACGCCGCCGTCCTCGGCGGTCTCGCCGGGCGGCGTCGGGTCGGGCGCACCCTGGTGCACTCGGCGATCGAGCATTCGGCGGTGCTGCACGCCGGGCAGCGGCACACCGCCGACGGCGGCGAGGCGGTGCCGGTGCCGGTGGACCGGCTCGGCCGGCTCGATATGGCCGCCTGGTCGGGGGCGGTGGCCCGGCCGGGTGTGGCGTTCGCCGCACTGATCAGCGCCAGCCACGAGGTGGGTACGGTCCAACCGGTCGCCGAGGCGGCCCGGGCCTGCGCCGCGCACGAGGTGCCGCTGTACGTCGACGCCGCCCAGTCGGTGGGTCGGATGCCGGTGCCGGACGGCTGGTCGGTGCTGACGGCCAGCGCTCACAAGTGGGGCGGGCTGCCGGGCGTCGGGGTGCTGGTGGTCCGCAAGGGCACCCGGTGGGAGTCGCCCTACCCGGCCGACGAGCGGGAATTCGGCCGTACGCCCGGAGCGGTGAACCTGCCGGCGGTGGTCGCGTCGGCGGCGGCGCTGCGCACGGCGGCCGCCGAGGCGCACGCGCAGGCCGCCCGGTTGTCGGCACTGGTGGACCGGATCCGCGCGACGGTGGCCGCGACGGTGCCCGACGTGGAGGTGGTCGGCGACCCGACCGACCGGCTGCCGCACCTGGTCACCTTCTCCTGCCTGTACGTCGACGGTGAGGCGCTGCTGCACGCGCTGGACCGGCGCGGCTTCGCCGTCTCCTCCGGCTCGTCGTGTACGTCGTCCACGCTGCGCCCGTCACACGTGCTGGAGGCGATGGGGGTGCTGTCACACGGCAACGTCCGGGTGTCGCTGCACCGGGACACCACCGACGCGGAGGTCGACCGGTTCCTGGCCGAGCTGCCGCAGGTGGTGGCCGACCTGCGGGCCGAGGCCGGGGTGGTCGGCCTGTGACCGACGACGACACGGCACCGCAGCGCTCCGGCGGCGAGACGGCGCAGCCACCTGGTAGCGAGGTGGCGGAGACTCTCGACTGCCTGGGTCAGCGCTGCCCGCTGCCGGTGATCGCGCTGGCCCGGCGGCTGCCGCAGCTGCCGGTCGGGTCGGTGGTCCGGGTGCTGGCCGACGATCCGGCGGCCGCCCTGGACATCCCGGCCTGGTGCCGGATCCGGGGCCAGGAGTTCGTCGCCGCGTCGACCGTCGCCGACTCCCCCGCCTTCGACGTCCGCCGCAGCCACTGAAGCCTCCCGCCGAACTGCTAGTCGATCAGCAGCGCCACCGATGTGAGGCTGAGGTACCTAACCTGCTCGTTGATACGTAACTCAGCCTCACATCGGCGTGTCCGCGACAGCCGGTTGAGACACCTCTTCGGGATACACCTCAACCGCCCTCCGGCGGAGCGCACGTCGTGCCGTTCGGCCAGGCCTGTTGGTCCACGGCACCAGGCCCAGCAGAATGCCGGCGTGCGAGGATGGCGGGCGTGAGCGCGCAGAACGGGTGGAGCAAGCTGCTGGAGTCCAACCCTGGGCACTCACAGTGGTACGTCGACCGGTTCCGGTCGCTGGCCCGCGACGGGGCCGACCTCGACGGTGAGGCCCGGCTGGTCGACGCGATGCTGCCCCGTACGGCACGGGTGCTGGACGCCGGCTGCGGACCCGGCCGGGTCGGCGCGGCGCTGGCCGCCGCCGGTCACGACGTCGTCGGCGTCGACCTGGACCCGGTGCTGATCGATGCCGCCCGGCAGGACCACCCCGGCCCGCGGTGGCTGGTCGGCGACCTGGCCGAGCTGGACCTGCCCGCACAGGGCATCACCGACGGCTTCGACGCGATCGTCAGCGCCGGCAACGTCATGACGTTCCTGGCGCCGGACACCCGCCAGGAGGTGCTGCGCCGGATGCGGCTGCACCTGCGCGACGGCGGCCGGATCGTGGTCGGGTTCGGCACCGACCGGGGCTACCCGGTCACCGACTTCCTGGCCGACATGCACGCCGCCGATCTGGTCGAGGATCTGCTGCTGGCGACCTGGGACCTGCGCCCGTACCGCGACGACTCCGATTTCCTGGTCGCGGTGCTGCGACCGGCCTGACCTCCGCGGTTCAGGTCAGCTGGCGACCGTCGGGCGGGTCGACCCACACCAGCTGCACGGGGTGGACCATCCCGTACAGCCGCAGTGCTGCCTTGATGCCGCTGAACGGGTTGGGCAGGCCGCCGTTGGTCGGTACGACCACGGCTTCGTCGTCGAACGCCAGCCCCCAGCCGAGCACTCCACCGTCCTCGCTGTCCTCGCCGGCCTCAGTATCCGCACAGATGGCGAAGCGCGCCGGCGGCTCCCCGTGCAGGTCTTCCAGCAGCCTGCGCTGCTCGTCAACCGTCTCCGACGACCATCGTTCTTCGCTCTCGTTCACCACACGCTCCCCTCCATCGATGACTAGACGTCTAACGTAAGCAGTTGCATCGAGATTGGCAATAGGCAATGATGACTGCATCGCTAGCGGAAGGCGGGAGTGATGAGCACACGGATGGACCCCTCGGCGCTGCGCTGGCTGATCGGTGCCGAGCTGAGTCGCTACCGGCGCGACGTGCCGATGTCGCTGAGTGAACTGTCCGCCGAGACGGGGATCGGCAAACCCAAGCTCGGGCACATGGAGACCGGCCGCTACCAGCAGTTCCCGGACGACATCGCCAAGGTGCTGCGGACCTGCGGCGCCGATCAGCCGACGATCGAACGGCTCACCTCGCTGGCCGGCCGGTCGGATGCCAAGACCTGGTGGGCTCCCTGGGCGAACGTCGTGCCCGACTGGTTCCGGACCTACGTCGGGTTGGAAGGACTGGCCGACAGCGCGTTCGTCTTCGAGTCGATGGTGCTCCCCGGCCTGCTGCAGACCGAGGAGTACGCCCAGGCGCTCACCCTCGGCACCGGGTTCGTCCGGCCCGACCACGCTGAACGGTTCGTGTCGTTCCGTCAGGCCAGAGCCCGCCGGCTCACCGACGACGAGCCACTGACGCTGCACGCGGTGATCGGCGAGGCGGCGCTGCGGTTACGGGTCAACGGCGACAACACCAGGCGCGCACAACTGCGGCACCTGGCCGACCTCGCCAGCCTGCCGCATGTCACCGTCCAGATCCTCCGGCCCGAGGACGGGCCGCATGCCGCTACGCCGCTCGGCAAGTTCGTGGTGCTGGACTTCGACCGGGTCCGGCCGATCGCCTACACCGAACTGCTCGACGGTGCCATGTACATCCAGGACCCGGACGGTGTCCGCACTTATACGATGGTGGCGGACAACCTGCGTCAGGCCGCTCTCTCGCCCGCCGATTCCCGCGCGCTGATCCGGGAGCTGGCCGACGCGGCATAGCGCTGGAGGCTGTCATGCCCACCCCCGACCTGACCACCGCCCGCTGGTTCACCAGCAGCCGCAGCGCCAACAACGGCGACTGCGTCGAGTGCGCCGTACTGCCGGACGCCGTCGCGGTCCGCGACAGCAAGGACCGCACCGGACCGACGCTGCACTTCTCCGCCGACCAATGGATCACCTTCGTCACCCAGTTGACCGCGCGTCAGGTGAGCTGAGCAGAGATCAAGATCAGGTGAGCGCTGCGGACGTCTCAACCGCGAGGTGAGGTCCATGGCGCTCACCTGATCTTGGCCACCGACGCTGTCGTGGGTGCGCAGGCCGACGCTGTTGCGGGGCGAGCGGGTGAGCGGGTAGGCGGCGTGGCCGGCGGTGCAAGCAGTTGGTCAGGCCGGCAGGTAGGGGCGGACGTCGTCGGCGGCGGCGTCGCCGTACGAGTCGGCGAGCCGCTTGAGGAAGATGTCCGGCTTGACGGCGTACTCCTGCGGCCCGGTGGTCTCCAGCACCAGCGCGGCGAGCAGGCAGCCGACCTGCGCGGCGCGATCCAGACCGAGGCCCCAGCCGAGGGCGGCGAAGAAGCCGGCGCGGAAGCCGTCACCGACACCGGTCGGGTCGTCGGCGACCACGTCGCGGGCCACCGGTACGTGGATCCGCTCGATGCCCCGGCCGGTGATCTCCACCCCGTCGGCACCGAGCGTGGTGACCCGTACCGTCACCAGGTCGAGCACCTGGTCGCCGGTGAGGCCGACCTTGCTCTCCAGCAGCGACCGCTCGTACTCGTTGGTCAGCAGATACTCCGCACCGTCGATGAGCTGGCGGACGTCCTCGCCACTCATCCGGGCCAACTGCTGGGACGGGTCGGCGGCGAACCGGTAGCCCCGGTCGCGGCACTCGGCCGAGTGGCGGAGCATCGCCTCGGGGTCGTTGGCGCTGACCAGCACCAGTTCGAGGCCGCCCACCCGGGCGGCGGCCGGTGCCAACTCGATGTTGCGGGCCTCGCTCATCGCACCGGCGTAGAACGACGCGATCTGGCACAGGTCGTCGTCGGTGGTGCAGACGAAGCGGGCCGTGTGCGCCAACTCGCTGACATGCACCGAGTCACAGTCGACGCCGTGGCGTTCCAGCCAGGAACGGTAGTCGGCGAAGTCGGCGCCGACCGCGCCGAGCAGCACCGGACGCAGACCGAGCTGGGCCATCCCGAAGGCGATGTTCGCCGCCACCCCGCCCCGGCGGACGACCAGGTCGTCGACGAGGAACGACAGGGACACCTTGTCCAGCTGGTCCGCGATGAGCTGACCCGCGAACCGGCCGGGGAAGTGCATCAGATGGTCGGTGGCGATCGAGCCGGTGACGGCGATCTTCATGTCGGCCCTCGGGTGTCGGGGTGGGGAAATCGTGCGCGGGCCAGCTTACCGGTACGGGGACCGTCAGAACCCCTACCGCTCTCGAATCGGCACGATCACCGCGCCGTCAACCCTCGCCGTCAGCCGACGTCCGAGTAGGGTCTCCCGGCCCCGGACGCGGCTGCGGACACGTACCCCCTGGCGGCTCAGTGGAAGGAGTCGCCGCAGGCGCAGGAGTTCTGCGCGTTCGGGTTGTCGATGGTGAAACCCTGAGCGTCGATCCGGTCCGCGAAGTCGATCTTCGCGCCGGTCAGGTACGGGGCGCTCATCCGGTCCACCACGACCTCGACGCCGCCGAAGTCGTCGACGATGTCCCCGTCGAGCGACCGCTCGTCGAAGAACAGCTGGTACCGCAGGCCGGAGCAGCCGCCGGGCTGGACGGCGACCCGCAGCCGCAGGTCATCGCGGCCTTCCTGGTCGAGCAGTGCCTTGACCTTCTCGGCCGCCACGTCGGTGAGGACGACGGTGGTCGAGGCGGCGGTCTCGGCCGTTTCGGACTGCGCTGATGTGCTCACGTGAAGGTCTCCCCTGCGACGGTGCGAATTCGTCCGTATCAGGTAACGCTAACCGGCCGGGCGACGATTCCCAATCCGGGTGGCCACAATCCGTACGTGATCCGCCGCGCATCCCATCATCCGGAAGATCACCAGCGCAAGATCACCGGGAACTCACCGTTCCCCGGCCGCCGGCACGCCGTCAGCGGCTCCATTGGCCGGCCAGCCGGGCGGCGATCCCACGCAGCCCGTCCGCCGGCTGGGCCAGCGCCTGCGCCAGCCCACCGCCGGTCTCCCCGCCGAAGTGGTCGACCAGGGCGTACGCCTCAGTGACGCCGGCCGCGGCCGACTCCCGCCGACCGGTGGACACCTGGCCGGCGACCACCACGCAGGGCAGTCCCCGGTCCCGGGCCGCGCCGGCCACCCCGGCGACCACCTTGCCGCGCAGCGACTGGTGGTCGAACGACCCTTCGCCGGTGATCACCAGGTCGGCGGCGTCCAACGCGGCGGACAGCCCGATCAACGCGGTGACAAGGTCGATGCCCGACTCGCACCGCCCGCCGAGGGCGAGCAGCGCGGCGCCGATGCCTCCGGCGGCGCCGGCCCCGGGCAGCGCGGCCAGCTCGGGCGGGCAGCCGGGCAGGTCCGCGACCAGGATGCCGGCGAACCGCTGCAGCGCGGCGTCGAGCAGCAGTACGTCGGCCCGGTCGGCGCCCTTCTGCGGCCCGTACACGTTGCTGGCCCCGTGCAGCCCGGTCAGCGGGTTGTCGACGTCGGTCGCGGCGACCAGCTCGACCCCGCGCAGCCGGGGTGCGCCGTCGAGGCGGTCGACCCCGGCGAGGGCCGCGCCGCCGTACGGCAGGGCGTAGCCGGCGGCGTCGAGGGGGGTGACCCCCAGCGCGGTGAGCATGCCGGCCCCGGCGTCGTTGGTGGCCGACCCGCCGAGCCCGACGACCACTCGACGGGCACCGTGTTCGACCGCCGCGACCAGCAGCAACCCCAGGCCGTACGAGGTGGTGTGTTTCGGGTCACGTTCGGCCTCGGTGAGCAGGTGCAGGCCGCACGCCTGGGCGCTCTCCACGTACGCGGTCGGTCCGGCGGTCACGGTCGCCCCGGCCCCCGGGCCGTCGACCAGCAGGATCTCCCCGGGTACCGGTCGGCCGAGTGGGTCGACCGTCGGTACCGGGACCCGCCGGCCGGCGGTCGACTCGGCCAGCACCTCGACGAATCCCGGACCGCCGTCGGACAACGGGCGCAGCACCAGCTCGTCGGTGGGCGCCCGGTCCCGCCACCCGGTGGCGACGGCGGCGGCCACCTCGGCGGCGGGCAGGGTGCCGGCGAACTTGTCCGGACAGATCAGGACCCGCATGGTCTGGCAGTGTGGCAGGCCACACTTGGGCTGGTCGCAGGCGGGCGGACCTGTGCGAGCATGGATCTCGTGACTTCGACGTGGGTTGAGCCTTCCAGCACCGCGACCGCCCTGTTGCTGCTCGGCCGGGGCAGCGACCCGGCCAGCGAGCGCGGCGTCGACTGCCCGGGCGAGCTCCCGGCACCCAGCGATCCGGATCTGGTCGCCCGGGCCACCGCCGCCAAGGCGGCGCTCGGCGACCGGGTCTTCGTGCTCGGTCACCACTACCAGCGCGACGAGGTCATCCAGTTCGCCGATGTCACCGGCGACTCGTTCAAGCTGGCCCGGGAGGCCGCCGCACGGCCGTCGGCCGAGTTCATCGTCTTCTGCGGTGTGCACTTCATGGCGGAGAGCGCCGACATCCTGACCGGCGACGCGCAGCGGGTGGTGCTGCCGGATCTGGCCGCCGGCTGTTCGATGGCGGACATGGCCGCCCTCGGCCAGGTGGAGACCGCCTGGGAGGCGCTGGCCGACGCGGGCGCGGCCGACTCGACTGTGCCGGTGACGTACATGAACTCGTCGGCGGACATCAAGGGCTTCGTCGGCCGCAACGGCGGGGTGGTCTGCACCTCGTCGAACGCCAAGCGCGCGTTGACCTGGGCGTTCGAGCGCGGTCAGCGGGTGCTGTTCCTGCCGGACCAGCATCTGGGCCGCAACACGGCGGTGCTGGAGATGGGGCTGGACGCCGACGACTGTGTGCTCTACGACCCGCACAAGCCCGGTGGTGGGCTGACCGCGCAGCAGTTGCGCGAGGCGAAGATGGTGCTCTGGCGGGGGCACTGTTCGGTGCACGGCCGGTTCACCCGCAGCAGCGTCGACGAGGTACGGATGCGGGTGCCCGGGGTCAACGTGCTGGTCCACCCGGAGTGCCGCTACGAGGTGGTCACCGCCGCCGACCAGATCGGCTCGACGGAGTACATCATCCGGACCATCGAGGCCGCCCCGGCCGGATCGGCGTGGGCCGTGGGCACGGAGCTGAATCTGGTCCGCCGGTTGGCGCTGGCCCACCCGGACAAGCAGGTCATGTTCCTGGACCGGACGGTCTGCTACTGCTCGACGATGAACCGGATCGACCTGCCGCACCTGGTGTGGGCGTTGGAAGAGCTGGTCGCCGGCCGGGTGCCGAACCAGATCACGGTCGAGCCGCGTACGGCGCACTTCGCGCGGGTCGCGTTGGACCAGATGCTGGCACTGCCCTGATCGGACAGGCTCCCTGATCGGATAGCGGACACCGCATCACCAGATCACCCAACGTAATCTAGCTCCTACGTATACGTGCCATCGTTCCCGAATTCGTGCCAATCGCAGCCGCTGCGGGATCCCACTTCCATCACGGAGCGCTATGCTGCCTCAGGCGACGAACGGGCAGCGCGGATCTTCGATGCTCCCCGGTGACAGCCGGTAACCGGATGTCACCCGAGGTCCACCGACCGCCGGCTCCGTACGCGGGTCGTCCGGTTTCACTCACCGCCGGTCGGGACATGTTGATCCCATCTCGCCGGGCCAGCTCCACCCCACAAGACGGCAGCATCGACGCGCTGGAGGTTTCCTTGACCGACGACGTCCTGATCGTGCACGGCGGCACTCCCCTGCACGGGCAGATCCGGGTTCGAGGCGCCAAGAATCTCGTCTCCAAGGCGATGGTGGCCGCCCTGCTCGGCGACGAGCCGAGCAGGTTGTACGACGTACCGCGGATCCGCGACGTCGAGATCGTCCGGGGCCTGCTCGAACTGCACGGGGTCAAGGTCAGCGACGGCGTTGAGGACGGCGAGCTGGTGCTCGATCCGGCCAATGTGGAAAGCGCCTCGTTCGACCAGATCAACGTGCACGCGGGGTCCAGCCGGATTCCGATCCTGTTCTGCGGCCCGCTGCTGCACCGGCTCGGCCACGCGTTCATCCCGGACCTCGGCGGTTGCCACATCGGTCCGCGGCCGATCGACTTCCATATGCAGGCGCTGCGCGAGTTCGGCGCGGTCGTCGAAAAGACCCCGCAAGGGCTGCACCTGACCGCGCCCAACGGTCTGCACGGCACCAAGTTCGAGCTGCCGTACCCGAGCGTCGGCGCCACCGAGCAGGTGCTGCTGACCGCCGTACTCGCCGACGGGGTGACCGAGCTGCGCAACGCCGCGGTCGAGCCGGAGATCGTCGACCTGATCTGCGTCATGCAGAAGATGGGCGCGATCATCAAGGTGCACACCGACCGGGTGATCGAGATCCACGGCGTTCCCCGGCTCGGCGGCTACTCGCACCGGCCGATCCCGGACCGGATCGAGGCAGCCAGCTGGGCGGCGGCGGCGCTGGCCACCGGCGGCGACGTCAACGTGCTCGGCGCGCAGCAGGCCGACATGATGACCTTCCTGAACGTGTTCCGGTCGGTCGGCGGCGCGTACCAGGTCACCGACGCCCGCCCACCGCGCGTCGGCAGCGCCGGCCAGGAGGGCGGCATCCGGTTCTGGCACCCGGGTAACGAACTGCGCGCGGTGGCCCTGGAGACCGACGTGCACCCGGGCTTCATGACCGACTGGCAGCAGCCGTTGGTCGTCGCGTTGACCCAGGCCCGTGGGCTGTCGATCGTCCACGAGACGGTGTACGAGCAGCGGCTGGGCTACACCGAGGCGCTCAACACGATGGGCGCGACGATCCAGGTCTACCGGGAGTGCCTGGGCGGTACGCCGTGCCGGTTCGGCCGGCGCAACTTCAAGCACTCGGCGGTGATCGCCGGGCCCAGCAAGCTGCACGCCGCCGACCTGGTCATCCCGGACCTGCGGGCCGGGTTCAGCCACCTGATCGCGGCGCTCGCCGCCGAGGGCACTTCCCGGGTGTACGGCGTCGACCTGATCAACCGCGGCTACGAGGACTTCGAGGCCAAGCTGGCCGACCTCGGCGCCCACGTGGAACGCCCCTGATCCGAACGCGTCCAGTCGCCGACCCGACGCGTCCTCGCCCGGGTCTGACGTACCCGTGCCCGGTTCGTGCCGTTGTGGCCCGGACCGGGCACGGTCGCGGGGCCTTCACCCACCGGTCGGCGCACGACGACCGGGTGCGAGGTGCGGGTGACGCACCTGGTTGGCTACCCTTCACGCGTGCCGTCGCTGTTTCGCCGCAAGTCCGCCGATGTCGTGGAGGCCGACCTGCCGGAGGACGATGTTCCCCCGTCGCAGGACGAGGCCGGGTCCGCCCGTGCCCGCAGCCACACGCCGAGCAAGAAGGAACTCGGCGTGGTCACCCCGAAGCGGCCGGGTGCCGGCCGCCGACCGGCGGGCAGCACCAAGCCGCTGACCAAGCAGGAGGCCCGCGAGCAGCGGCGGGCCAGGCGGGCGGCGATCTCGGAGGAGTTCCGCCGCGAGGGCGGGCCCCGCGACCGGGCCCCGGAGCGGGGGCTCGCCCGCGACGTGGTGGATTCCCGGCGTACGGTCGGCACCTGGTTCTTCGGCGGGGCGTTGCTCGTGTTGATCGGGTCCGGGCCGACGATGCCACCGGTGGTGCAGTTGGCGTCGAATCTGCTCTGGGTGACGCTGGCGGTGCTGGTGGTCCTCGACTCGGTGTTGATCTCCCGCCGGATTCGTAAACTGGTCCGGGAGCGGTTCCCCAAGTCGGACCAGCGGATGGGCGGCCTGTACTTCTACGCCATCATGCGCGCGATGACGTTCCGCCGGATGCGCACCCCGATCCCCCGGGTGGAGCTCGGCGACAAGATCTGACCGGCCCGGCGGGCGCTGGACGGGCTACGGCACCCGAGCAGCCGGAGCGCCTCGGCGAGGGCGGAAAAGACACTGTTTCGATTCAGTACGGGCGGTTCGGTGGCGTCGACCGAGCCCGCGCGGCTACCCTCCATCCGCAACCACGCCGCCACTGGGCCGGGGGGACCCGATCGGGTTGCCACGGTCGCTCAGCGAGTATTCGACGAGGTGACACGCCGTGAGCGAGCCACACGGACCGCTGACACGGTTCTCGCCTGCCCGGCGGGCCGCCCGTAACGACACCCGCGGCGAGGTGCCGGCGTGACCGAGGGGTACTTCGACCGTCGTTGGCAATCTTGGCAGTGGGAAGACGACGGCGCACCGGACCGTTCGGCCGACGGACATCGTGACGTCAGCTGGGACGACGACGACCGGTGGGAAGCGATGCGCCGGGCGCGGGATCACCGGCCGCAGGAACCGGGCTGGGTCACCGATCCGACCAGCGAATGGGTGCCGCTGCCGGGTCAGCGCTACCCCGGCGACAACGGCGCGGGTCGGTCGGTCCGACGGGAGCCGACCAGCCGCGGTGTCAGCCGTGGGCGAGCCAACGTCTACCAGTCCGGTTCCGGATCCGGGCGGGCACCTGTCGGCGACCGGACAGACCAGCCCCCGGCCCGCAGGCCGCAGTTTGACGCCGACCGGGCCCGGCGGGACGGTCACCGCGAGGCGCCACGCCCGAACGGACCTGGGCCGGAAGCCGCCGGAGCCGCTGGCTGGTTCGCCGAGGGCGGCCAGCAGCAGCCGTCCCACACCGACGGGACCGGCCGTCGGCAGCATCCCGACGACGTGTTCCACCAACGCCGCCGGCATCCGGACGCTGTCTTCCATGAGCGCCCGCACCCACCGGAGCGACGCCGTGGTGGTCCACCCGCCGAGCGGGAGCGGCCCCAATGGCAACCGGCTGAGCCGTTCGACCGGGACCGGCCGCAGCCTCGTGACCAACGGCCGCCGGTGCGGCCGGACGGCCCGGTGTCCCGGTGGGACCAGCACCACCGGGCAGGCCCACCGGACGGCCCTCGCCGGGACGGACAGCAGCCCTCGGACGCCGACCCGCGCCGCACCCCGCAGCGGTGGCATGCGCCACCACCGACGGCACCCGCACCACCGACGGCACCCGCACCACCGACGGCACCGCCGACACCGGCACCGGATCGCCCGGCGGCCGCCCGCCAACACGCCCGGCAGCCGGGGCCGGACGAGGTGTACCGGGTCAAGCCCGCCGCCCAGGCGCCTCCGCCGACGCCCACTCCGACGCTGGCACCCACGTCTCCGGCGGCACGGCCCCGGCCAGCCGCTCCGGTCGCCCCGGAGCGTCCGACAGCGTCCCCGGAGGGTCAGGTCTCCGGCGCGGTCCCGCCACCGCCGGGTCGGATGCCCACGGCAGGGGCGGTCACCGACGGCCGGATCCACCGACCGGTTCCGGGTCAGACCGGCGAACAACTGCCGATTCCGGTCTCCGCCCCGGCCGGGCCGCCCCCGGAGTTCCGGGTGCAGACGCCGACCGGCGAGCACCCGCAGATCCGGCCGGTCCCCCGAGGGGAGGATGCCGCCACACCGGAGTACGTGGTGCGCGCCAAGGCCGAGCCGCGGCACGCCCCGCCGCCGTACATCGTGCGCCCGCAGCCAGACCAGCCAGCACCGCCGCGACCGGCGCAAGCCTCCCCGACGGTGCCCATGGCTGCTCCGCCGACGCCGGTCTTCCCCACCGCCGCACCGTCCGGTCGGGTTCCGTCCGACGCCTCGGTCCCAGTCCCGGCGGAGGCCCCAGCCGAGGTCCCGGCGGAGGCCCCACTCCAGTCGGACCTTTCGGTGTCACCGGCCGCCGCGCTGGTACGGCCGGACGCAGCGCCCGCTGCGGAAACCTCCACCACTGCGGACAGCGACGGTGGACCGGCTCCGCTGCCCGACCAGCTCAATAGCGGCCCGGCCGACACCGACCCAGCCGGTACCGACCCGGTCGACACCGACCCGGTCGACACCGACCCGGTCGACACCGACCCTGCTGCCGGACCAACCGACGATCCGACCGGTACCGCCCCGGACGACAACGATGGCGGCTCCGGCCCTACCGGGCCGCCGGCCAGTCCGGACACCGTCCTACCGGTCACCGGGACCGCCGCCGGTTCGGCAACGGCGCTCGGCGCACCCACTATGCTGGCCCCGCTCGTACAGCCGGACCAGCCGGCCGACGAACCCGACCCGGCACCGGATCCCGAGACCGCACCGGACGAGACCGAGCCCCAGCTCAGCGACCCCGAACAGATGCTGTCGTCGTACCACTGGCGTTTCCACCACGAGACGCTGCGTGAGCTGGTGGACAATCCCGACGAGTTCCGGGCCATCCGGGACCGGCTCACCGAGAAGATCGAACCGGCGACCGACAACGCCACCCGGGCCCGGCTGTTGAGCCTGCGGGCGGTCGTCTCCCGGATCCTCGGCGACCTCGGCAAGGCACTGGCCGACGCCAAACTGGCGCTGGCGCACGCCGAGGCGACCGGGGAGCTACGCCGGGTCGCGATCGCCCAGGCACGGCTGGCGCACGTGCTGCAGTGGCGGGGTGACTTCGCCGAGGCGGACCGGTTGTTCGAGGAGGCCAACTCGGCCGAGCTACCCGACCGGCTCCGGGCCACGATGCACGAACATGCCGGCCGGTCCTGCTACGACCAGGGCCGCTACATGGAGGCGTGCAACCACTTTGAACGTGCGCTGGAGCTGCGCAAGGTCGAGGATCCGGACCTGATCGCGCGTACCGAACTCGCGCTGGACGCGGTGTTCGCCAAGGTCGCCGAGAACGGTTGGGGGCCGTACCCCCGGGACCGGGAGGAGATCCTGCGGCTGCACCGTCCGCCGCGACCGACCTTCAACGACCGGGCCCAGCAATGGGGGTACGCGGGGGTCGACGGCGAGCTGGTGATCGCTCCCGGCTACGCCGACGTCCAGCCGTTCCACGAGGGGGTGGCCTGGGTCCGCCGGCCGGAGGCCAAGTGGTGGGAGCTGATCGACGAGTCGGGGACGACGGTGATCGCGCCAACCGCCGGCTACATCGGGGTCGGCTCGTTCTCCGACGGACTCGCCTGGGTCACCGCCGACGGCACCGGCAGCTGGATCGCCATCGACCGGAACAACACCGTGGTGATCGGGACCGGCTTCGAGGACGTACGCCCGTTCCGGCGCGGCGTCGCGGTGGTCCGGCGCGGGGGCTGGGGCGCGGTCGACAAGACCGGCCGGATGCTGCTCCCGCCCCGGTTCGGCGGCTTCCCGACCGCACTCACCGACGGCCGCTACATCGACGGCTTCACCGACGAGGGTTTGGCGATCATCGACTCGGGTGGGCGCAAGGGCGTGGTCGACCGGTCCGGACGCATGGTCGTACCACCGGTGCATCCGGCGATGGCGATCCATCCGGTGGCGTTCCTGGTCGCGGCCCCCAACGGACACTGGGGGGCGTTGGACCGGCGCGGGGAACCGCTGATCGACCCGGTGCTGCCCAGCCGCGCGGACGTGATGGACGAGATCGACCGGCTGCTGGCCGACACCAAACCGCTGCTGTGACGCGGCGGTACGCGGCGCCCGTACCGGACAACCGGTCCGTCGGCACCATCGCGAGATCGATTTACCGCTGTACGTAAGCTCATGCCGACCCCCCCGGCGGGCCGACCGACGACTAGGGTTGGGGCATGGAATTCCGACACCTAGGCCGCTCCGGCATGCTCGTCAGCGAGATCTCCTACGGAAACTGGATCACCCACGGATCGCAGGTGGAGGAAGAGGCAGCCAACGCCTGCGTGCGCGCCGCGCTGGACGTCGGCATCACTACCTTCGACACCGCCGACACGTACGCCGGCACCCGGGCCGAGGAGGTGCTCGGCCGAGCGCTGCGTGGCGAACGCCGGGAAGGGCTGGAGATCCTGACCAAGGTCTTCTGGCCGACCGGCGAGGGGCGCAACGACCGGGGACTGTCCCGCAAGCACATCATGGAGTCGATCAACGGCTCGCTGCGCCGGCTGCAGACCGACTACGTCGACCTTTACCAGGCGCACCGGTTCGACTACGCCACGCCGTTGGAGGAGACGATGGAGGCCTTCGCCGACATCGTGCATTCCGGCAAGGCCCACTACATCGGGGTCTCGGAGTGGAACGCCTCGCAGATCCGTCAGGGTCACGCGCTGGCCCGTGAGCTGAAGATCCCACTGGTGTCCAACCAGCCGCAGTACTCGATGCTGTGGCGGGTCATCGAGGCTGAGGTGATCCCGGCCAGCGAGGAACTCGGCGTCGGGCAGATCGTCTTCTCGCCACTGGGTCAGGGTGTGCTCACCGGCAAGTACCAGCCTGGTCAGCCACCGCCGGCCGGCTCCCGGGCCACCGACCAGTCCGGGGGCGCAACGTTCATCGCCCGGTTCATGACCGACCAGACGCTGAGCACCGTGGCGCAGCTCAAGCCACTGGCCGAGCAGGCCGGCCTGTCGATGGCCCAGCTGGCCCTCGCCTGGGTGCTGCAGAACCCCAACGTGTCGTCGGCCATCATTGGTGCCACCCGGCCCGAGCAGGTGCGGGACAACGTCAAGGCCAGCGGGGTCCAACTGGACGGTGGCCTGATGAAGGCCATCGACGAGATCCTGGAGCCGATCGTCGAGCGGGACCCGGGCAGGACCGTCAGCCCGGCCAGTCGGCCGTAGCCGGCCCCGTGCGAGGTCATGCCGCTGCGGGCGGAGCCGCAGCGGCATGACGCGTCGTAGGTGCACGCACCCGGCCCGGCGCTAATGGACCGCCGCCACGCCGGGCAGCCGTCAGGACCAGAAACGGATCAGCGCCAACCCGTAGCCGTAGAGCGGCGCGGGCAGCCCGAACATGTCGCCCAACCAGAACACGGCCCGGAAGAACGCGCCGCCGATCTGGTCGTCCCACAGCAACGCGAACAGGCCGATGAAGCCGAACGGCGCGAGCACCTGGTAACCGCGCTGCCAGGCCGGTGGCAGCCACGGTTGGACCATGTTGCCGCCGTCCAGTCCGGGGACCGGCAGCAGGTTGAGCACACTGGCGGTCAACTGCAGGAAGCCCAGCAGGGCGATCCCCGCCCAGAACTCCTGGCGGGTGCCCGGATTCACACCGGCGAGGAACGGCACCGCGAGCACCACCGCGAGAGACACGTTGACCGCCGGGCCGGCGAGGCTCACCAGGGTGTGCCGGACGCGGCCCGCGATCCGGTGCCGGTCCACCCAGACCGCGCCGCCGGGCAGGCCGATCCCGCCGAGCAGGACCACCAGCACCGGCAACGCGACGGACAGCAGCGGATGGGTGTACCGGAACGGGTTGAGCGTCAGATAGCCGCGGCGCGCCACGCTGCGGTCACCGAACCGGTAGGCAACCAGCGCGTGCGCGTACTCGTGCAGGCAGAGCGAGACCAACCAGCCGCTGACCACCAGCACGAAGACGGCCACCCGGGCGTACCGCTCACCCGACCAGGCGAGTGCGCCACTGCCGGCCACCAGTGCGACCAGGACGAGGAAGACCGGACTGGGCCGCCAGCTCGTCGTCGGCCGACCGGCCCGCAGGCCACCCGACGGTCCGTCGGACGGCACCGGCCGCATCTCACTTGCCTGCCGGCAGCAGACTCATCCGGTACTCGGTGCGGTCGTCCTCCAACAGCTCGACCGAGGCGACGCCTGCCGCGGCCAACTCCCGCCAGGCCTGGCCGATCCAGGACTCGGCGTCGGCCTGGGTGCCGAACGTCTCGGCCGGCCCCTGCGTGGGCTGACCTTCCGCGTCCACGTACCGCCAACTCCATGGCATGTGCTGCTCCCCTCGGCGATGGACGCCGCAAGCCTAGCCGCGGCCGGTGACATCCCACCTCACCGGAGCACGGCCGGCACCGCCCCGGCAGGTCACGGCCGGCCGCGCCCGCCGTAAGGTACTGGCATGTCCGTTGGCGGGTGGCAGTCCATTCTTGTACTCGGTGGAATCCGGTCCGGCAAGTCCGACTTCGCCGAGTCCCTGATCACCGGTGATCCGATGGTGCGTTACGTGGCGACGGGTGCGGCCGATCCGTCCGACGCCGAGTGGCTCGCCCGGATCGGGGCGCACCGGGCCCGCCGGCCGGCCGACTGGCACACCGACGAGGCCACCGGGGATCCGGGCCGGCTGATCGAGGCGATCTCGTCGGCCCGCGCGGATGAGACGCTGCTCGTCGACGACCTGGGCGGTTGGGTCGCCGCGCTGCTCGATCCGACCCGGCAACCAGCCGACGACCGGGCCACCATCGCTGAGCTCTGTGCTGCGGTGCGGTCCTGCCCGGCCCGGTTGGTGCTGGTCAGCCCGGAGGTAGGGCTGGCGTTGGTGCCGTCCACACCGGTCGGGCGGGCGTTCGCGGACGCGCTCGGCTCAACCAACCAACTGCTGGCCGAGGTGTCCGACGCGGTAGTGCTGGTCGTGGCCGGACAACCGGTGCAGCTCAAGTCGACCGGTCCGGCCGCGACCGCCACGGTGACCAGCCCGGAGCCGCAGTCGCAAGCCGGGCCGGAGCCGGCCGCGACCAATGGGTCCGGCGCGGCGGCACAGATCGCCCCCGGGATGACCCTGCCGATGCCGGCGGAGAAGACCCGGACCGCCGGCATCGCCCGGCTGGGCCAGCTGGACCTGCCCGGAGCCGGGTTCGGTGCGCTCGAGAACGTCATCGGCTTCGCCGCCGGTACGCAGGACGCGACCAGCCCGCAACCGTGGGACCAGGTCCAGGTGGTGCTGGTCCACGGCGACCACGAAGGTGGAGTCGCCGCCGGCGACAGCCCGCAGGACTCGGCGCGCCGGGCCGACCAGGCCCGCGCCGGCCACGGGGCGCTGGCGCGGCTGGCCGCCACCGCCGGTGCGGTCGTCGACGTCGTTGCCGCCCCCGTCGCCGCCCCGATCGAACATCAGCCGGCGCTCACCCCCGACGAGGTGAACAGCGCCTTGGCAACCGGGTGGGAGGTGGCGCAGCGGGCCGGCCGGGCCGGCGTGGCGGCGATCGTCATCGCCGCCTGCGGCGCGGGCGGTGCCGCCGCAGCGGCCGCCGTCGTCGCGGCGACCACCGGGGCGGAACCGGCGGCGCTGCTCGGCCGGGTGTCCGCAGCGGGCGGAAAGGTCGACGACGCCGCGTGGATGTCGCGGTGCGCCGCCGTACGCGACGCGCTGCACCGCACCCGGCGCGGCACCCGTGGTGCCCGGGAGGTGCTGGCGGAGTACGCCGGCGGGGACGTCGCGGTGGCCACCGGGGTGCTGCTCGGCGCGACCGCCAACCGGATCCCGGTGCTGCTGGACGGCCCGGTCGGGGTGGCCGCCGCGCTGGTCAGCCGGGATCTCGCCGGCCAGACCCGGCACTGGTGCCTGCTGCCCGACCACGGCCGGCAGCCGACCGTTCGGCACGCGGCGGACGTACTCGGCCTGACCCCGCTTCTGGATCTGCGGCTCGACCTGGGTGAGGGCGCCACCGCGCTGGCCGCGTTGCCGCTGCTGCGTTCGACGCTCGCCCTGGCCGACACGCTCGGCGAACACCCGACGTTCGCCGAACCGGAGCCGGCCGGTCCCGGTCCGGCGGCCGCCGGACCGGCCGCCGCCGACCCGGTGCGGTGACCGCCGGACCGCCCACCGGTCCGGGACATGCGGTGTCCGCCGGCGTCCGGCTCGCCGTCACCACCTTCACCGTGTTTCCGCTGCGGCCCGGTCCGGTGCACCGACCGGCGGCGGCCGCGGCGATGGCGGTCGCCCCGGTGGTCGGCCTCGGTCTCGGCGTACTTCTGGCAACGACCCTGCTCGCGCTCTCGGCCGCCGGAACCCCGGCGCTGGTCGCCGCTGCGGTGGTGACGGGCCTGGCTGCGGCGTCGACCCGAGGGCTGCACCTGGACGGACTGGCCGACACCGTCGACGCGCTCGGCTCGCACCGGCCCGCCGACGGCGCGCTGGCGGTGATGCGCCGGCCGGACATCGGCCCGTTCGGCGTGGTGGCCCTGGTCGTCGTGCTGCTGGCGCAGACGGCGTCGCTCGGTTCGCTACCGGCCGGACGGTCGTGGCCGGCGGTGCTGGCGGCGGTCGCCACCGCGGTCGCGGCAGGCCGCCTCGCGGTCACCTGGGCCTGCCGCCAGGCCGTGCCGGCCGCCCGACCGGACGGGCTCGGCGCGCTGGTGGCCGGCACCCAGCGGTGGCCGCTGCTGGCGGCCGGCACGGTCCTGGTCGCCGCCGTGGCGGTCGCCGCCGTACCCGGCCGACCCTGGCAGGGGCCGCTGGTGGTGCTGGGCGCCGTGCTGCTGTGGCAGACCTGGCTGCGCCATCTGGTACGCCGGTTCGGCGGGATCACCGGCGATGTGCTGGGTGCCGGGGTCGAATTCACCACCACCGCCGTCTACCTGGGCCTGGTAACCGTGCGGTGACCCGGTGTCAGGTGACCGGCGGTGCCGGCCGCACCCCGACCGGCCGTCGGCAACGGGCCACGGCGATCGGCAACCTCGGCCGCCACGGGTCCGGTGCCGGGTAGCGTTCACCTCGCCAGCGACGCACGACCCGGGGAGCAGGGAGCACCTATGGCCGCCAGTTCGGACGACCTGCTGCTGCCAGTGCCGGTCCCGGAGTCGCTGGCCGCCACGTACCTGGTCCCGGTGGTACCGCCGGACGCGGCTGTACCGGAGGCGCTGGACGCGGTGGACTGGCTCGGTGACCGGCTGCCCCGACCGGTGCGCGACCTGACCCGACAGATGCTCGGCAGTCCGCTGATGACCGTGCAGACCCGCCCGGTCGACCGGCTGCCGGAGCTGCCGCCGGATCTGCTGGCCGCGTTCGGGGCAACCGGCGGTCAGCTGGCCCGACTCCGCACCGCACAGCGTTGTGTCGTGGTCCAGGCCAACTACCGGCCGGGTTGGCCGCCGGCGCATGAGTGGGCCGCGCGGGCGGTCGGCGCGGCGCTGGCCGACGCCCTCGACGTCGACCTGATCGACCTGTTCGGGCTGCAGTTCCTCGACCCGGCGGGTGCGTTGCGGTCGCTGCCCGACGCCGACGGCCGGATCCGCCTGGTCGACTGGATCCTGGTGCCCTACTCCCCCGACGACGACGGGCTCTGGTTCACCACGAAAGGGCTGCGTCGGTTCGGGCTGCTGGAGCTGCAGGCGCAGCAGGTGCCGCCGAGGTTCGTCCGGGCCTGGGGGGCGATCATGACCGGGACCGCCCGCCGGCTGCTGCGGATCTGGACCGAGGCCCTGGCTGAACCGGAGCCGCCGGCCTTCGTCCAGTTGCCGGTGAATTTGCCGGTGTCCGGCCACGACATCGCCGTCGCGTACGGCAACCAGGACCGGCACGATTCGGCGGGTTCGGCGCTGCTGCGGATCGTGCTGGACCCGTCGACCGATCCGGAGGCCGACTCCTTCCTCACCCTCCGCCCGCCGCCGCAGGTCGCCGACAGCGACGCCGGGGACTATTTCACCCAGGTCTGCGGCGAGCTCTTCGGCGCCGGGCAGCCGGAGATCCACTACGCCCGGCGCAGCGACGCGATGGCACAGGCGATCACCACCGCCCGCCGGTCGCTGGGCGAGGTCCGGGCCCGGTACCTCGCCCGCGCGCTCGGCGGTCAACTGCTGGTCAAGTACGGTCTCACCGCGCCGGACGGCCACGAGTACGTATGGGCCAACGTCACCGGCTGGCCGCATCCCGGCCGGATCCACGCGGCCAGCACGGTCGACGCGGTCTGCGACCCGACCGTACGGGTCGGCAGCCCGGTCGAGGTGGACGCCGCGGACGTGGTCGACTGGGCGCTGATCAGCGGCGACCGAATGGTGGAGGGTGGTTGGACCGAGTCGGTACTCGATCAGGGCGACCGGGGCCCGACCGGGCGGTGAGCGGTCCGGTCGGGCGCTGAGCCGGGACGCCGTCAGCGCAGCGGGCAGTCAACGCACCGACGACGGTACGAACGGCGGGGTCACCACCCGCATCGGCGCGTGTCGGCCGCGCACGTCAACCTGCACCTCGACACCGTCGGTCGGCACCGCAGCGGTGTCCAGCAGAGCCAGGCCGACACCTGCCCTGCGGGTCGGCGAGAAGGTACCGCTGGTCACCGCACCGACCTGCGCTCCGTCGAGCAGCACGGCCATGCCGGGTCGCGGGATGGCCCGCTGCACGGCCTGCAGACCGCGCAGCAGCCGGGCCGGCCCGGCTGCTTTTTCCGCCAGCAGTGTGGTCCGACCCCAGAAGTCCGGTTTGCGCCAGCCGACCGCCCAGCCGAGCCGGGCCTGCACCGGGGTGACCGCCACCGTCAGGTCCTGGCCGTGCAGCGCGTACCCCATCTCGGTGCGCAGCGTGTCCCGAGCGCCCAGCCCACAGGCCCGCGCGGCGATCGGTGTCTCGGCGGCCAGCAGCAGGTCCCACACCCGGCCCGCCGCCTCGGCCGGCACCACCAGTTCGTAGCCGTGCTCGCCGGTGTACCCGGTGCGGCAGACGACCAGTTCGGTGCCGGCCAGCCGACCGGCGACGAAGCTCATGTACGGATGCCCGGTGGGCAGCCCCAGATCGGCGAGGAGTCCGGCCGAGGCCGGTCCCTGCACCGCCAGTACGGCGTACCCGGTGTGCTCGTCGGTAACCGTGACCCCGCCGGGCGCCGCCGCCCGCAGCCGGCCGACCACCTCGCCGGTGTTCGCCGCGTTGGGTACCAGGAACACGTGGTCGTCGGCGTACCGGTAGGCGATGATGTCGTCGACGACGCCGCCGGTGGCGTCGTCACAGCAGAGCGTGTACTGGGCCGAACCGGCGGCGATCCGGTCCAGGTCGTTGCTGAGGCAGGTGTTGACGAACGCCGCCGCGCCGGGTCCGGTGACCCGGGCCTTGCCGAGGTGCGACACGTCGAACACGCCGACGGCGTCACGCACCGCCTCGTGCTCGCGCAGCACGCCGCCGCCGGCGTACTCCAGCGGCATCTGCCAGCCGCCGAAGGCCGCGAACTTCGCGCCGAGCGCGACGTGCCGGTCGTGCAGCGGGGATCTGCGCGGCGCGCCGTCCCCGGTCATGGTCACCTCGGTCATGGGAGGCAACTTACCGGCGGACCCGCAGGTGGCTAGCATCGGCGGGGCACCACCCCGTCCGGCGGAGCAAGTTGCGCCGGAGACCAACCCGCCGGTCGCCACAAGCCGACCGGCCCAGCTGCCGGAGACGCCGAGTGACATCAACCACCACAACCCTGGACCTGGTCGACACCGACCCCGCTGAGCTGGCCGTCGACGCGCTGGTGATCGGCGTACACAGTCAGGACCAGCCGGACGCAGACCAGGCGGCGGCGGACGGCACGCCGGGCACGACGCCCGCCCTGTTGCTGGCGACCGGGGCGGAGAGCATCGCGGTCGCGTTCGAGGGTCGACTGACCGAGGCCCTCAGTCTGCTCGGCGCCACCGGCGCCGCCGGCGAAGTGATCAAGCTGGCCACGCTCGGTACGGTCGGGCCGCCGCTGCTGGTCGCGGTCGGGCTGGGTCCGGAGCCGACCGGCGCGGCGCCCGCCCCGGAGACGCTGCGCCGAGCGACCGGCGCGGCGGTACGGGCACTCGCCGGCACCTCGCGGGTCGCCGTGGCGTTGCCGGTCCCGGATGACGCGGACGGGCCGGCGGCACTGCGCGCGGTCGCCGAGGGCGCGCTGCTCGGTAGCTACCGGTTCGCCGGTTACAAGACCCGGCCGCAGCCGGGCCGACGAGCACCGGTCGCCTCGATCGCCCTGCACGTCACCGACGCCGCCGACCCCGCGGTGCAGGCCGAGGTGGCCCGGGCGGAGGCGGTCGCCGCGGCGGTGATCGCCTGCCGAGACTGGGTGAACACCCCGCCGAACGAGCTGCGGCCACCGGCGTTCGCCGATTCGGTACGGGACACGGCGGTCGCTGCCGGGCTGACCGTGCAGGTGCTGGACGAGCAGGCGCTGATCGACGGGGGCTACGGCGGGATCCTCGCCGTGGGCGGCGGCTCGGCCGCACCGCCCCGGCTGGTGATCGTCTCCTATACCCCGCCGGAGGCGGCCCCGGACGCCCCACGGGTCGCGCTGGTCGGCAAGGGCATCACCTTCGACACCGGCGGCGTGTCGATCAAGCCGGCGCAGGGCATGTGGGAGATGAAGTCGGACATGGCCGGTGCGGCCGCCGTCGGGGCGGCGATGCTGGCGATCGCCGCGCTACGGCCGTCGGTGCCGGTCACCGCGTACCTGCCGATGGCGGAGAACATGCCGTCGGGTACCGCGTACCGGCCCGGCGATGTGGTGACCATGTTCGACGGCAAGCGGGTGGAGGTGCTCAACACCGACGCCGAGGGCCGGATGGTGCTCGCCGACGCGATGGCCCGGGCCTGCGCGGACGGCTGCGACTACCTGCTGGAGACCTCGACGCTGACCGGCGGGCAGGTGGTCGCGCTGGGCAAGCGGATGGCCGGGGTGATGGGCAGCGACGAGCTGTGTGCCCGGGTACGGGCCGGCGGGGACGCGGTGGGTGAGCCGGCCTGGCCGATGCCGCTGCCCGACGACGTCCGCAAGGGCATGGAGTCGGAGGTGGCGGACATCTGCCAGGTGAACTCGGCGATGGACCGGGCCGGCCACATGCTGCAGGGCGGGGTGTTCCTCCGCGAGTTCGTCAGCGAGGGGGTCGCCTGGGCGCACCTCGACGTCGCCGGCCCGGCCTACCACGCCGGCGAGCCGTTCGGCTACTGGAGCAAGGGTGGCACCGGCGTACCGGTGCGCACGCTGGTGCACCTGGTGCAGGACATCGCGGCCAACGGCTGACCCGTAACGTCCCCGCGTGGGTCGGTGCCGGCCGGCACCCGACCCACGCGGGGACGTCAGCCCCGGTCGGCCCGGTCGGCCCGCTTGCGCCGTTCGTTGAAGTCCCGCATCCGCTGCGGGTAGCCGACCAGCGCCACGTCGTAGATCGGGATGGCCATCTTGTGCGCGAAGCGACGGGCGGTTTCCGGACCGTCGACCCGCCGACGGGTCCACTCACCGTCGTACGCGATGAGCATCACCGTCGTCTCGGTAACCGTGGTCCGAGGCTCGATGAACGCCTCGACCCCGCGGCGGCTGCGGACGAACTCCTCGAGATGGTCGAGATCAGCCCGGTTCGCCGGCCGTCCTCCCGGTGCCCCGCTCGACTGCTTGCGCCGACGAAACCACGCCACCGGCGTTCCCCTCCCCCAGCTGACAAAGACCGCGCGGGTGCCGGCCGGGCGGCCTGGTGCGGTCGGGCCGGGCCCGGCTGTCCGACGCCCGCGCGCATAGACGGACAGGGCAAGCCTACGTTGCGACCACGTGTCCTTGGGCACCTCGTTGAGCGTTCAGACACTACAAGTGACAAGATGACCGGGGAAAGTCTGCCCGTTCCATGGGACGACGCAGGGGACGGCCCTCCTGTGCAGCGACGTGACCTGGGAGTGAACTGTGAGTGAGCCGAACGGCGGGACCTTCGACCTGGTCATCCTCGGCGGCGGTAGTGGAGGCTACGCGGCTGCCCTGCGCGCCGTACAACTCGATCTGTCGGTAGCCCTGATCGAGAAGGACAAGGTCGGTGGCACCTGCCTGCACCGTGGCTGCATCCCCACCAAGGCGCTGCTGCACGCCGCCGAAGTGGCCGACAACGCACGCGAGTCCGAGCAGTTCGGTGTCAAGGCGGACCTGGTCGGCATCGACATGGCCGGGGTGAACAGTTACAAGGACGGCGTGGTCGGCCGGCTGTACAAGGGCCTGCAGGGCATGATCAAGTCTTCGAAGATCACCTACGTGGCGGGCACCGGCCGGCTGGTCGGCCCGGACACCGTCGAGGTCGACGGAGCCCGGTACACCGGCCGCAACGTGATCCTGGCCACCGGGTCCTACTCGCGGAGCCTGCCCGGCATCGAGGTCGACGGCGAGCGGATTCTGACCAGCGAGCACGCGCTGGAGCTGGACCGGGTGCCGTCGTCGGCGATCGTGCTCGGCGGCGGGGTGATCGGTGTCGAGTTCGCCAGCGTCTGGCGCTCCTTCGGCGTCGACGTGACCATCGTCGAGGCGCTGCCCCGGCTGGTCGCCGCCGAGGACGAGGAGTCGTCCAAGGCACTGGAGCGGGCATTCCGCAAGCGCGGCATCGGGTTCAAGACCGGCAAGCCGTTCGAGAAGGTCGAACGCACCGAGTCCGGCGTCCGGATGACGATCGCCGGCGGTGAGACCCTGGAGGCCGAGCTGCTGCTGGTCGCCGTCGGGCGTGGGCCGGTCACCGCCGACCTCGGATACGAGGAGCAGGGTCTGAAGATGGACCGTGGCTTCGTGCTGACCGACGAGCGGCTGCGGACCAATCTGCCGAACGTCTACGCCGTGGGCGACATCGTACCCGGCCTGCAGCTGGCCCACCGCGGTTTCCAGCAGGGCATCTTCGTCGCCGAGGAGATCGCCGGCCGCAGCCCGGCGGTGGTCGACGAGAGCGGTATCCCCCGGGTCACCTACTCGGACCCGGAGCTCGCCTCGGTCGGGCTGACCGAGGCGAAGGCCAAGGAGCAGTACGGGGCCGACAAGGTCAAGACCTACAACTACAACCTCGGCGGCAACGGCAAGAGCCAGATCCTCAAGACCACCGGCTTCGTCAAGCTCGTCCGGGTCGTCGACGGCCCGGTCGTGGGACTGCACCTGGTCGGTGCCCGGGTCGGCGAGCTGATCGGCGAGGCACAGTTGATCTACAACTGGGAGGCCGACCCGGCCGACGTCGCACCACTCGTACACGCCCACCCGACCCAGGGCGAGGCGCTGGGCGAGGCCCACCTGGCCCTGGCCGGCAAGCCGCTGCACGCACACGCCTGACTAGAGGAGTCTTGTAGATATGCCGGTATCGGTCACCATGCCCCGGCTCGGCGAGAGCGTCACCGAGGGCACCGTCACCCGCTGGTTGAAGCAGGAAGGCGACCGGGTCGAGGTCGACGAACCGCTGCTGGAGGTCTCCACCGACAAGGTCGACACCGAGATCCCGTCGCCTGCGGCCGGGGTGCTCACCCGGATCGTGGTGAGCGAGGACGAGACCGCCGAGGTGGGCAGCGAACTCGCGGTCATCTCCGGTGGTCAGGAGGACGACGGGCAGCAGGACGACGGTGGGCGGACCGCCCCCGCTGCGAGCGCGCCGCAGGAACAGCCTGCGGAGCCGGAGCCGGCCGCAGCGCCGGAGCCGGCCCAGCCGGCGGACGGCCCGCCGCCGACGTCTGGTGGCGACGCCACTGCGGTCCGGATGCCGGCTCTCGGCGAAAGCGTCACCGAGGGCACCGTAACCCGCTGGCTCAAGCAGGTCGGTGACGCCGTGGAGGTCGACGAACCGCTGCTGGAGGTCTCCACCGACAAGGTCGACACTGAGATCCCGTCGCCGGTCGCGGGGACGCTGCTGGAGATCAAGGTGCCGGAGGACGACACCGCCGACGTCGGTGCCGAACTGGCACTGGTCGGCAGCCCCGGCGGGGCCTCGGCTCCGGCGGCACCGGAGCCGGCCGCCGCACCGGAGCCGGCCACCGCGCCGCAGGCCGACCCCGCCCAGCCGCAGCCGGCGGCACAATCGGAGCCGGCCGCTCCCGCGCCGGCCCAGCCGGGTGCCTCGTACGCCAGCCCGGCCCCGGCCACCGAGTCCGCCTCGCCAGCGCAGGCCGCACCGCCGGCACCGCCGGCACAGCAGACCGCTCCAGCGGCCCCACCGGCCAGCGCCAACGGTGCCGGCGGTTACGTCACCCCGCTGGTCCGCAAGCTCGCCGCCGAGCAGGGGGTCGACCTGGCCTCGGTGCGCGGCACCGGGGTCGGCGGGCGGATCCGCAAACAGGACGTGCTGACCGCGGCCGAACAGGCGCGGGCCGCAGCCGAGCGGGCCAAGGCCGAACAGGCCAAGCCGGCGGCACCGGCTACGGCACCGACGGCGGCCAAGGCGCAACCCAGCCCGCTGCGGGGCCGGACCGAGAAGATGAGCCGGACCCGGACGGTCATCGCCAAGCGGATGCACGAGTCCCTGCAGAGCTCGGCCCAACTGACCACGGTCGTCGAGGTCGACGTGACCAAGATCGCCCGGTTGCGGGCCCGGGTCAAGGGCGACTTCCAGGCCAAGCACGGCGTCAAACTGTCGTTCCTGCCGTTCTTCGCGCTGGCGGCGGTGGAGGCACTGCGCACCTACCCGGTGGTCAACGCCTCCATCGACATGCAGGCCGGCACGATCACCTACCCCGACGGGGAGCACCTCGGCGTAGCGGTGGACACCGAGCGGGGTCTGCTGGTGCCGGTGATCCGCGACGCTGGCGATCTCAACCTCGGTGGGCTGGCGCGGCGGATCGCCGACGTGGCGGAGCGGACCCGGACCAACAAGATCGGGCCCGACGAGTTGTCCGGTGCCACCTTCACGCTGACCAACACCGGCAGCCGTGGGGCGCTGTTCGACACCCCGATCGTGCCGTTGCCGCAGGCCGCCATCCTCGGCACCGGAGCGGTGGTGAAACGCGCCGCGGTGGTCGACGACCCGGAGCTCGGCGAGATCATCGCACCCCGGTCGATGGTCTTCCTGGCGCTGTCCTACGACCACCGGCTGGTCGACGGCGCGGACGCCGCCCGGTTCCTCAGCGCGGTCAAGGAGCGGCTGGAGGCCGGCGCGTTCGAAGGCGAGCTCGGCCTGTCCTGACGGCGTTCCACGACAGAGCGACCCCGGTTGCCGTAGCGGTGGGTGCCGGCCGATCCCGGCCGGCACCCACCCGCCGTTTTGCACCCAATGGCGGTGGTCCGCAGCCGGCACCACCGCGATCAGCGAAGATGTCCGCATGCGCATCCTGTTGGCCGGCGCGTCCGGCTTCCTCGGCACCAGACTGACCGACCACCTGCACAGCTGCGGACACGAGACCGTACAACTGGTCCGCCGGCCGGCGCGCGGGCCGGCGGAGTTCAGCTGGTCGCCGTCGGCCGGGCAGCTCGACCCGGCGGTGTTCACCGGCATCGACGCGGTGATCAACCTGGCCGGTGCCGGGGTCGGCGACAAACGCTGGACCGACGGCTACAAGGCGTTGATCCGGTCCAGCCGGGTGGACAGCACCACCACGCTGGCCACCGCGATGTCCGGTCTCGCGGCAGCGGACCGGCCGGCGGTGCTGCTGAACTCGTCAGCGGTCGGCTGGTACGGCGACACCGGCGACCAGCCGGTCGAGGAGAACGCCCCGGCCGGTGAGGGTTTCCTGGCCGACGTGGCGCGGGTCTGGGAGGCGTCCACCGGGCCGGCCGAGAACGCCGGCGTACGGGTGGTCCGGCTACGCACCGGTCTGCCGTTGCACCGTGACGGCGGCCTGCTCAAGCCGCAGCTGCTGCCGTTCCGGCTCGGGCTGGGCGGCAAGCTCGGCAGTGGGCGGCAGTGGGTGCCGTGGATCGCCATGCAGGACTGGCTGCGGGCGGTGACCTTCCTGCTCGATCACGATGACATCTCCGGCCCGGTCAACGTGGTCGGGCCGGCGCCGGTGACCAACGCGGCGTTCGGCAAGGCGCTCGGGTCGGCGGTGCACCGACCGGCGGTGCTGCCGGTCCCCGCGTTCGCGTTGCACGTGGCGCTGGGCGAGTTCGCCACCGAGGCGCTGCGCTCCTCCCGGGTGTTGCCCGGGGCGCTGACCGAGGCCGGGTTCACCTACCGGTACCCGGACCTGCCGGACGCGCTGCACGCCGCCCTGACGCAGGGGTGACCCCGCGCCGGGTGGCGTCCAGACCGGTCAGGGCAGCGCCGGGAGCAGGTCGGTGCCGATGGCCGTGATCAGGTCGCCGGTGGCAGCCGGACCGGCGCCCTCGACCATCAGCACCAGCCGGTGGGCGCCGATGGTCGCCGCGCTGGCGGCAAGCCGCGCGGCGCACTCGGCCGCGCTGCCCAGTGGGTGGATTCGCAGCAGGTGCTCGGCGTAGGCGTCGAGGTCCCGGTGGGCCGGCGCCGAGCCGTCGATCCGGACGTACTCGCGGGTGGTGGCCAGCCACGGTGGCAGGGTCCGGCGGAGCACCCGCTCGGCGGCGGCCCGGGAGTCGGCGAGCCCGATCAGATGCACCGAGGCGTGCGGCACGATGGCCGGGTCGTGCCCGTTGGCGGCGGCGACGTCCGCGTACCGGGCCAGCGTGGCGGCCTTCGCCGCGTCGTCGTCGTGCACCCCGAGCAGCAGGGCAAGTCCGCGGCTGGCGGCGAGGTCGACCGTCGCCGGCGAGGTCGCCGCAATCCAGATCGGCATCGGGCGGGCCGGTCGCGGCACCACCGGCACATCGCGGAACGTGAAGAACTGACCGTCGGCGCCGACCGTCGCCGCGCCGGAGAGCCAGCGGCTCAGCAGATCCAGCGATTCGGCGAAGCCGTCCCGGTACCGGTCCAGGCCGGTGCCGTAGACCTCCAGGTCCACCCAGGGGCCGCCACGGGCGACCCCGAGCCGGAACCGGCCGGCGGAGACCGTGTCAAGCAGGACTGCTTCCTCGGCGAGCGCGACCGGATGCCGGTTGGACAGCACGGCCGCCGCGGTGCCGACGGCGATCCGACGGGTGGCGCCGAGCAGGTAGCCGGCCAGGGTGGTGGCGGACGGGCACTGCCCGTACGAGACGAAGTGGTGTTCGGCAAGCCACACGCCGCCGAGGCCGGCTGCCTCGGCGGCGCGCGCGTAGCCGACGGTGGCCGGCAGACCATGTGCCGCCAGCAGGAACAGGTCCACCGCTGGCTGGTTCAGGTCGCCGGCCGCCGTCGAGATGGTCGGCTCAGCAGTCACGCAGCTCGGGTGACTGGTTGCGCAGCTGGGCCACCGGGGAGATGAACTCCTGATAGGTCTCGCCGCCGACGGCGGACAGTTTGAAGGCGGCCACCCGGTGGCAGTTCTGGAAGGCGAACTTGACGCCGAAGTGCCGCTCCAGGCCGCCCCGGATCGCGTCGCTGGCCAGCGCCCGCAGCAGTTGGCCACGCTCGGCCTCGCTGGGTGGCGGCACCGCGTGGTCGGCGAACTCGGCCGTGCCACCCTGGGCCTCGGTGGCCACCTGGGACACCACCGACCAGGCGTACGGCAGGGACTGGCGTACGCAGTCGACGAATTCGGCGTCGTCGACCCGGCCGGATTCGGCCCGCTCCAGCAGGGCGGCAGGTACGTCGAGGGACATGCTTTCTCCTCACGCTACGGTCAGCGGACCAGCAGGTCTGGTCCGAGTACGAACTCCGGGTCGACCTGGTCGGCGAGGTTCTCGCCGACCCGGTCGTTGGCCCAGGCGGCGGCGTTGCGTAGGTGGAACTCCACCGCCTGCCGGGTGTAGTTGGCCCAGTCCTTGCCACAAGCATCGACGGTTGTGCGCATCATGTCCAGAGCGTCACGGTTCGCCGGCTCCATCGCGGTGATCGGCTGGTGCCGGCCCCGCTCGGCCGCCTTGACGAAGGCCGACCGCCCGATCCAGGTCAGCAGATCCGCGCCGACGTGCTCGCGCAGGAAGTCCACGTCCGACTCGTCGTCGATCTTGTTGCCGACGACGTGCACCCGGACGCCGTAGTCGCGGGCGTAGCCGACGTACTGCCGGTAGACCCCGACGCTGCGCACCGTGGGCTCGCAGACCAGGAAGGTGGCGTCGAACCGGGTGAACAGCCCGGAGGCGAACGAGTCGGCCCCGGCGGTCATGTCGACGACCACGTACTCACCGGCACCGTCGACCAGGTGGTTGAGCAGCAGTTCCACCGCGCCGACCTTGGAGTGGTAGCAGGCGACGCCGAGATCGTCGGTGGCGAACGGCCCGGTGACGGCGAGCCGGATACCAGCCACCTCGCGGACCAGCGCGTCGTAGATCGGGTTGGCCCCGGCGACGGTGAGCAGCCGCGAGCCTCGCCCGGGCGGGGTGGTCTTGACCATCGCTGCGGCCGAGCCGATCCGGGGATTGTCGCCGCGCAGATACTCCTTGATGTCGGCCAGGTGGTCGCCCAACGCCGGTAGCAGCACCGCCTCGTCGTCGCTGGCGCCGAGGGCCGCGGCGAGATGCTGGTTGATGTCGGCGTCGACCGCGAGCAGCGGCGGCGGGCCGTCGTCGGGGCCGACCGGGGTGGCTGCGAGGTGGCGGGCGAACAGGGCCGCCAGGGTGGTCTTGCCACTGCCACCCTTACCGACAAAACAGATCTTCACCGTGGATCTCTCCCAAACAACTCAACAGGTACGCGTACATTGGAAGTCATTTCCAATAACTTCGTCAAGCCTAGGTACGGCACGGGCGTGTCGGGCGAAATTGGTACTCTCCGCCGGTGCCGACCGCTCCGTCCCCACTGCCCGACAGCGCCGCGACCACCCGGCCGGTGACCAGCGGCCGGTTGAGGGGCCGGGCCGGCGGCCCGGCCCGCTGGCGCGCCGACCTGGTCGTCGCGGTGGTCGCGGTGGTCCTCGCCGGCTGGGTCACCAGCGGGCTGTGGGCCGGTCCGGACAGCCGGGCGATCACCGTCAACTCCAGCGACCAGGCGCTGTTCGAGTGGCTGCTCGGCTACGGCGCCTACGCGCTGACCCACGGCGAGAACCCGCTGTTCACGTACCTGCTCAACGCCCCCGACGGGGTGAATCTCGCGGTCAACACCTCGATCACCGTGTACGCGGTGCTGTTCGCGCCGCTGACCTTCCTGATCGGGCCACCGGCGACATTCCTGGTGATCCTCACCCTCAACCTGGCCGGCACCGGCTTCACCTGGTACTGGCTGCTGTCCCGGCTACCCACCGGCGACGACGGCGCTCCGTTCGTGCCGTCCCGGCTGGCGGCCGCCGTCGGCGGACTGTTCTGCGGCTTCGCGCCGGCCATGGTGTCGCACGCCAACGCCCACCTGAACTGGACCGCCGGCTGGCTGGTGCCGATCATCGTCTGGCGGGTCCTCGCGCTGCGTGGGCGCCCCGGGGCCCGGCCGCTGGGCCGGGGCGGCTGGGTGCGCAACGGCCTGATCCTCGGCGTAGCCGTCGCGGCGGCCTTCTCGATCGCCGCCGAGGGCCTGTTCTTCACCGCCCTGGCCTGCGGCGTGTTCCTCGGCGTCTGGGCGCTGGACCGCAGCCGCGCCGCCGAGGTCCGCGACGCGCTCCCCCGACTGCTGCGCGGCCTGGCGCTCACCGCGGTCGTGGCGACCGCACTGTTGGCGTACCCGTTGTGGTTGCACTTCTTCGGCCCGCAGGTGTTCCACGGCACCGGTTTCGACGCCCGGGTGCACAGCGAGGACCTCCTCGCCTACGGGGCGTTCCCGGAACGCTCGCTGGCCGGTGTCGCCGGGCTGGGCACCGGGCTGGCGCCGAACGAGACCGAGGAGAACAGCTTCTTCGGCGTACCGCTGCTGATGTTGACCGTCGGCTGCCTGGTGCTGCTCTGGCGGGCCGCCGATCCCGGTCGGCGAGCGACGCTGCGGGCCCTCGCCGTCACCGCCGCCGTGTTCGCGGTGCTCTCCCTCGGCCCCCGGCTGAAGATCGGCGGGACGATCACCGACATCCCGCTGCCGTACGCCCCGCTGGCCGGCGCTCCGGTGTTCAACGCCGCGCTGCCGGCCCGGCTGGCCATGGTGGTCACCCCGGTCATCGGCATCCTGCTGGCGCTGACGCTGAGCCTGCTGCTCACCCGTCGGGCCGGCGGGCAGGCGCGGTACGGCCGGTGGTGGGCCGCGGCGTTCGTCGCGGCGCTGCTGCCGCTGACCCCGGCCAGTCTGCTCACCATCGAACGGGAGCCGATCCCGGACTTCATCACCTCGGGTGCCTGGCGTGACCACGTCAGCCAGGGCAGGGTGCTCGCCCCGGTACCGTTCACCCTCGATGTGCTACCCGACGGTCAACGTTGGCAGGCGTACGCGTTCGCGCACCGGCAGGGCGAGTTCGCCATCCCGTCCGGCTTCTTCCTCGGCCCCGGCGGACCGGACGGCCGGGGCCGGATCGGACCGGTCCCCCGGGCCACCGACGGGCTGCTGCACGAGGTCGCCCGCACCGGCGTGGTGCCGCCGATCACCGACGCCGACCGGGCCGCCGCCCGCGCCGACCTGCGGTACTGGGATGCCGAGGCGGTGGTGCTCGCCGACCGGGTGCACGGGGCGAAGTTCCCGGTCGACGCCGAGGCGCTGCTGACCGCGACCACCGAACTGCTCGGCCCGCCGCAGCGGGTCACCGACGTCTGGCTCTGGCCGGCGCCGGAGGGCGGCTGGTGAGCCGGACCACGGACCGACCCGACCGACCGGTAGCGGACTAGGCTGGACGACGTGACCAGCATCATTTCCCGCCTGCGCGGGGTCCGAGCCGGCGTCGTCGACTACCAGACCGCCTGGGCGGAGCAGCGTCGACTGCACGCCGCCGTGGTCGCCGGCGAGGAGCCGGACACCGTGCTCCTGCTGGAGCACCCGAGTGTCTACACGGCTGGCAAGCGCACCGAGCCGTGGGACCGCCCGGTCGACGGCACCCCGGTGGTGGACGTCGACCGGGGCGGCAAGATCACCTGGCACGGCCCGGGGCAGTTGGTCGGCTACCCCATCGTCCGGTTGTCGGAGCCGATCGACGTGGTCGCCTACGTACGCCGGGTCGAGCAACTGCTGATCGACGTCTGCGCCGAATTCGGGCTGGCCGCCACCCGCCTCGACGGGCCGAACCACAGCGGGGTCTGGGTGCCGGCCGACGACCGTGGACCGGCCCGCAAGGTGGCGGCGATCGGCATCCGGGTCGCCCGCGGGGTCACCCAGCACGGTTTCGCGATCAACTGCGACCCGGACCTGACGGCGTATGACCGGATCGTGCCGTGCGGTCTGCGCGACGTCGGTGTCACCTCGCTGAGCGCCGAGCTCGGCCGGCCGGTGACCGTCGCCGAGGTGCTGCCGGTCGTCGAGCGCCACCTGCCCACGCTCGGCTGAGCCGACCGCTCTCGGGTCCGCCGGCCGATCGATGCCTCGGGTGAGCCAACTCACCCGGTGAGCGGTGGCCGCACGGTCGCCTGGCCGCCCGAGCGGGCACCGGCCGGCGTAGGCTGGCAAGGGTGACCATTGCTCCGGAGGGACGACGCCTGCTGCGCCTGGAGGTCCGCAACGCCGAGACCCCGATCGAGCGCAAACCCCCGTGGATCAAGGTCAAGGCCAGGATGGGGCCGGAGTTCACCGAGCTGCGCGGGCTGGTGCAACGGGAAGGGTTGCACACCGTCTGTCAGGAGGCCGGCTGCCCCAACATCTACGAGTGTTGGGAGGACCGGGAAGCCACCTTCCTCATCGGTGGGGACCAGTGCACCCGGCGCTGCGACTTCTGTCAGATCGACACCGGCAAACCGGCCGAGTTCGACGCCGACGAGCCCCGCCGGGTCGGCGAGTCGGTCGCGGCGATGGGTCTGCGCTACGCCACGGTCACCGGGGTGGCCCGCGACGACCTGCCCGACGGGGGTGCCTGGCTGTACGCCGAGACCGTCCGGCAGATTCACGCGCTGCAGCCCGGCTGCGGCGTCGAGTTGCTGATCCCGGATTTCAACGGCGACGCCGGCCAGCTCGACGAGGTGTTCGCCGCCCGACCGGAGGTGCTCGCTCACAACGTCGAGACGGTGCCCCGGATCTTCAAGCGGATCCGGCCGGCCTTCCGGTACGAGCGCTCGCTCGACGTGCTCACCCGGGCCCGCACGGCCGGCCTGGTGGCCAAGTCCAACCTGATCCTCGGCCTCGGCGAGGAGCGCTCCGAGGTGTCGCAGGCGCTGCGCGATCTGCACGCCGCCGGGTGCGAGCTGATCACCATCACCCAGTATCTGCGCCCGACGCCACGGCATCACCCGGTGCAGCGCTGGGTCAAGCCGGAGGAGTTCGTCGAGCTGCGCGAGGAGGCCGAGCGGATCGGCTTCTCCGGGGTGATGAGCGGCCCGCTGGTGCGTTCGTCGTACCGCGCCGGCCGGCTCTACCAGCAGGCGCTGCGCCAGCGCGAGGCCCAGCCGCTGGCCGGCTGACCGCCCGGTGAACGGCTTCGCCCCCGGCAACTAGACTGCCTCGCATGGCGAAACCCCAGGAGAAGGTGTCGTTCGGCCAGCGGCTGAAGCAGATCGGCATGGTGTTCTCGTTCACCGCCAAGCGCGACAAGTGGTTCGTCCCGCTGGCGGTGGCCGCCGTCGTGCTGCCGCTGGCGATCACCGTGCCGGTGACGCTGAAGCTGGGGTGGATGTGGCTGCCGGTCGGCATCCTGGTGGCGCTGCTCGCCGTACTGATCGTGCTGAACCTGCGGTCCAACACGGCGATGATGAACGTCGCCGAGGGCCAGCCGGGTGCGGCGGCCTCGCTGCTGGAGAACATGCGCGGTGACTGGCGGGTGACGCCGGCGGTCAGTTCGACCACCCAGATGGACATGGTCCATCTGGTGATCGGGCGGCCCGGGGTGATCCTGCTCGCCGAGGGCAACCCGCAGCGGGTCCGGGGGTTGCTCGGTCAGGAGAAGCGGCGGCTGGCGAAGGTGATCGGCAGTGCGCCGCTGTACGACTACGTGATCGGCACCGACGAGGGCGAGTTGTCGATCCGCAGGATGCGTACGACGCTGATGCGCTTGCCGCGCAACCTGACCGGCAAGGACGTCAACGCGTTGGACAAGCGGCTGACCGCGTTGTCGGCCCGGCCGCAGTTACCCAAGGGCGCCATTCCGAAGAACATGCGACCGCCGAAGGGCGCTTTCCGGCAGACCCGGGGCCGCTGACCGCCGGTCGCCGCAATGACGGCGCGGTGCGGTGGGCCGGGCGGTGCGGTGGGCCGGGCCGGGCGGTTGCGGTCGTGGGTCAGCTGGGGACGGCGACGACGACCGAGCCGGCGGCCCGGTCGTGCAGGCCGCGTCGCCGCTCGTCCATCACCAGCGGCGGGATCACCAGGGCCAGCAGCAGTCCGCGCAGCAGTGCCCGGGGTACGCCGATCCGGCCGCCGTCGGCGGCCGAGACACACCGGATCCGGGCCAGCCACATTCCCGGGGTCTGGGCGAACAGCCCGAGGAAGATGCCGTACTCGGCGATCAGCACGACTACCGGTGGCCAGCCGGACCGGGCCGGGTCGGCAAACAGGCTGGAGATAAGCACACAGAGTAGCCAGTCAATCACTAGGGCACCGGTGCGGCGAAGCAGGCTGGACACCTTGGCACCCGACCCCGCCGGACCGTCCGTCGCCCCACCCGCAGCCGCATTTGCGCTAGCCGCCACGCTGCTCCCCCTTCCGATACCCACGAACGGCCAGACTAGCCTGGGCCATCTGCCGTATCCTGCGGGGGACGATTGGTCGGGATCACGCTCCGCAGGGGACGTAACACGGCGGAAACATTAGAGACACGGTGGGGCAACTCCGCGGCCATAGCGTCGCGACCAGCATAGCCATCAGTGCGACGTGCCAGGAGGACGTGTGTTCGCCAATCCCGAGGAACTACTGCGGTACCTCAAAGACGAGGGCGTGAAATTCGTCGACGTACGCTTCTGTGACCTGCCCGGCGTGATGCAGCACTTCAACTTGCCGGTCGAGTCGGTCGACGAGGACATTTTCACCACCGGCCTCGCCTTCGACGGGTCTTCGATCCGTGGTTTCCAGGCGATCCACGAGTCGGACATGCTGCTGCTGCCGGATGTCGCCACCGCATTCATCGACCCGTTCCGGATCGAGAAGACGCTGGCGCTCAACTTCTTCATCCACGACCCGTTCACCCGGGAGGCGTACTCCCGGGACCCGCGTAACGTGGCCAAGAAGGCGGAGGCCTACCTGGCGGCGAGCGGCATCGCCGACACCGCCTACTTCGGACCCGAGGCGGAGTTCTACATCTTCGACTCGATCCGCCACGAGACCTCCGCGAACCAGGCCTACTACTACATCGACTCGATCGAGGGCTGGTGGAACAGCGGTCGCGAGGAAGAGGGCGGCAACCGCGGGTACAAGACCAACTACAAGGGCGGCTACTTCCCGGTGCCGCCGGTCGACCACTACGCCGACCTGCGTGACAAGATCGTCCGCAAGCTGATCGACACCGGCTTCACCGTGGAGCGGTCGCACCACGAGGTCGGCACCGCCGGCCAGGCCGAGATCAACTACAAGTTCTCCACCCTGCTGCACGCCGGCGACCAGCTGCAGCTGTTCAAGTACATCGTCAAGAACACCGCCTGGGCCAGCGGCAAGACCGCGACCTTCATGCCGAAGCCGCTGTTCGGCGACAACGGCTCCGGCATGCACACCCACCAGAGCCTCTGGCTCAACGGCGAGCCGCTGTTCTACGACGAGACCGGCTACGCCGGCCTGTCGGACACCGCCCGCTGGTACATCGGCGGTCTGCTGCACCACGCGCCGTCGCTGCTGGCCTTCACCAACCCGACGGTCAACTCCTACCGTCGACTGGTGCCGGGCTTCGAAGCACCGGTCAACCTGGTGTACTCGCAGCGCAACCGGTCCGCCTGTACCCGGATCCCGGTCACCGGCAGCAACGCCAAGGCCAAGCGGGTCGAGTTCCGGGTGCCGGATCCGTCGGCGAACGTCTACCTGGCCTTCTCCGCCATGCTGATGGCCGGCCTGGACGGCATCAAGAGCAAGATCGAGCCGCCGACGCCGATCGACAAGGACCTGTACGACCTGCCGCCGGAGGAGTGGGGCAACGTCAAGCAGGTGCCGGGTTCGCTGCCGGCCGTGCTGGACTCGCTGGAGGCCGACCACGACTTCCTGCTCGAGGGTGGGGTCTTCACGCCGGACCTCATCTCCACCTGGGTCGACTGGAAGCGGTCCAACGAGGTCGACCCGGTCCGCCTGCGGCCGACCCCGCACGAGTTCGCGATGTACTTCGACTGCTGATTCCGGCCGCGCCGGTCCAGCAGTGGGCGACGGCGGTGGGGGCGGGCCTCGGCTCGCCCCCACCGCCGTTTCGTTGCCCGGACCTCCTCCAGCCGCCCGTCAGCTCGCCCCGGGGCGCCGGGCGGACCGGACCGCCCGCACCACCAGCACCACGATCAGGGCGCACATGGCGACCGTGCCCGGCGCCTTGGTGAGCGCGGCGACCCCCGTGCCGTCCGGCAGGACCAGGAAACCGGCGACCGCCACCGGCACCAGAAACCACCCGGTGCGGTACGCGGCACCGGCCAGCAGCGCCAACGGCCAGCTGAGGTACCACGGGTAGACGACCGGCGCGGCAAGCACCGTGGCGGCCAACGCCAGCCCCGCCCCGAACACCACGGTCCCCCGGTCCCAGGTCTGCGGTGGGCCGACGGAGTCCGCCACCGGCACGGCACGACTGTCCGGGCCCCGCCAGCCGGCCAACGGTCCACCGCCACGCCACACCCGCCACCACAGCCACATCAGGAAGCCGGCGAGCAGCGCCAGGCCCACCGCGCGGGCCGGCCCGACCGCGTCCAGTCGCACCCCGAACAGCCGCCCCAGGTAGTCGATCAGCAGCCCGACGGCGGTCGGCGGCGAAATCCACTGCCGCGAGTCGCCGCTGTGGGTCAGCCCGTCCACCCAGCCCAGGCCGAGCCCGGACAGCACGGTGGTGGCTGTGACCGCGCCGACCACCCCCGCCACCACCAGCGCCCCGGCCCGCACCAGGGCGGCCGGGCGGCGCGGCCCGGCCACCGCGAGTGCCGCCGCGAACGGCACCACCACCAGCGCGGTCGCCTTCACCGCGACGGCCAGCCCGAGCAGCAGCCCGCCGGCGACGGCCGCCATCGCGGGCCGGCGGGCCGATCCGGCGGCGATCACCCACAGCGCCGCGACCAGCAGGCCGACCATCAACGCGTCGTTGTGCGCCCCCGACACCAGGTGGATGAGCACCACCGGGCAGCCGACGGTCAACCACAGCGCCCGGCCGGCCGGCAGGCCGCACCTGGCGGCCAGGCCGGGCAGCGCAACCGCCACCAGCACCAGCCCGGCCACGGCGGTCAACCGCAACGCCAGCAGGGCGCCGGTCAGGCCGGCACCGACCGCCACCGCCAGCCCGGCGAGCCAGACGAACAGCGGCCCGTACGGGGCCGGGGTGTCGCGCCACAGCGGGGCGACCGCGTCGACCCAGGGACAGCCCTGCCCGGTCACCCCGGCGTACGGGTCGCCGCCGTCGCGCAGGATCCAGCCCTGGCAGGCGTACGAGTAGGCATCCCGGCTGCCCAGCGGCGGTGCCACCAGCAGCGGCACCACCCAGAGGCCGACGGTGGTCAACGCCCACTGTACCGACGGCACGCCGTGCTGGGCCGACCACCAGGCCCACGTCATCGCGCCGGTGCCGGCGGCCCAGGCGAGCACGCTGAGCACGCCGGTTCCGCTGGTGAAGACCGCCCAGCCGGCGGCCGGTGGTTCGGGCAGCGCGCCGCCCAGGCCGGCGGCGACCGCGAGGGCGACCGCGCCGGCCAGGCCGACGTAGCGGATGAGGTGGTACCGCGTCCCGGGCTCGCCGCAGCGGTCAGGCACCGAGGACCCGCTCCGCCGCGGCCCGGCAGCGGCGGGCGGTCCGCAGGTAGTCGTCTAGGAACTGGCCGGGGTCGGTGCCGCCGAGCAACCGGACCACCCCGGCCAGCTCGGCACCGTGCCGGGGCAGCTGGTCGGTGGCCCGGCCCCGGACCAGCATCAACGCGTCGCGGACCCGGGAGGCGAGGACCCAACCGTCGCGCAGCGCGGTCGCGTCGGCCCGGTCGACCAGGTCGGCGTCACGGGCCGCAGCCAGCGCGACCAGGGTACGGGTGTCACGCAGCGCCGGCACCGCGTGCCCGTGCCGCAGCTGGGTCAGCTGCACCGCCCATTCGACGTCGGCGAGCCCGCCCCGGCCGAGCTTGGTATGGGTGGCCGGGTCGGCGCCGCGCGGCAGTCGTTCGGTCTCCACCCGGGCCTTGATCCGGCGGATCTCGACGACCTGCTCCCGGCTCAACCCGCCGGCCGGGTAGCGGACCGGGTCGGCGACGGCGACGAACTCCTCGCCCAGCGACGGGTCGCCGCAGACGAACCGGGCCCGCAGCAGCGCCTGCGCCTCCCACACCTTCGCCCACCGGGCGTAGTACTGGGCGTACGCCGCGAGGCTGCGCACCAGCGGCCCCTGCCGGCCCTCGGGGCGCAGGTCGGCGTCCACCCCGAGCGGCGGGTCGGGGGCCGGCATGCCGAGCAGTCGGCGCAGCTCCTCGGCGACCGCGCGGGCGGCCGCGCTGGCCTCGTCGTCGGCGAGGCCGGGCGGCGGGTCGTAGACGAAGAGCACGTCGGCGTCGGAGGAGTAGCTCATCTCGTACCCGCCGAGGCGGCCCATGCCGATGATCGCGAACCGCAGACCGCCCGGCGGCGGCACGGTCTCGACCGCGACCCGCAGCGCGGCGGCGAGCGTGGCGTCGGCCACGGCGGACAGCCCGGCACCGACGGCGGCCACTTCGAGCCGGCCCCGGGCCTCCCGGGCCGGGGCCAGAGCGCCGGCCCGGTTGAGCACGTCGGCGCAGGCCAGCCGGAGCAGTTCGCGGCGGCGCAGGGCCCGCACGGCGCGGACCGCCTGGACCGGATCCGGCGGCTCGCCGCCACCGCTGCCGAGGTGGCGGGCCGCGGCGGCGTCGAAGCCGGTGCGCAGCACCGCCGCGTCGCGCGGGGTGAGCTCGGCGTCGGACGCCAGCATCCGCAGCGCCTCGGGCTCGCGGGCCAGCAGGTCGGCTGCGTACCGGGACAGCCCGAGAGTGCGGGCGAGCCGGCCGGCTACCAGGCCTTCGTCGCGCAGCAGCCGCAGATACCAGGGGGTGCTGCCGAGCTTGTCGGACACCTGCCGGTAGCTCAGCAGCCCTCGGTCCGGCTGGGGGGCGTCGGCGAACTCCTGCAGCAGCACCGGTAGCAACGTGCGCTGGATGGCGGCGGTCCGGGAGACGCCGCCGGTGAGGGCCTCCAGGTGCCGCAGCGCCCCGGCCGGGTCGGCGAAGCCCAGCACCTCGAGCCGACGCCGGGCGGCCTGCGGGGTCATCCGCAGCGACTCGGCCGGCACCCGGGCGACGGATTCGAGCAGCGGCCGGTAGAGCAGTTTGGCATGCAGGCGGCGTACCTCGGTGGCGTGACTGACCCAGTCGGCCCGGAACGCCTCGACGACGTCGGTTTCGGGGGTCGAGGCGTAGCCGAGGGCCTGGGCGAGCCAGCGCAGCGCCACCGGGTCGGCCGGCACGGTGTGGGTACGGCGCAGCCCCTGCAGTTGCAGCCGGTGCTCGACACCGCGCAGGAACCGGTAGCCACGCAGCAACGCCTCGCCGTCGGCGCGGCCGACGTACCCGCCGGCGACCAGGGCCCGCAGGGTGGGCAGCGTGCCGGGGGCCCGCAGCGTCTCGTCGACCCGACCATGCACCAGCTGCAGCAGCTGGACGGCGAACTCGATGTCGCGCAGCCCGCCGGGGCCGCGTTTGATCTCGCGTTCCAGCTCGCGGGGCGGGACGTTCTCGATGATCCGGCGGCGCATGGCCCGCACGTCCTCGACCGCCTCCGGACGCTCGGCGGCGTGCCAGACCAGCGGCGACAGCAGCCGAATCCACTCCTGCGCGAGGTCACGGTCGCCGGCCGCCGGCCGGGCCTTGAGTAACGCCTGGAACTCCCAGGTCCGGGCCCACCGCTGGTAGTAGGCGAGGTGGCTGGCGAGGGTACGGACCAACGGCCCCCGGTTGCCTTCCGGGCGCAGTGCGGCGTCCACCGGCCAGGCCACCAACCCGCAGATGTGGATCAACCGGGTGGCGACGGTGGTGGCGACCGTCAGGTCGGCGTCGTCGGCGGCGACGAAGATCACGTCCACGTCGGAGACGTAGTTCAGCTCGTCGCCGCCGCACTTGCCCATCGCCACCACGGCGAGGCCGGGCGGATCGCTGCCGTCGGGCAGCTCGGCGACGGCGATGGCGTACGCGGCGGACAGGGTCGCGTCGGCCAGCGCGGACAACGCCGCCATGGTCTGTTCGAGACACCGCCCGCCGGTCAGGTCGGCCGCCGCGATCCGCAGTAGGGCCAACCGGTACGCCCGGCGCAGCGCGGTGACTGCCGCCGCGCCGACCAGCGGGGTCGACGCGGCGTCGGCATCGGTGATGGCCGGGGCGACGTCGAGGACACCGTCGGCGGCGGGGGCCACTCCGTTCTCGGTGGCGAGCACCGACCACTGGTCCGGGTTGGCGACCAGATGGTCGCCGAGACTGGACGAGGCACCGAGGACGGCGATCAGCCGCCGACGTAGCCCCGGGTCGGCGTGCAGGGCGTCGAGCACCGGCGACCCGCCGGCACCGGCGCCACCGGTGCCGTTGCCGGTGTCGTCGTTGCCGGTGGCGGCGTCGCGCCGCTGCGCCTCGACGAGCCGGTGCAGCTGACGCAGCGCCAGATCGGGGTCGGCGGCCCGGGACAGCGCGGTCAACAGTTCGGCGGCCGGCGGGTCGACCGGCTGCTGCGCCTGCACCTGCCACAACCCGAGCCCGTCGGGGCCGAGCAGGTCGGCGGCCCGGACGGTGTCTGTACCGCTGACGTCGAAGCCGTACCGGGCGAGCCGGCCGGTGGCACTGGTCGGTCTGGTCATCGGGGGCCTAACTGCCGAGCAGCGGAAGGGTCCGGGGGATGTCCGAGTCGGGCAGCTGGCCGAGGGCGAGCGCGGCGAACCGGACGGCGAACGGTTGCCAGACCTCCTCGATGTCACCGAGCACCTCGACGCAGGCGTCGACGACCACGTCGGCGGGCAGGCGCAGCTCGGTCAGGATGGTGGACCCAGCCGCCCAGGTGCTGACCATGTCCCGGTCGCACTCGATGTGGAACTGCAGCCCCCAGGCCCGGTCACCGAGGCGGAATGCCTGGTGGGGGTAGTGCGTGGAGGCGGCGAGCAGCACCGCGCCGTGGGGCAGCTCGGTGATCTCGTCGACGTGCCACTGCAGCACGTCGGGTGCGAGGGGCACAAACCGGAACAGCGGGTCGGTGGCGGCGGCGTCGCGCTTGCCGACCAGCGCGGGCCCGATCTCCGGGCCGGCGGCGCTGCGTTCGACGGTGCCGGCGTGCGCGGTGGCGAGCAGGTGGGCACCGAGCCCGATGCCGAGGGTCGGGATCCGGTGGCGGACGGCCTTGCGCAGCAGCCCTTCGACCGCAGGCAGCCAGCTGGCGGCCGGGTCCGGACCGACTGCGGACGGACGGCCACCGAGGACGATCACCGCCGGTCGGTCGGCCAGGTCGGCCGGGACCGGGTCGTCGGCGTACGGGCGGCACACCTCGATCGGCAGGCCGGCTTCGGCGAGCCACTCCCCCAGCCGTCGCAGGTCGTCGGTCGGGTCGTTCTCGATCACCAGAGCGCTGCCCACGTGTCGAGGCTATCCAATCGGCCGGGGCGGTGACCGTAGGTGGTGCCTGCGTGCTCGCGGTTGCGTACTCGTAAAATCTGCTCGCTCGGACCGGGACCAGATCTGCTCGCTCGGACCGGGAACCTCGCGTAGTCTCGCGCCGGTGACCGACCCGCGACCGGCCGACCGCCGAGGTGGCGAGCCGCGTTCCCCAGCGGCTGAGCCGGTCCGACCTGGCGCTCCGACGCTGCACCCGCCCGCGCTGCGACCCGGTGACGAGGTCCGGATCGTGGCCCCGGGTGGGCCGGTCGCAGCGGAGCCGGTCGAGCGGGGGATGGCCGTGCTGGCTGCCTGGGGCCTGCGGCCCCGGTTGGGCCGGCACGCGCTGGGCCGGCACGGTTTCCTGGCCGGCACCGACCGGCAGCGGGCCGCCGATCTCGCCGAGGCGTTCGCCGATCCGGCGGTACGGGGCGTCGTCTGCGCCCGGGGCGGCTACGGCACCCAGCGGGTGGTGGACCTGCTGGACATGGCGGCGGTACGCCGGGATCCGAAGGTGGTCTGCGGCTACTCGGACATCACCGCGCTGCACCTGGCGCTGTGGCGGGGTGCCCGGTTGGCGACGCTGCACGGGCCGGTGGCGGCATGGGACGACGAGCGGACCCCGGCGGTGTCCGCCGGGTCGCTGCGCCGGGCGCTGATGGAGCCGGTGCCGACGGTGCTCACCCGGTCGCCGGACGAGGCCGGCGCGGCGGTGCTGGTGCCGGGTCGGGCCGACGGCACCCTGCTCGGCGGCAACCTGACCGTGCTCGCGGCCTCGGTGGGCACCGCCGACCTGCCGGACCTGACCGGGGCGATCCTGCTGATCGAGGAGATCGGTGAGCCGCCGTACCGGGTGGACCGGCTGCTCACCCAGCTGCGCCGGGCCGGTGCGCTGGAGCACCTGGCCGGGGTCGCGGTCGGCCAGTTCACCGACTGTGCCGACCGGCACGGGGTGGACGTCGCGCAGGTGCTGGGCGAGCGGCTGGGCGACCTCGGTGTACCGGTGCTCGGTGGGCTGCCGCTCGGGCACGGGCAGACCCCACGCACCGTCGGCCTCGGCGTACCAGCCACCCTCGACGCCGCCGCCGGCACCCTCACGGTCTCCCCCGCCGTGCGCTGACCTGAGCTGGCCGGACTCTCAGCCCACTGACAGCTTCGGCACGGGTTGCGTTGAGGGCGGCCGGGCACCGTCGGTCAGGTCATCGCACCACACCGAGACGACATCCGGAGGTCGACTTGTCCAGAAGGATCACGAGGAAGCGGGCGCTCGCCGGCCTGGCTGCGGCGGGCGTGCTCAGCGTCGGGATCGCGGCGCCGACCATCGCCTTCGCGCAGGAGGGCGCCGAGCCGAGTGCAAGTGCCAGCGCCGACGGATCGACCGGCGAGGAGCGCCGGGCGGCGAAGACGACCGAGTTGGCTGAGGCGCTGGCCGCGGAACTCGGCGTCTCCGCCGACGACGTCACCGCCGCCCTGGAGAAGGTCCGTGAGGAGCGGGCCGGCGACCGGCCCGAACGCGGAGATCGGCCGGAGGGGACGGCCGACCGGCAGGCCGCGCTGCAGGAGCGGCTCGACGCGGCGGTCGCCGATGGGAAGCTCACCCGGGCCGAGGCCGACGCGGCGCTCAAGGCGTACGAGGAAGGGGTGCTCGCCGGCCCCGGACGCGGCGGTGGTCCGGGCCGTGGCGGCCCGATGGGCGGTACGGACGAGGAGCCGAACGCCGCCGAGTCGCCGGACGGCACCTGACCCGATCCCGCCCCCGAAAGGTCCTGGCGCCGGAACGCCCTTCGCGGGGTTGCTCCGGCGCCAGGATCGTCTTCGCGCCGGCCGGCGGCGGCCGGGGACGACGAGCCGGCTCAGGCGATGCAGGCGCAGACGATCAGGGCGGCGCCGAAGTGCGACGCGGCGCTGACCCGGGCGGCGGGGTGCGGCTCGTCGGAGCAGACCACCGCGCCGAGCCGGCCGGGGGTCAGCCAGTCGAGCACGGCGAAGGCCAACGCCATGATGCCGAGCCCGATCAGTCCG